>NZ_JBEZCX010000009.1:0-310847 GCF_040647835.1 Micromonospora sp. NPDC049240
GCAAGATCGAACCCCCGGCCCCCATCGACAAGGACCTCTACGACCTCCCCCCGGAGGAGTGGGGCGACGTCAAGCAGGTCCCCGGCTCGCTGTCGGCCGTGCTCGACTCGCTGGAGGCCGACCACGACTACCTGCTCGACGGCGGCGTGTTCACGCCGGACCTGATCTCCACCTGGGTCGACTGGAAGCGGGCCAACGAGGTCGACCCGGTGCGCCTGCGCCCGACCCCGCACGAGTTCGCGATGTACTTCGACTGCTGAGCACACTCTCGTCAGCACCGGCCGGGCCGGCTCCGCCTTCCGCGGGGCCGGCCCGGCCGTTCCGCTGGCGGGCCGGTGTCAGCGCGGCAGGTGCCGGCGGCGCAGGCCGGCCCGGACGCCGGCCACCACGACAGCCACCACCAGCACCGTCATCAGCACCGCGCCGGGCGCCTTGGTGAACCGGGCCAGGTTCGTGCCGTCGGGCAGCGTGAGCACCGAGGCCACCGCGCAGGGCGCCACGAACCAGACGGTCCGGGCCGGCGACACCACCGCCACCGCGAGCAGGGCCAGCGGCCAGACCGCGTACCAGGGGTGGAAGACCGGGGCGAGCAGCACGGTGGCGGCCAGCGCCAGCCCGCCCCCGAACAACGCCACCCGCTGCCGATCCGCGCCCGACCGGCGCAGCGCCGTCCACACCCACCACCAGAGCGCCACCAGCAGCCCGGCCAGCAGCACCAGCCCGACCACCCGGGTCACCGGCACGGCGTGCGGGTCACGCCCGGCCGCCTCACCGGCGTAGTCGATCACGAAACCGACAGCGGTCGGCGGCGAGGTCCACTGCTGCGAGTCGCCGCTGCGGCCGAGCCCGTCCACCCAGCCCAACCCGAGGCCGGTGGCGAGCGACAGGACGACGAGCGTGCCGAGCACCGCCGCGGCCAGCCGGCCACCGTCGCGCAGCAGCGCCCGCCAGGTGTGCCGGCCGGACACCGCGGCGAGCGCCGCGAACGGCAACACCACCACGGCGACCGCCTTCACCGCGACCGCCAGGCCCAACAACACGCCGGCCACCAGCAGCGCGCGCGGCGTGCCCGGCCGGCGGACGAGCGCCAGCAGCCCGAGCAGGAGCAGCCCGAGCGCGAGCACGTCGTTGTGCGCGCCGGCCACCAGGTGCACCCCGACCAGCGGGCAGGCCAGCACCAGCCAGGCCGCGCGACGGGCCGGCACCCCGGCGGCCCGGGCCAGGCCGGGCAGGGCGGCGGCGACCAGCAGCACCCCGGCCACCGCGACCAGCCGCAGCAGCACGATCGCCCCGACCAGGCCACCGCCGGCGAGCACCGCCAGCCCGGCCAACAACACGAAGAACGGCCCGTACGGCGCGGGCGTGTCCCGCCAGATCGGCGACACCGAACCGGTCCACGGGCAGCCGGCCGCCGCCACCCCCACCCGGTACGGGCTGACCCCCTGCGTCCAGGTCCAGCCCTGGCAGGCGTACGAGTAGACGTCGCGGCTGCCCAGCGGCGGCGCGGCCAGCAGCGGCAACGACCAGAGCCCGGCCGTCAGGTACGCCCACCGGCCCGACGGGGCGCCCCAGCGCAGCGACCACCAGGCGCCGACCAGCAGCACCGTCCCCACCAGCCAGCAGCCCAGCGTCACCGGCCCGTGCGGGGCCTGCCAGAGACCGGCGAGCGTGGTACGCGGCGGCGCGTCGGGCAGCGCCCCGCCCAGCCAGCCGGCCGCGGTGAGCAGGACCGCACCGGCGAGTCCGGCGTACCGGGCGAGCGCGGCGGCCACCGGCCGGACCGGCGCGTCGGGCTCGCTCACCGGCACACTCCTCACTCCACCGGAACCGGCTGCCGCCCCTTCCGAGCCGACCGTACCAACCACACGACCAGCACTATCACGAACAGCGTCATCAGCGGCGCACCCGGCATCTTGGTGTACCGGGGTAAACCGGTCCCGTCCGCCAGCACCAGGAACGACGACACCACTGTGACGATCGAGAACCAGCGCGTACGGCGCGCGGTGGCGGCGAGCACGGCCAGCGGCCAGAGCCAGTACCAGGGGTGGAACAGCGGGGCGAGCGCGACGGTGGCGACCAGCGCCAGCGCCGCGTACCAGAACGGCTCGCCCCGGCGCCACGCCCGGAACCAGAGCCACACCAGCAGCGCGACAAGCACCACCATGCCGATCGCCCGGGTCACCGGCAGCGCGTCGACGTGCACGCCGAACGGCGCCAGCAGGTACCCGACGGTCTGCCCGACCGCGGTCGGCGGTGAGGTCCAGGCCACCACCAGCCCGCCCTGCTCCAGGCCGCTGATGAAGCCGAGCCCGAGACCGGCCACGAGCGTCGCGCCGGCCAGCGCGGCCAGCGCGCCGCCGACCACCCACCCGCCGTCGCGGACCAGCGTCCGGATCCGGTACGGCCCGACGACCGCGGCGAGCGCCGCGAACGGCACCACCACCAGCGCGGTGACCTTGATGCCGGCGGCCAGGCCGAGCAGCAACCCGCCGGCGAGCAACGGCCCGGGGCGGCCCGGCCTGCTCGCCACCACGGCCAGCCCGGCGACGAGCAGGCCGACCATCATCGCGTCGTTGTGCGCCCCGGAGGCCAGGTGCACCGGCACCAGCGGGCTGGCCAGCGCCAGCCAGAGCGCCTGCTTCGGCGGCACCCCGCAGCGGCGGGCCAGCGCCGGCAGCGCCCAAGCGGTCAGCGCCACCCCGGCCACGGCGAGCACCCGGAACAGCGCGACGGCGCCCCACAGCGACCCGGTGGCCTTGACCACCGCGCCGGCGATCAGCACGAACAGCGGCCCGTACGGCGCCGGCGTGTCCCGCCAGATGTACGAGATGGTGTCCAGCCACGGGCAGGGCAGCGCCGACACGCCCTGCTCGTACGGGTTGATCCCGGCCGAGAAGCTGGCACCCTGGCAGGCGTACGCGTAGACGTCCCGGCTGCCCAGCGGTGGGGCGACGAGCATCGGCAGCATCCACAGCGCGACGGTCACCAACGCCCAGCTGGCCGAGGGCACCCGGTTCCGCAACGACCACCACGCCCAGGCCAGCAGCGCGGTGCCGGCCAGCCACAGTCCGATGATCAGCGGCCCGTCCGGGCCCTGCCAGATGCTGACCGGGGTGGGGCGCAGCTCGCCGTCGGGCAGGGCGCCGCCGACGTACGCGGCCACGGCGAGCAACACCGAGCCCGCCAGGCCGGTCCAGCGCGAGAGGTGGTGAGACACCCTCGTCATGCTGCCAGTACGGTGGTTCGCGATCAGGAGGTGGGCATGCGGGGCGGTCGGGTGGTGGCGGTGTCCGCCGCGTCGGCGCTCGTCCTCGCCGTGCTCCTCCTCGTCCTGCCGGCCACCGGCTCGGACCTGTCCGCCCAGGTGGCGCGCGCCGGCTTCTTCGCCGCGCACGGGCCGGCCCTGGTCGATCTGCGCTGGTACGGCGGCGTGCACCCGTGGGGCTACAGCCTCGTCTCGCCGCCGCTGATGGCGCTGCTCGGGGTACGCCCCACCGGCGCGCTGACGCTGCTCGCCTCGGCCACCGCGTTCGCGGCCCTGCTGGTCCGGCTCCGGGTGCCCCGCCCGCTGCTCGGCAGCCTGGTCGGGGTCGTCACGATCGCCGGCAACCTGGTCTCCGGCCGGGTCACCTACGCGCTCGGTGTCACGTTCGGCCTGGCCGCGCTGCTCGCCCTGACGCTGCCCGCCGACGTGACCGGCCGGGCCAACCGGATGCGCGCCGCAACGGTCGCCGTCGCCGCGCTGCTCGCCTCCGCGGCCAGCCCGGTGGCCGGGCTGTTCGTCGGGCTCGCCGGCGTCGCGCTGCTGCTCACCCGCCGGTACGCCGACGGCCTGCTGCTCGCCGTGCCGGCGGCCGGGCCGCTCGCGGTGACCGGGCTGCTGTTCGGGGAGGGCGGCTGGATGAACATCAGCCGGGCGGACACGGTCCACGCGGTGGTGACCAGCCTGCTGGTCGCGGCGCTGGTGGCGTACCGGCCGGTGCGGGTGGGCGCGCTGCTCTCCGCGGCCGGGGTGCTGGCGGCCGCGTTGCTGCCCACCCCGGTCGGGCTGAACGCCACCCGCCTGGTGGTGATGTTCGCGCTGCCGGTGCTGGCCGCCGCCGCGTCCCTGCCGCGCGGCCTGACCGGTCGGCTGTCTCCCGCCGCCGACCGCCGGGACGCGTTCGCCGGGCGCGAGGCGGTCGGGCGCGGGCTGCCCCGGGCCGCCGGGGCGGTCGGGTTGGCCGCGCTGCTGGCGGCGGTCTGCTGGTGGCAGCCGCCGGTGGTCACCGCCGACCTGCGCAGCGCCGACGACCCGACGGCCGATCCGGCGTACTTCGCGCCGCTGCGGGCGGAGCTGGCCCGGCGCGGGCTCACCGGGCGGGTGGAGGTGCCGCCGACCCGCAACTACTGGGAGGCCGCCCGCCTCGGCGAGGTGCCGCTGGCCCGGGGCTGGCTGCGACAGGCCGACATCGACCGCAACCCGCTGTTCTTCACCACCGTGCCGGGCGCTGCCGGCACCGGCGTCCCGCTGACCGCCGACAGCTACCGGGCCTGGCTGGCCGACAACGCGGTGCAGTACGTCGCCGTGCCGGACGCGGAACTGTCCTGGGTGGGGCGGCCGGAGGCGGAACTGGTGGCCGCCGGGCAGCCGTACCTGACCGAGGTCTGGTCGGACCGGCACTGGCGGCTCTACGCGGTCGCCGACCCCACGCCGCTGGTCGGCGCGCCCGGTGAACTGGTCCGGCAGGACGGCGCCTCGGTCACGTTCCGGGCCTCCGTCGCCGGTCCGGTGCCGGTCCGGGTCCGCCACGACCGCTGGCTGTCCGTCACCGACGGCGCCACGCTCTCCCCCGACGGCGACTGGCTCACCGTCACGGTGCCCCGCCCCGGCACCTACACGCTCACCGGCTGACCGTCACCCGGCCCGGCGGCGCAGGCTCCGCGTCAGGGCCGGGATCATCACCGCCGCCGCCACCAGATGCAGCCCGACCAACGCGGCGACGGTGGCGGTGTCCGCCCCCACCAGAAACGGCGGGACCAGCGAGATCGCGGTCAGCGACCCGACCGTCCACCCGAACCGCTCGGCGGGACGGGCGCTCCACCGCAGCAGGGCGGCGGCAATGATCACGCCCACGACGGAGAAGAAGCCGGTTACCACCGCGAACCCGCCCAGCGGGATGGTCTCGCCGCCGTCGGGGACCGCGAAGTCGACGCCGAGGGCGCGGGCGACGGCGGCGGCGAGGGTGGTGACCACCACCGCCGCGAGCGTGGCGACCAGACCGGTGCCGGCGAGCCGGCGGAAGCGGTGGCCGGTCCGGCCCGGCGCCGGGCCGGCGACCACCGAGGCGTCGTTGGCGCTGGTCATGTCGTTCCTCCAGGATTCGCTTCGGGGGACGCGGATGCGCACAGGACTACTCGGCGTCGTCGGCCGGCAGACGCCCGGGCAGCCCGAGCCGTGGGAACTGGTCGGCGTGGAACGTGACGATCTCGGCGATCGCCCCGCCGCTGACGCGCAGGGCGTCGACCGTCAGCGGCAGGTACGCGCCTGCCCCCTCCTGCCAGAGGTAGAAGGCGACGGCGGGCTGCCGGTTCACCGAGGTGGGAACGGCCCGCAGGCGCCCCAGCTCCGGGAAGCCGTCCGACACCCAGTCCGCGACCACTGCGGCGCGACCGACTTGGAGGCCCGGCGTGGGCGGCATCGAGCAACGCACGTCCTCGCGCAGCAGCGCGGCGAGTCGGCCGACGTCCTTGGCCACGCTGGCGTCGGTGAAGCGGCGGACCAACTCGCGGGTGCCGGCGTCCTCCTCGCCGCCGGTCCAGTCCTGCCGCTCGGCGGGCAGGTGCGCGCGCATTCCGGCACGGGCCCGCTGCAATGCGCTGTTCACCGAGTGGACGGAGTCCCCGAGCAGCTCCGCGACGTCCCGCGCCGGCCAGCCGAGCACATCCCGCAGGATCAGCACGGCGCGCGGGCGCGGCGCGAGGTGCTGGACCGCGACCAGGTACGCCAGCTCGATCGTCTCCCGTGCCACGGCGACCGCCTCCGGTTCGTCCGCGTCGCCTCCGGGCACCTCGTCGAGCAGCCGGTCCGGGTAGGGCTGCAACCACGGCACCTCACCGCCGGTCGCCGGCGCCGGGCGGCGCTTGGCGAGCAGGTCCAGCGAGGCGTTGGTGGCGATCCGGTAGAGCCAGGCCCGGAGCGTCGACCGGCCCGCGTAGGTCTCCCGCCGCCGCCACGCTCGCAGGAAGGTCTCCTGCACCACGTCCTCGGCGTCCTCGAACGACCCGAGCATCCGGTAGCAGTGCACGTGCAGCTCCCGCCGGTGCCGCTCGGTCAGCCCGGCGAACACCGGCCCGTCGATCTCGTCCCGCCCCGCCCGCCACGTCTGCGCGCTCATCTCGTCATCCTCGTGTCTCGTCGTGTCCCGTCGAGGGTGTGACGGACGCGGGCGGGAGAACTCATCACCGGTCGTCTTCGCCGCGCTTCGGCGTCGCCGGAACCCGGCCTCGCAGCCGTCCGCCCCCGACTTCGAGGAGGCATACGAACTGGGGCGGGCCGACGAACGGACGGCGCAGCGCGGCGAGGACCGCCCGGTGTCGCGTATCTACCAGTTCCCGCGCCGCGAAAGCTGAAGGCCCCCGGGCATGATCGCCGAGGGCCTCCAGGTGGTCGAGGTCAGCCGAGCGGGCCGATCTCCTTAGCGAGGTTGACGAAGCCCGCCCATGCTGCGGGCGGGAAGGCGAGCGTCCCGCCGTCGCGGTCCTTGGTGTCCCGCACGAAAACGCGGCCGGGAAGATTGTCCGCGACTTCCACGCACGCCCCGCCGTTGGAGCTGCTGCGGGTGCTCTTACGCCACTGAGCGCCGGTCAGATCATCCATGATCGTGCTTCCAATAGCTCGACGGTCTGGTCTCGCGGCAGCGCGACCGACCTCACGGTATCCCAAACCGCCCACAGCGGAGCAACGTCATTAGTGATCCGCCCGGCCGCCTGGTCGTCGAGGTAGCCGACGTCGTCCCCCTCGGGCGTGCTGGCGATGATGAACGGCCCCGCTTGGCCGGGGTGCAGGCCGGCTCGCAGAGGCAGTACGTGGATCATCACGTTTGGCCGCTGAGCGAGCGCGGCGAGGTGGTCAAGCTGCGGGCCGAGGACATCGGGTGCCCCTCGGCGTAGCGCCCCCTCGTCGATGACGAATACGACCAGCGGCGGGCGAGGGCGGTCCAGCACGGCCGACTGCCGACGTAGCCGAGCCTCGACGAAATGCTCAGCGTCCGCCGCGAGGAGTCCACTGGCGAGAACGGCGCGGGCGTAGTCAGAAGTCTGAAGCAGCCCGGGAATGACTGCGCTTTCGAACCAGCGCAGCCCCAGCGCCTCGCGCTCGATGTCAGCCCATGGACGAAACCACTTCGGGTCGCGCCGCCGCGACGCGTCCGGCCAAAGTTCCTCCGCGTCCCGACGAAGGAGCTCAGCCACCGTCGCGCGATGCCGAGTTTGGGGGATGCGGTCCTGGGTGACCCAACGGGCAACCGTCTTCGGGTCTACGCCTACCTGAGCTGCGACGCTTTCGGCGGTGTGCCCCGCCTCTGACATTGCTCGCTGGACAGCCCGGTTCATCCTTCTGTCTCATCCGATCGTCCCTGATGTCTGAGTTACATACTGCTACGCGGTGTTACTGTCCCGCAACTCTCGGCAGGCTGCTCTTTAGACGGCGCGGCCGGTGGGAGAAGGGGCCCGGCGACCGTGTCAGTCACGGGACCGCCTCGTCCGTCTGTCACTCAGCGCGGGGCGGCCCCTCTCCCAGTCCCCATGAGAGGAGCGCGCCGTGCACAGACAGAAGCCGAGGCTCTACCGGATTGCCGTCCTCTCCTCCCGCTTTCACCGCCCCCGCCTGCGCCTGGTCCCGCCCGGCCTGGCCTGCTCCTGCGGTCTGATGACCTGGCGCTACTGCCTGAGGTTGCGTCGCCGGGCCCAGGTAACCCCGCTCTACCCGCCACCGGCCACCCGCCCCCCGACGACCGGCCACGCGTGGGCGTCCTCCCCCGCGACGACGACCGTCTTCCGGCGCAACGGGGAGCGGCGATGACCGCGCCCCGTGGCCGCACGGTCGGCCCGCCCGCCCTTCCAGCGTTTCGCGCGGGCGACGTGCTTCACCTGACCCGTTCGGCGTCCCCCCAGTTCGCGCACCCGATCACGCTCCGCGTGATTCGCGAACTCGACTGGACGACCTTCGACGGGTGGCGCTGGGTGGACGGCTACCAGCTCGGCCCGGACGGCGGCGCGACCGCCCGCCGGTCGCTGTACGTTCGCGCCGACGGCGTCCGCAGACTCGATGCCCCGCCCCGCCGACCCGCGGCCCTACGCTGTTCGCTGGCTGCGGGGGTGATGGCGTGAATCACCTCACCGACGACCACTCCCCGGTCCGCCCGGGGTGGACGTGCCGCGCGACGGGCGGCCTTTGGCCGTGCACGACCGCCCGCACGGCGCTCCTCGTCATGTTCGACGGCGACCGCCGGGGCCTGATTCTTCACCTCGGCGCACAACTCGCCGACGCGATCGACGACTACGCGGCCCAGAACTCGGGGAGCATCCCACCGGGTCTGGCGGAGCGCATCATGGGTTGGGCGCTGGCGCTGCCCGAATGACCCCGCCCACCCGAGACCCGCTCCGTGTGCCCTTTCCGGACAGCCCAGCGCGGGCCACATTCTTCTTGGGACACTCCTCGGCACGCTGGCGCACAGGCGGTGTGCGTACGCGACGGCACGTTGCAGGGCCGGTATCAGGTCAGAGTGGGGCTTCGAGGATGCGCTGGACGACGGTGCGCGAGTGGCGGCCGGTGCGCAGGTACTCGTCGAGGAACTCGCCCGGGTCCTCGTGGCCGAGCAGGCGCACCACGCCGGCCAGCTCCACCCCGTGCCGGGGCAGTTGGTCGCCGGCCCGGCCGCGTACCAGCATCAGCGCGTCGCGGACCTGCGCGGCGAGCGTCCAGCCGGCGGCCAACTCGGCCGCGTCGTCGGGGTCGAGCAGGCCGGCCTCGCGGGCCGCCGCGAGGGCGTCGAGGGTACGGGTGCCGCGCAGCGCGGGCAGCCGGCCGGCGTGCCGGAGCTGGAGCAGTTGCACGGCCCACTCGACGTCGGCGAGCCCGCCCCGGCCCAGCTTGGTGTGGGTGGCCGGGTCGGCGCCGCGGGGCAGCCGCTCGGTCTCCACCCGCGCCTTGATCCGGCGGATCTCCACCACCTGCTCGCGGCTCAGCCCGTCGGCCGGGTAGCGCACCGGCTCGACCATCGCCTCGAACTCGGCGCCCAGGTCGGCGTCGCCGCAGACGAACCGCGCCCGCAGCAGCGCCTGCGCCTCCCACACCTTCGACCAGCGCGCGTAGTACTGCGCGTACGCGGCCAGGCTGCGGACCAGCGGGCCCTGCCGGCCCTCCGGGCGCAGGTCGGCGTCGACGCCGAGCGGCGGGTCAGGCGCCGGCGCGGAGAGCAGCCGGCGCAGCTCCTCCGCGATCGCGTGCGCGGCGGCGCTGGCCGCCCCGGCCGCGTTCTCGTCCGCCCCGGGCGGCGGGTCGTAGACGAACAGCACGTCGGCGTCGGAGAGGTAGTTGGACTCGTACCCGCCGAGCCGGCCCATGCCGATCACGGCGAAGCGCAGGCCCGGTGGCCCGGGTTGGGCGACCCGGGCGGCGCGCAGCGCGGCGGCCAGCGTGGCGTCGGTGACGTGGGAGAGCGCGGTGCCGACCGCGCTGACGTCCACCACCGTGGGACGGCGTGCCCCGCCGCCCGGCGGGCGTGGGGTGAGCGGGGCCAGCGACCCGGCCCGGCTGAGCACGTCGGCGGCGGCGATCCGGACCAGCTCGCGGCGGCGCAGCGCGCGGACCGCACGGGTGGCCTCGACCGGGTCGTCGTGCCGGACCGCCGCCGCCACGAAGCCCTCTACGAGGGTCTCCCGGGGACGCGGGGTCAGTTCGCTGTCCTCGGCCAGCAGCCGCAACGCCTCCGGCTCCCGGGCCAGCAGGTCGGCCGCGTACTTGGAGGAGGAGAGCACCCGGGCCAGCCGGCGCGCGACCGGGCCGGAGTCGCGCAGCAGGCGGAGATACCACGGGGTGCTGCCGAGCTTGTCGGACACCTGCCGGTAGTTGAGCAGGCCGCGGTCCGGCTCCGGGGCGTCGGCGAACTCGTCGAGCAGCACCGGCAGCAGCGTGCGCTGGATCGCGGCGGTGCGGCTGACGCCGCCGGTGAGCGCCTGGAGGTGCCGCAGCGCGCCGGCCGGGTCGGCGAAGCCGAGCACCTCCAGCCGGTGCCGGGCCGCCTCCGGGGTGAGCCGCAGCCCTTCGGCCGGCACCCGGGCCACCGACTCCAGCAGCGGCCGGTAGAGCAGTTTCGCGTGCAGTCGGCGTACCTCGGTGGCGTGGGTGACCCACTCGGCGCGGAACTCCTCGACGGCGCTGCGGCCCGGGGTGGCCGCGTAGCCGAGCGCGGCGGCGAGCCAGCGCAGCGCGGCCGGCTCGGTCGGCACGGTGTGCGTGCGGCGCAGGCCCTGGAGCTGGAGCCGGTGCTCGACGGCGCGCAGGAAACGGTAGCCGCGCAGCAGCGCCTCGCCGTCGGCGCGGCCGACGTAGCCGCCGGCGACCAGGGCGCGCAGCGCCGGCAGGGTGCCCGGCACGCGCAGCGACTCGTCGCCGCGGCCGTGCACGAGCTGGAGCAGTTGGACGGCGAACTCGATGTCGCGCAGGCCGCCCGGACCGCGCTTGATCTCGCGTTCCAGCTCCTTCGGCGGCACGTTGTCGAGGATCTTGCGGCGCATGGACCGGACGTCGGAGACCGCTTCCGGCCGCTCCGCCGCGGTCCAGACCAGCGGGGCGAGCGCCGCGATCCACTCCCGGGCCAGCACCAGGTCACCGACCGCCGGGCGGGCCTTGAGCAGCGCCTGGAACTCCCAGGTGCGGGCCCAACGCTTGTAGTAGGCCAGGTGGCTGGCGAGCGTGCGGACCAGCGGACCCCGGTTGCCCTCCGGGCGCAGCGCGGCGTCGACCGGCCACGCGACCAGCCCGCAGATCCCGATCAGCCGGGTGGCGACCTGGGTGGCGGCGATCAGGTCGTCGTCACCGGCGGCGACGAAGATGACGTCGACGTCGGAGACGTAGTTCAGCTCGTCGCCGCCGCACTTGCCCATCGCGACCACCGCGAGCCGGGGCGGGGTGGTGCCCTCGGGCAGCTCGTCGACCGCGATGTCGTAGGCGGTGGCCAGCGTGGCGTCGGCCAGGCCGGACAGCGCGGCCATGGTCTGCTCCAGGCCGCGCCCGCCGGTCAGGTCGGCCGCCGCGATCCGCAGCAGCGCCAACCGGTACGCCTGCCGCAGCAGCGGGACCGCGCCGGTGAGCGTGGTCAGCTTGGCGGCGGCGGTCAGGTCGAGCCGGCCGTCGGCGGTCGGGGCGAGCCCGTCCGGCTCGGTGGCCAGCACCGCCCACTGTCCGGGGTTGGCGACCAGGTGGTCGCCGAGCGCCGAGGAGGCGCCGAGCACCGCGACCAGCCGGCGGCGCAGGCCGGGGTCGGCGGCGAGCGCGTCGCGGACGGCGACCTCGTCGCCGTGCTGCCGTTCCGCCTCGACGAGCCGGTGGAGCTGGCGCAGCGCCAGGTCCGGGTCGGCGGCCCGGGAGAGCGCGGTGAGCAGCTCGACGGCCTGGTCGTCGGTGGGTTCCTGGGTGTCCGGCCGCCACAGGCCGAGCCCGTCCGGGCCGAGCAGGTCGACGGCGCGTGGACCGGTGTCGCTCTCGGCGAAGCCGTAGCGGGCCAGGCGCCCGCGGGCCGGCCGGGTCACCTCACGCCCCGAGCAGCGGCAGGCTGCGGCGCGGGCTGTCGTCGCCGAGTTCGCCGAGCGCGAGCGCGGCGAACCGGACCGCGAACGGCTGCCAGGCCTCCTCGACGTCGGCCATCGCCCGGTCGCACGCGGCCACCACCAGCTCCGGGTCGTAGCCCAGCTCGGCGAGCGTGGCCGAGTCGCGCGACCACTCGGCGATCATCGCGGTGTCGCACTCGATGTGGAACTGCAACCCCCAGGCCCGGTCGCCGAGGCGGAACGCCTGGTGCGGGTAGCGGGTGGACGCGGCGAGCAGCGTCGCGCCGTGCGGCAGCTCGGTGATCTCGTCGGCGTGCCACTGGAGCACGTCGGGCATCAGCGGCACGAAACGGAACAGCGGGTCGGTCTCGGCGGCGTCGCGCCGGCCGACCACGGTGGGGCCGACCTCCGGCCCGGACGGGCTGCGCTCCACCCGTCCGGCGTGCGCGGTGGCGAGCAGTTGCGCGCCCAGGCAGATCGCCAGCGTGGGCAGCCGGTGGCGGACCGCCTTGCGTAGCAGCCCCTCCAGCGCCGGGAACCAGGGCGCGCCCGGGCTGTCGTCGGCCAGCGGATAGGCCTGCTGGTCGCCGCCGAGCACCACCAGGGCGGCGTACCCGTCGAGGTCGGCGGGGAGCGCGTCGCCCGCGTGCGGGCGCAGGACGCGCAACTCCAGACCCCCCTCGGTGAGCCACTCCCCCAGTCGGCGGAGGTCGTCGGTCGGGTCGTTCTCGATCACCAGCGCGGTCGCCACGACGTCGAGGCTAGCCGGTACGCCCGACACCGGACGGTCCGGCTCGGCCGCACTAGGCTCGCGATCGTGTCCACCGACGACTGCCTGCGCCCACCGGTCCTGCGTCCCGGCGACGCGGTGATGCTGGTGTCGCCGTCCGGCCCGACCCGGCCCGAACGGGTGGCCCGCGGCGTCGAGCTGCTCACCGGCTGGGGGCTGCGGCCGGTGCCCGCGCCGAACGCGTACGCCCGGCGGGGTTACCTGGCCGGCGACGACGCGCTGCGGGCCGCGGACCTGAACGCCGCGTTCGCCGACCCGGGGATCCGTGGCGTGCTCTGCACCCGGGGCGGGTACGGCGCGCAGCGGGTGGTGGACCTGATCGACATGGCGGCGGTACGCCGCGACCCGAAGGTGGTGGCCGGCTTCTCCGACATCACCGCGTTGCAGTTCGCGCTCTGGCGGGGCGCCCGGCTGGCCGGGGTGCACGGTCCGGGCGCCGCCTGGCGGGACGAGCGCACCCCGATCCGCTCGGCGGAGTCGCTGCACGCCGCGCTGATGACCACGGAACCGGTGACGGTCGCGGCGGTCGGGACGGAGGAGACGTACCCGGTGCGGGTGCCCGGGCGGGCCGAGGGCCGGCTGCTGGGCGGCAACCTGTGCCTGCTCACCGCGTCGATCGGCACGCCGGACATGCCGGACCTGACCGGTGCGATCCTGCTGGTCGAGGAGGTGCAGGAGCCGCCGTACAAGATCGACCGGATGCTGACCCACCTGCGCCGCTGCGGTGCCCTGGCCGGGCTCGCCGGCGTGGCGGTCGGCCAGTTCACCGAGTGCGCGGACGGCTGGGACACCACCGTCGTCGACGTGCTGACCGACCGGCTGGGCGACCTGGGCGTCCCGGTCCTCGGCGGCCTCCCGATCGGCCACGGCCCCGGCCAGCTCACCGTCCCGGTCGGCACCCCCGCCGTCCTGGACACCGCCACCGACACCCTCACGGTCACCCCCGCCGTCCGCTGACCCCCTTCACCTCGTCAGGCCGGCGGGGTCAGGTGGGCGACCGCGCCGGTTTCCAGGGCGACCCAGACCGAGCCGTCGGGGGTGACCGTGAGGCCGTGCGGCTCGGAGTTCGGGGTGGGCAGGTCGTGGTGGGTGAACGTGCCGTCGGGGGCGAGGTGGCCGAGGCGGTTCGCGGCCCACTCGGTGAACCAGCAGCCGCCGGCGGGGTCGGCGACGATCGCGTGCGGCCGGGCCGCCCGGTCCGGCAGCGGGAACTCGTCGATCCGCCCGTCCGGCGTGATCCGACCGAGCTGCCCGGCGAGGATCTCGACGAACCAGAGCGCGCCGTCGCCACCCCGGGTGATGCCGACCGGCCCGGCCGCGTCGGTGGGCAGCGGATGCACCGTCACCGAGCCGTCGAGGTCGACGCGGGCGATGGCGTTCGCCTGGTTGAGCGTCAGCCAGAGCGCCTCGTCCGGCCCGACGGCCAGCATTGACGGGAAGCCCTTGGCGACCGGCAACGGGAACGTGCTGACCTCCCCGTCGGCGGTGACCCGGCCGACCGTGTCGTCGCCCATGCCGGCGTACCAGAGCGCGCCGTCCGGCCCGGTGACCAGGCCGCACGGGGCGCAACCCGAGGGCAGCGCAAGCGAGCCGCCCGTGCCGTCGACGGTGAGCCGACCGAGCCGGTGGTCGCCGGAGCGGGTGTACCAGAGCGCGCCGTCCGGACCGGTGGTGATGATCAGCGGCCGGCTCTCCGGCGGGTCCGTGCGGAAGGCCCGCACCGCGCCGTCCGGGCCGAGCCGGGCGACGCCGCCGGAGCCGGCCAGCGTCAGCCAGAGCGCGCCGTCCGGCCCGACCGTGATCGCGTACGGGCCGGAGCCCGGCCCGGTGAGCGCGACCTCGCGGATGACGGACTGTGTCATGAGGGGTGTCCTTCCCTCGGGATCTCCGCCAAGCGTCGCGGCCGTCCCGACGGCGCGGCAACCACATTTGTCCGGATGCTCGCCCGATTCCCAGCTCGCTGACAGGGTCGCCACGGGTTGCCCCCAGCTCCGACCGTCACTGTCGGTGACGTCATCGCACCACCACCGAGAAGGAGAACCGCATGATCCGCACGACGAGGAAGCGCCTGCTGGTCGGTCTCGCCGCCGCCGGCGTGCTCACCGTCGGGATCGCCGCCCCGACGGTGGCGCTCGCCGACGACAACAAACCGAGCGCCAGCACGAGCAGCGACCAGGGCGGCGACCGCCAGCAGCGGCACGCCGACCGGCAGGCCGAGTTCGCCGAGGCGCTCGCCAAGGAGCTGGGTGTCCCGGCCGACAAGGTCACCGCGGCGCTGGAGAAGCTGCGCGAGCAGCGGCAGGCGGACCGGCCGGAGCGGCCGACGCCACCGTCGGCGCAGGACCGCCAGGCCGCCCTGAAGGAGCGGCTGGACCAGGCCGTCAAGGACGGCAAGCTGACCCAGGAGCAGGCCGACGCGGTGCTCAAGGCCGCCGAGGCGGGCGTCTTCCCCGGTCCGGGCGGCCCCGGCATGGGCCACCGCGACTGGCACGGTCAGGGCGGCAAGTGACCCGGTGGCCCCGCCACCCCTCGCCGGCCGCACCTCCCTCCCGGCCGGCCCCGGCGGGGCCACCCAGATGAAAGGCGGGGCCCCTTCCTAACGCATTTCGCATAGGAGGGGGCCCGCTTAACACCTCCCGCTCAGCGCAGGTACGGCCCGTCCGCGCCGATCTTGCCGGGCGCCGGGTTGCCGGGTAGGTCGAGCACGTAGACCCGCAGGTTGCCCTGGCCGCTGACCGAGGCGGTCAGCGTGCCGTCGGTGACCGTGCGCACGTCGCCGCTGACCGCGTCCACGTACCGGCCGTTCGGCACGCCCCGGAACGTGGCCGAGCCGGAGACGGTGACCAGCGCGAAGCTGTCCACCGCGCCCTGCGTGAACCGCCGCTTGTACGCCATCGCGCCGCTCACGCCCTCGGTCGAGTACTGCCCCTTCTGCAACGCCGGCACGGCCCGCCGGATCAGGTTGAGCCGCTGCACGTGCTTGACCAGCGGCTGGGCGAGCGTGGTGGCCACCGCCCCGCTGGCCGACCCGACCACCCCGAAGTCGGCGGCGGTGACGCTGCCGGCCAGGTGGTCGCCGTAGTAGGCGCGGCCGGTGGTGGCCAGCGGGCAGGTCGGCCCGCAGTCGATCCGGGCGCCCTTCTGGAACTCGATCTCCGAGCCGTAGTAGAGCGTCGGGATGCCGCGGAACGTCCACATCAGGCTCATGTTCTCCGCCCAGGCGTCGGTGCCGCCGGTGTAGCGGGTGGCGGACTTGTTCGGCCCGTAGTCGTGGCTGTCGACGTAGACGACGTTGTAGGTGGCGTCGTTGTAGCTGTCGTCGGAGTCCTTCCCGTTGCCGAACGCGTTGCCGGCGTCGGAGAAGTTCATGTGCATCCGCATGTCGATGACGTTCATGCCGGAGAACTTCGAGTGATCCGGCGCGTGGTACGCGTTGCCGCGCAGGAATGCGTTGTCGGTGGTGGGCTGCCCGGCCGGGCCGAGGAGCTGCTCGTAGTCGTACTGCTCGATCGCGGCCCGCACGTCGTCCGGGCTGTACTCCTTGCGCTCCTGCCAGGTGAAGAACTGCGCGGAGTGGTTGACCGAGCCACGGTTCCACTTGTCGTTGACGAACGCGGCGACCTCGCCGAAGACGTAGAAGTCCTTGCCCTTCGCGCCGAACTTCGACACCGCGTGCTGCTGGATGGCGGGCAGGAAGCGCCGGTTCCAGGTGACCCGGGGGATGTGCACGGCGGTGTCGATCCGGAAGCCGTCCACGCCCATGTCGATGTACCTGTTGTACGCGTTGATCAGGTATTCCTGCACGGCCGCGTTCTCGGTGTTGAAGTCCGCCAGGTCCTCGTGCAGCCAGCAGCTCCGCGCGTCCTCGCCCTCCCAGTTGCCGATCCAGCACTGGTGGTACCTGTCGGCGGGGAACAGCTTGCTGGTCGGGGTGGGCCACTGGCACTGGTAGAGCGAGTAGCCCTCGGCGCTGCGCCCGCCGGTCGGCGTACCCCAGTTCAGGCACTGGTTGCCGGCCGGCGCGGCGGACGACCACACGTCGCCGTTGTACGGCCGGCCCTTGGCCTTGGCGTTCTGCGCCGGGGTGAGCGCCGGGTCGTTTCCGGTCGCCTCGACCATCGGGTCGTACTCGCGGCCGGCCTGCTGCTGGTCGTAGTACCACTTCCACTGGTCGTCGCGGGTGCCGTAGACGGTGGGCGTGAACAGCCCCTTGGCGCCCCACCGGGAGCTGTGGTTGTAGACCACGTCCTGGAAGATCTTGATGCCCTTGGCGTGCGCCGCGTTGATCAGGTCCTGGTACGACGCCCCGGCGCTCTCCAGCCGCGGGTCGACGCGGTAGAAGTCCCAGCCGTGGTAGCCGTGGAAGTCGTAGTCGGAGCGGTTGAGCACCACCGGCGTGATCCAGATGGCCGAGAAGCCGAGCGCCTTGACGTAGTCGAGCTTGTCGACCAGCCCCTTGAAGTCGCCCCGGAACATCGGGTCGTTGTTCGCCGCGTTGCCGGAGGCCACGTGCTGGCTGCCGCCCCGGTTGTTGGCCGGGTCGCCGTCGGCGAACCGGGCGGTCATCACGAAGTAGATGCTGTCCTCGCGCGGGTCGCCGCCGAGCGGGGCGCCGCCGGCCGGCGCGCTGCCGGTGGTCGCGGACGCCGGCGCGCTCGCCGTCGACCGGTTGCCGGCCGCGTCGAGCGCCCGCACCGTCCAGGTGTACGCCGTGCCGGGCCGCAGGTCGTACGCGACGTACCGGGTGGTGGTGCTGGTGACCGTGGTGCTCCCGGCGCCTCCGGTGCGGGTCAGCTCGTACCCGGTGACGGCCCGGTCGTCGGTGGCCGCCGTCCAGGTCAGGGTGACCGCCAGCCCGTCGGCGACGGCGGTCAGGCCGCCCGGCGTGGACGGCGGCGTGGTGTCCGGGACGGCCGGCGCGCAGGGGTCGGCGGCGGAGGCGGTGACCCGGCCGTTGTCGACGACGCTGCGTCCGGTGCCGAGGGTGTAGTCCGCGCCGCCGTTGTTGTCCCAGGTGCCGGTCGTGTTGTTGAACGCGGCGGTCAGCCCGGTGGCCGCGCCGAGGTCCACGATCCGGCGGGCCCAGCCGGCGCAGCGCGTCTCCATGGCGACGCCCGGCGCGGTGGTCCAGGTGCCGCCGGTGGGCCGGTAGTGCAGATTCGCGGCGCTCCATCCGCGCGGGGTGAGGTGGTACCAGACCTCGGCGGTGTTGCCGGCGATGCCGGACGGCGTCGGTGTGGGCGGGGCGGACGGCGTCGGCGTGGCACCCGCGCACGGGTCACCGGTGCCGATCCGGCCGGCGGCGACGGTCACGGTGCCGGCGCCGAGGCGGTAGTTGGCGCCGTTGTTGTTGTCCCAGACGCCACTGCCGTTGGTGAAGACGACCTGGGCGCCGGTGGCCGCGCCCAGGTCGACGACCTTGCGACGCCAGCCGGCGCAGGCGGCGTCCATCGGCACGCCGGGCACCGGCGTCCAGGCCTGCCCGTCCACGCCGTAGTGGATGTTGACCGCGGTGCCCCAGGCGGCCGGCGGTTGGTAGTAGACGGTGACGGTGTTGGCCGCCGCGGCGGCGGTGAACGGCAGCAGCGCGGCGAGCACGCCGGCGGCGAGCGCGAGCGCTCCCCACCGGCGGCGGGTGGTGGTCCTGCCTCTCATGGCGGCTCTCCTGACACCCCGGCCCAACTCAGCGGACGCAAGGGGATGAAGGCGTTGCAAGAACTTGCGACGCGTGGTGCCAGGAAGTTACCAGCTTCGATCAGATGAAACCAGATGTTCACCATCGACGATGTGTGCAACCCCTTGCACCGACCGCCCACCTCTTTCATCCGGACCGCGCTCAGCCTCCGGCGGGCGGGGTGAAGACGCCGAGCAGGTTGCCGGACGGGTCGCACAGCCGCGCGTGCACCAGGCCGCTCGGCGCGGTCACCGGCGCCGCCAGCACCGTGCCGCCGGCCGCCTCCGCCCGCCGGCACGCCTCCGCCACATCCGTCACCTGGGCGTAGAAGATCGCGTAGTTGTCGGCGGCGGCGTCGGTGCCCCGGATCGCGCCGCCGATCCCCCGCTCGCCGCCGGCCGCCGTCTGCCGGTACGAGTTACCCGGGCCGCCCTGCTCCTCGAAGCTCCAGCCGAACAGGTCGGCGTAGAACCGCTGCGCCTCGTCCGGCCGGTCGGAGCCGATCTCGAACCAGGTCACCGGCGTGCTGGACATGCTGCCTCCTCACCGCACCGGCCGGTCGGCCGACGCCGTCAGGATCCAGCGTCAGGGGTGCCCCCGACAGCGTCCTGTCGGTGTTTCGGCGACAGATTCTCTGGATCGTCCACCAGCGGAACCAGCCGGTGCGGCAGGTCGGGCCGCCGCCCGCCGTACCGCCGATCGATTTTGTCGAGAAGCGATGCCGCAATCGGCATGGTCATCACGCCGATTTCGTGCAACCGCACCATCACGTCGACCAAGGCCTCTTCGGAGAACAGATCGGGCAGCGGCACGTGCTTTTCCACCACCGCGTCGACGAGTGCGGCGAGTCGCTGGTCCACCTCCCGATCCATGCCGAGGACCCGCTGCACGCAGCGCATCATCGCCGACAGATGAGCCCTGGAGGCCAGCAGGTTCAGCCGCCACACGGCCTCCGACACGTCGGCCACCACCTCGGCGGACGCCTCGTCATCGCCGGCCACGCGATCGAGCAGCAGGCGCAGGAAGGTGACCCGATCCCAGTCGGGTACCCTCTCCGCGCCGCGCTCGGCCAGGACCACACAGCGCAGGTACACCCGCCGACGCTCCTGCTGCGAGGCCGGACGCATCGGCAGCAGCCACGCATCGAGCAACGCGTGGGCAGCGGACGACGCGCCGTCCTGGTCCGGCCCGACAACCACGGCGAGCGCCGTGGCGAGCTTGTCGAACACCGGCTCCAGCGCGCCGACCAGCACCGCTCCGTCGACGTCACAGGCGAGGTGGGCGGCGCGGCGGACCCGGATCAGCATCTCGGCCGACAGGCCGATGCTCGCCTCCTGCGGCGCACCGAGCGCCCACAGGGGGTCGGCGTCCGGTGGCACCGCGAGGCGGTCACCCAGTCGCAGCCGGACGTCCCGGTCCGGTCCCGCCCCGAGCCGATCCAGGGCCAGCACGTCGCTGAGGCTCTGCCACTCCTCCGCTGGGAGCTGGGAACGCCACAACCCCACCTGGGCCCGCCACTCGGCCACCGGATCCTCCGGAAACAGCGTCCGTCCGGACGTCTCCCACACCGCCACCAGGATCAGCAGCAGCAGGTTGGCGGTGTAGGCGGCGCATCGAGCGGGCTCCCGCAGGCGACGGGGACGGTAGTCGTCGAAGCGGCGGCCACCGGTCGCGAAGAGCGCGGCCCGGAACAACCGCACCAGGAGGTCGGCCCAGGCGTCCCGGACGGGAATCTGCCGCCCGCGCAGGTTCTCCTCGATGAAGACGAGCACCGTGCTCCGGCTGCTGAGCACCGCGTACGAGAGCAGGGCGTGCAAGAGGTCGTCCTCGACCGGTTCGACGGTCAGCGTGAGGCTGGCCGCCCCACGCCGCGTGACCAGATCGTCGACCACCTGCGCGGTTAGCCGGGCCACCAGGTACTCGCCGAATGTGGCGTGCAGGAACTCGTACGTCTCGCGGCGCTGTGCCTCATCCTCGACGCGGGCGCGATGGATGAAGAAGAACCGGCCCAGCACGACCTCAGCCGCCGCCAGCGGGGCGCGCAGCCCGTCCCGCCGGCCAGCCGCCGACCCGCCGAAGGGCAACGCGGCCAGGTCGGCGTCCAGCTCGACGGTGCTCACCCACTGCACGCCCCGGTTGAACATCGCAAAGGCGACCACCGCCAGCCGGCACAGCTCCTCCTCGACCGCCCGGTCCAGCTCCGGCTCGGGCAGGCCGGCGCGTTGCTTGACCACCTCCCGCCGGGCGAAGCGGCGCAGCAGCCGCTCGTACAGCTCGCCACGGCGCAGCTCGCCGGCCTGGCGCAGGTCGTGCCCCTCGGCGTCGTAGAGGGCCAGCATCAACAGCAACAGCGGCTGCTCGGCGAGTTCCCGGTGTGACAGCACCGTGGCCGGGTCGAGCGGCCGGGCACCCGGCACCCGGAACGCCGTGGCGTTGACCCGGTTCCAGGTGCGCACCCAGGCGTCGATCCGGGGCTCATCGAACGGTTCCAGCCGCACCGCGAACGTGCCGGGCGGCGGCTGGGCGCGGTCGGCCACGCTGGTGCGGCTGGTCACCACGACCGCCACCGGCCGCCCCTGGTCGGCCTCCCGCCGCTGGAACTCGGCCACCCGGCGCAGATAATCGGTCTGGCTGACGCCGGTGGCCTGCAACAGCTCGTCGAAGCCGTCGAGCAGCACCATCGGCAGCGCATCGCCGGCCGAGCGGGACAGCGCCGGCCACTCGACGCGCTCGCCGGTGTCCTGCCGCACCGCCTGTTCGATCTGCTCCTGAATGTCGCCGGCCGCGTACACGTCGCGGAGCGCCACCCGGACCACCAGGAAGTCGGCGGCGGGCAGGCGGGCGGCGATGATCCGGGTGAGCACTGACTTGCCCGAGCCGGGTTGCCCGAGCACCAGCAGCGGGGCCCGGACGGCCCCGGGCGAGGTGAAGTGGACGACCAGCGCCTGCCAGAGGTCGTCGCGGTCCGGTTGGTCGTGCCACCAGTTCTCGTCGCTGGGCCGCGCAGTCCGGTCCAGCTCGGCGATCCGGCACAGCGGCGGCACGTACGCCTCGCCCAGCGTCGGCACGGTCAGCCCGGCCGGCACGTCGCCGGAGGTGATGATCGGTCGGGTCAGTTCGGCGGCGTACGCGGCGGCGAGGCCGGCCCGCCGCCCGTCCGGAGCCGAACCGGTGGACAGCTCGGCCAGGGCCCGGTGCAGATCCGCCAGGCCCAGCGACAGCCGACGGACCTCGACCCGGGTGGCCTCGTGCTCGTGCAGGTCGATCCAGAAGGACACCTCGGGGAAGTCCACGGCGAGCCGGTGCAGCAGGGCGGCGTACCGGTCGACGGCGGCTTCGGGCAGATCGTTTAGGGCCTGCTCAGCGACCCGCCAACTCAGGTCGGAGAGCGCATCTCCGGCGGCCAGCCCGCCGAGGAACCTGACGAACCCGTGGGCCTGTTGCGCATACCAGGCGGCGAGCGCTGCCCGCAGCGCCGGCTGGGGCAGGTGCGGGCCGGGCACCGGCGCGGCGGTTTCGAACAGTGCGGCGATGAGGTCGTCCGCGGCGTATGGGGCGCCGGCCAGGAGCAGTTGGTCGGACCGGTCAATCGCCAGCTCTCCGACGTCGAACGGCAGGCCCAAGCCGTCGAGCGCCTCGAAGAACGCGGTCACCGCGATCACCGCGTGCGCCGCCTCCAGCCGCTGCGTCCGCCCGTACCGGGACAGCCCGGAGCGCTTCTCGGACACGCCACGCACCAGCTCGTGACCGAGCCGCACGAACTCGGCTTTGGCGTCGAAGATGCCGAGTAACGCCGGCACCGGCACCGACGCGGCCAGCAGAACGCCCCCGGTCAGCTTGTCGAACCAGTCGACGACCTTGCTCTTCTCCCCGCCGAGCAGGCGTACCGCGTCGGCGTAGCTGAGCGTGTCGGGCACCGGCGTTCCTCCCCAGGGACGGCAGACCCGCCAGCGTCCCCCATCCGAACCGGAGACGCTGTCGGTTTTCAGACCAGGGTCAGCGGGCGCAGCCGGTCGACCGGGAGGTCGAGGTCGTCGAGGTGCAGCTCCCGGGTCACCGGCTCGGCCAGCGGGCGCACCGAGCGGATCCGGTCGGTGCGGAAGCAACGCAGCCCGTCGCGAAGCCGGCACCAGGCCACCAGGTACCAGTGCGTGGCGTTGCCCAGGTAGGCCAGCGGCTCCACGTCGCGCGCCGAATCCGCGCCGTCGCGGTCGGCGTACCGCAGGCGCAGCACCCGCCCGGCGGCGACCGCGTCGGCGACGGCGGCCGGGACCGGCGTGCCAGGCCCGTCGCCGACCAGGTGCACCCGGCCGGCGAGCCGGTGCGCTTCGGCCACCGCGGCCGGCGGCATCACCGCGACCAGTTTGCGCAGCGCGGCGCCGGCGGCCGGGGCGAACGGGGAGCCGCCCAGCCGGTGCAGCGCCACGGCCATCGCCACCGCCTCGGCCGGGGTCAGGTTGACCGGCGGCAGCGTGCGGGCGCGGTCGACCACGTAGCCGCCGGTGCGGCCCGGCTCGGCCCAGATCGGCACCCCGGCGCCCTGGAGCGCGGAGATGTCGCGCTCGACGGTGCGGGTGCTGATCTCGAAGCGGCGGGCCAGCCAGCCCGCGCTGCGCGGGCGCGGCGACACCGCCCGCAGCTCCTCGACCAGGGCGTAGAGACGGTCGGTGCGGTTCACGTCCCGGACGCTATGCCCCGGGTCCGACAATCGGTCAGGCGATGCAGGCGCAGACGATCAGCGCGGCGCCGAAGTGGGTGGCGGCGCTGACCCGGGCCGCCGGGTGCGGCTCGTCGGCGGCGATGACGTCACCGAGGCGGCCCGGCGTGAGCAGGTCCAGCACCAGGAAGGCCAGCGCCATCACCAGCAGGCCGACCAGCCCGAAGATGACCGTGGAGGCCAGCCCCTTGGCGAACGAGCTGTAGCTGGTCAGCACCGCGGTGAAGACGATGCCGGCGATGCCGAGCTGGTTGGCGGCCAGCAGCAGCGCGGCGTTGCCGTTGCGGCGCGTCCAGATCAGCTCGCGCAGCTTGCCCGGGGTGAGCAGGTCGACAAGCAGGAAGCCGGCGGCCATCAGCGCCACCCCCACCACCCCGAACACGATGCTCTGCCACGCCCCGTTGAGCAGGTCTTCCAGCACCGAACGCCTCCCCGGCTCCACCCGCCCGGGCGCGGGTGCGCGGGCGGTGCCGCAGACGATAGCGGCACCGCGCAAATTCGATCTAGAGGGAGAGGTAGCGCTGCCGCTCGTAGGGGGTGACCTCGCGGCGGTACTGCTCCCACTCGGCCCGCTTGTTGCGCAGGAAGAAGTCGAAGACGTGCTCGCCGAGCACCTCGGCGACCAGCTCGGAGCCGGCCATCACGTCGATCGCCTCGGACAGGTTCTCCGGCAGCGCCTCGTAGCCCATGGCGCGGCGTTCGGCGCTGCTCAGCGACCAGACGTCGTCCTCGGCGCCCGGGGGCAGCTCGTAGCCCTCCTCGATGCCCTTCAGACCGGCGCCGAGCATGACCGCGAAGGCCAGGTAGGGGTTGGTCGCGGAGTCCAGCGAGCGGACCTCGACCCGGGCCGAGTTCGGCTTGCCGTACGCCGGCACGCGGACCAGCGCGGACCGGTTCAGGTGCCCCCAGCAGACGTACGCCGGGCTCTCGGTGATCCGGTCCGGCAGCGCCTGCGGGAACAGCCGCTTGTACGAGTTGACCCACTGGTTGGTGACCGCGGTGTACTCCCGGGCGTGGGTGAGCAGCCCGGCGATGAACGACTTGGCGACCTTGGACAGCTTCATCGGGTCGCCGGCGTCGTGGAACGCGTTGCGCTCGCCCTCGAACAGCGACAGGTGGGTGTGCATGCCGTTGCCCGGCTGGTCGGTGAACGGCTTCGGCATGAAACTGGCCTGCACGCCGGTGGAGAGCGCCACCTCCTTCACCACGTGCCGGAACGTCATGATGTTGTCGGCGGTGGTGAGCGCGTCGGCGTACCGCAGGTCGATCTCCTGCTGGCCGGGGGCGACCTCGTGGTGGCTGAACTCCACCGAGATGCCGATCCGTTCCAGCGCCAGCACCGCCTGGCGGCGGAAGTCGCGCGCCACGGCGTGCGTGGTGTGCTCGAAGTAGCCACCGGTGTCCACCGGGATCGGCACCGAGCCGTCCTGCGGGCCGTTCTCCAGCAGGAAGAACTCGATCTCGGGGTGGGTGTAGAAGGTGAAGCCCTTGTCGGCCGCCCGGGACAGCATCCGGCGCAGCACGTGCCGCGGGTCGGCCCAGGAGGGACTGCCGTCGGGCAGCAGGATGTCGCAGAACATCCGGGCGCTCTCGCCGCTGACCCCGCCCTCGAACGGGAACACCTGGAACGTGGTCGGGTCGGGCATGGCGACCATGTCCGACTCGAAGACCCGGGCGAACCCCTCGATGGCGGAGCCGTCGAAGCCGATGCCCTCCTCGAAGGCCGCCTCCAGCTCCGCCGGGGCCACCGAGACGCTCTTGAGCGTGCCGAGCACGTCGGTGAACCACAGCCGGACGAAACGGATGTCCCGCTCCTCCAGCGTACGGAGGACGAACTCCTGCTGACGGTCCACATCCACCCCTCGTGACACGTACGTTCTCCACCGATCGGGTCGGACCGGCTGACCGCTCAGTCTCCACCGACCCCGTTACGCCGACGTTACGCCCTTCCCCGGCGCGCCGCGCTACCGTGTCCCGGCCCGGGAGACGGTTGCCGGGTCCGGAGCATCCGGCCGGATTCGGGCCGGACGACTGGGGCAAGATGGGGAACATGCCCACCCTGCGTCTCGCCCTGTGCCAGGTCAACCCGACGGTCGGCGACCTCACCGGCAACGCCGACCGGGTCCGCGCGTGGACCCGCAAGGCCGCCGACTCCGGCGCCCAGCTCGCGCTCTTCCCCGAGCTGATGCTGACCGGCTACCCGGTCGAGGACCTGGTCTTCCGCCGGTCCTTCGTCGCCGCGTCCCGGGCCGCGCTGCACCGGCTCGCCGCCGACCTGGCCGACGACGGCCTCGGCGAGCTGCCGGTGCTTGTCGGGTACCTGGACGCGGACGGGCCGCCGCAGGTCAGCGCCGACGCCGAGCCGGGCCGGGGGGCCCGCAACGCGGCGGCGCTGCTGCACCGCGGCGAGGTGGTGGCCACCTACTTCAAGCACCACCTGCCCAACTACGGGGTGTTCGACGAGGACCGCTACTTCGTGCCCGGCGACACGCTGACCGTGGTGCGGGTGGGCGGCGTCGACGTGGCGCTGACCATCTGCGAGGACCTGTGGCAGGCCGGTGGGCCGTTCGCGGTGGCCCGGCAGGCCGGCGTCGGGCTGGTGCTCAGCATCAACGGCTCGCCGTACGAGCTGAACAAGGACGACGCGCGGCTGCCGCTGGTGCGCCGGCGTGCCGCCGAGGCGGGCGCCGCCATCGCGTACGTGAACATGGTCGGCGCCCAGGACGAGCTGGTCTACGACGGCGACTCGCTGATCGTGGCCGCCGACGGCACGCTGCTGGCCCGGGCGCCGCAGTTCGTCGAGCACCTGCTGGTGCACGACGTGGAGCTGCCGGCGGCGCCGGCGACGAGCGGCGGCGCCACCGACCTGGCCGACGGGATGCGGCTGGTCCGGCACGAGGTGCCGGCGGTACCGGCCGCGCCGACCGGGCCGGCGGCGACCGGCGGGATCATCGAGCCGGTCGCCGACGAGGCCGAGGTGTGGCAGGCGCTGGTGCTGGGCCTGCGCGACTACGCCGACAAGAACCGGTTCCCCTCGGTGGTGCTCGGGCTCTCCGGCGGCATCGACTCGGCGGTGGCCGCGGCGCTCGCGGTGGACGCGCTCGGCCCGCGCCGGGTGGTCGGCGTCTCGATGCCCAGCCAGCACTCCTCCGAGCACTCCCGCGCCGATGCCGAGGAGCTGGCCAAGCGCACCGGCCTGGACTACCGCATCGAGCCGATCCAGCCGATGGTCGACACGTTCCTGGCCAACATGTCGCTGTCCGGCGTGGCGGTGGAGAACCTCCAGGCCCGGGTCCGCGGCGTGATCCTGATGGCGCTGTCGAACCAGGAGGGCCACCTGGTGCTGACCACCGGCAACAAGAGCGAGCTGGCGGTGGGCTACTCGACGCTCTACGGCGACTCGGTGGGCGGCTACAACCCGATCAAGGACGTGTGGAAGACGCTGGTCTGGCGGCTGGCGAAGTGGCGCAACGCGGACGCGGAACGGCGCGGCGAGACGCCGCCGATCCCGGAGAACTCGATC
Organism: Micromonospora sp. NPDC049240; assembly: GCF_040647835.1. Taxonomy (NCBI): domain Bacteria; kingdom Bacillati; phylum Actinomycetota; class Actinomycetes; order Micromonosporales; family Micromonosporaceae; genus Micromonospora; species Micromonospora sp. NPDC049240. The sequence goes on from NZ_JBEZCX010000009.1 coordinate 26,516, forward strand.
GGCAAGCCGCCGTCGGCCGAGTTGAGCCCCGGCCAGCTCGACAGCGACACGCTGCCCGACTACGACGTGCTCGACCCGATCCTGATCGGGTACGTCGACGGCGACCTGGGCCGCGACGGCCTGGTCGAGTCCGGTCACGACCCGGCGGTGGTCGACAAGGTGCTGCGGATGGTGGATACCGCCGAGTACAAGCGGCGGCAGTCCGCGCCCGGCACCAAGATTTCCATGAAGGCGTTCGGGCGGGACCGGCGGCTGCCGATCACCAACCGTTGGCGCGAGGACGGCTGAGCGCGCCCGCGCCGGGAGTGAATTCCTCCACTCCGGCCTGCCCCCGACCGGCCGCCCGGTGCGACGATCGCGGGGAACCCGGGGACCGCGTGCGCGGCCTCGAGGAAGGAGATTGTCATGGTGGAGTCCACCCCGACCGAGGTGACCGCCCTGTACGGCGGGCCGGCCACCCGGCGGATCCGCACCCGCGACCTGATCGCCGCCAAGGAGCGCGGCGAGCGGTGGGCCATGCTCACCTCGTACGACCAGTACACCGCCTCGATCTTCGACCGGGCGGGGATTCCGGTGCTGCTGGTCGGCGATTCGGCCGCGAACAACGTGTTCGGCTACGAGACCACCCTGCCGGTGACCGCCGAGGAGCTGTTGCCGCTGGTCCGCGCCGTGGTACGCGCCACGACGCACTCGCTTGTCGTCGGCGACCTGCCGTTCGGCTCGTACGAGGAGGGGCCGGCGCAGGCGCTGCGCACCGCGGTGCGGTTCATGAAGGAGGGCGGCTGTCACGCGGTGAAGCTGGAGGGCGGCCGGCGCTGCGCGGCGCAGATCGAGGCGATCGTCGGCGCCGGCATCCCGGTGATGGCGCACATCGGGTTCACCCCGCAGAGCGAGCACACGCTCGGCGGGTACCGGGTGCAGGGCCGGGGCGACACGGCCGAGGAGGTGCTCGCGGACGCGCGGGCGGTGGCCGAGGCGGGCGCGTTCGCGGTGGTGCTGGAGATGGTTCCGGGCGAGGTGGCCAAGCGGGTGACCGGTGAGCTGTCCATCCCCACGGTCGGCATCGGGGCCGGCCCGGACACCGACGGTCAGGTGCTGGTCTGGCAGGACATGGCCGGGTTGCGCACCGGCCGCGCGCCGCGGTTCGTCAAGCGCTACGCCGACCTGGCCGCCGCGCTGACCGAGGCCACCCGCCAATTCGCCGACGAGGTGCGCAACAGCGAGTTCCCCGCCGCCGAGCACACCTTCTGACGGCGTAAGGAGGGGCCCCTTCTCAACGCCTGGCGTATAGCAGGGGCCCCTTCTCAACCAGCGCGCGCCAGCGCGCTCAGAGGTCCGTCACCCGGATGCCGGCGTGCGCCTTGTAGCGTTTGTTGATCGCGATCAGGTTCGCGGTGAACGCCTCGATCTGGTGGGCGTTGCGCAGGCGGCCGGCGTAGATGCCGCGCATGCCGGGGATCCGGGCGGCCAACGCGGCGACCACGCCGACCAGGTCCCGGTCCTCGGTGCAGATCAGCACGTCGAGGTCGATCCGGTCGACCTCCGGGTCGGCCAGCAACGGCGCGCTGACGTGGTTGAACGCGGCGCAGACCCGGGAGGCGGGCAGCAGCGCGGCGGCCTGCTGCACGGCGCTGCCCTCGGCCACGGTGAGCGCGTACGGGCCCTGCTTGTCGAAGCCGAGCGGGTTGACGCAGTCCACCACGATCTTGCCGGCCAGCGGCTCGGCGAGCGCGGTGAGGGTGGCGGCGTGCCCGTCCCACGGCACCGCGACGATCACCACGTCGCTGCGCCGGGCGACCTCGTCGTTGCCGGCGCCGGTGACCGTGGCGTCGGCCGGCACGCCGGGCAGCGCGGCGATCTCGGCCGCGGCCTCGGCGGCCCGGTCGGCCGTGCGGGAACCGATCAGCACGGTCTGCCCGGCCCGCGCGAACCGGTAGGCGAGCCCTCGGCCCTGGTCACCGGTGCCCCCGATGATGCCGACGGTGAGCCCGGAGATGTCGGGCAGCGTGGTCGCGTCGTAAGCCATGCGGCCATCCTCGCAAAGAGCGGCGGCGCGCCGCGCGCCGAGACGCTGTGACAATGCCCGCGCGCGGGGGCGACAACGGCCGGGCGGACGCCGAGGCGGCCGGTTCAGGCGCCGGGTCCGGCGGAGACGACCCGGGTCGGCGCGAGGACGGTCCCGGTCAGGCGCGCTCGAAGGCGACCTTCCGCTCGGCCGGGTCGGCGACGGTCAGCCGGACCCGGACGCGCTCGCCGAGCGGCAGTTCCCCGGTGCAGCGGGCCCGTACCGGCGGCTCGTCCAGCGCGACCGTGCCGCCCGGCGGGCGGCCGGGCCGGCCGTTGCCCGCCGGTCGCGGCTCGTCCACGTCCAGCACCGCCGCCTCGAACGTCTCCCCCACCCGGGGCGCCAGCAGCACCGCCTCGGCCAGCTCGATCGCGCCGCGGGTGGCCGCGCCGGCCGTCCGGTCGGTCGCCGCCATCACCTCGGGCAGCTTCGGCAGCGCGGCACGGACGTGCGCGGGCACCTCCCGGCCGTCGTGCAGGGCCAGGCAGACCTCGGTGGCGTACCGGTCGGCGAGCCGGCGCAGCGGCGCCGTGACGTGCGCGTACGCGGCGGCCACCCCGCCGTGCTCCGGCTGCTCGGGCACCGCGCCGTCGAAGGCGGTGTACGCGGCCCCGCGCATCAGCTCGGCGGCCTGGTCGACGAACGCGGCGGCCCGGGGCTGCGACGCGTCCAGCCCGGCGAGCACCCGACCGACCGACGTGCCGTCCGGCCAGGGCACACCGAGCGGGCCGGCGGCCAGCCGCAGCCGGTCGACCGCCTCCGACCGGGGGCGGGGCATGGTCCGCAGCAGCCCGATCCGGCCGGCGAGCATGATGTCGGCGGCGGCCATGCCGGTCAGCAGCGAGATCTGGGCGTTGTGCTCCTCCATCGGGCCGGGGCCGCGCAGCACCAGACGCCACCCGTCGCCGTCGGGCTCGACGTCCTGCTCGGGCAGCGGCAGGTTGATCGCGCCACGGCGCAGCCCGCGCTCGGTGAGCAGCGCACCGATCTCGGGCAGCAGCGCGATGGGCTCGGGCAGCCGGCCGGCGTCGGCGTCGCGCTGCACGCCGCCGTAGTCGAGTTTGGCGCGGCTGCGGATCCGGGCCCGTTCGAGCGTGACCGCGACGGTGCCGCCGTCGGCGTCGAGGTCGATGGTCCAGAGCACGGCGGCCCGGTCGACGTCGGGCAGCAGGCTGGCCGCGCCCTCGCTGAGCGTGTGCGGGTGCAACGGCACGTTGCCGTCCGGCAGGTAGACGGTCTGGCCGCGACGCCAGGTCTCCGCCTCCAGCTCACCGCCGGGGCGGACGTGGGTGAGGACGTCGGCTATCGCGTACCGGACGCGGTAGCCGCCGCCGGTGCGGCGGGCGAGGTGCATCGCCTGGTCGAGGTCGCGCGAGGTCGCCGGGTCGACGGTGACGAACGGGACGTCGGTCCGGTCGGCGACGGCCGGCAGCGGCGCGGCGGCGGCGTCGTCGGCTTCGCGCTGCGCCGCGGGCGGGAAGCTCTCGGGCAGTCCCAGCTCGCGGCGCAGCGCGCCGAAGTCGATGCGGGGCGCCAGTACGCGTCGGATGACCACGCGGTCAATCCTGACAGCGCCCCGCCCGTTCCGCTCACCGAGCCCGGCGGGTCGGCGCGCGGCCCCTCCCCGCCGGCGGCGGCAGCCGTCAGGCGGAGGCCCGGCGGGCCGGCGCCTTCCGGGCCGTGGTCTTGCGCGCGGTGGTGGTCTTGCTGGCCGGCGCCTTCTTGGCCGCCGTGGTCTTCTTCGCGGCGGTGGTGGTCTTGCGCGCGGTGGTGGTCTTGCGCGCGGGCGCCTTCTTGGCCGCCGCCTTCCGGGCCGTCGGCCGGGTGGAGGCGGTGGTCTTCTTCGCCGTCGTCTTCTTCGCGGCCGTGGTCTTGCTGGCGGTGGTCTTCTTCGCCGCCGTGGTGACCTTCCGGGCTCCGGCCGTCTTCTGCGCCGCCGTGGTCTTCTTCGCCGCGGTGGTCTTCCTGGCGGCGGCGGTGGTGGTCTTCCTGGCCGGCGCCTTCTTCGCGGCGGTGGTCTTCTTCGCCGCTGCCGTCGTGGTCTTCTTCGCGGGGGCCTTCTTCGCCGCCGTCTTCTTCGCGGTGGCCTTCCTGGCGGGCGCGCTCTTGGCGGTGGTCCTGGTGGCCGGCGCCTTGCGCGCCGCCGACACGACCTTCTTGGCCGCCGCCTTCTTCGCGACCGCCTTCCTGGCCGGGGTCCGTCCGGCGCCGGCGCCCGAGGCGTTCGGCGACGCCTTGGTGACCGTCGTCGTCCTGCCCGCGGTGGTCCTCTTCGCGGTCGTCCGTTTCGCGGCCGGGCGGGTGGTGGCCTGCTGTGCTACGGCCATCTCGGTTCCCTTTCCTGGGGACGTGCTCTCGCCCTCGCGGAGCACGGATCACCTCGACGCGGTCCGTCCCGCGCCGTCTATCGGCCCTCCCCGGCCCAACGGGCGTCCTCGGCGTCCCACGCGTCGTTCCGCTCCCGCACCTGTTGCAGGGCGTTCTCCGCGTCGGCGGCTGAAGCGTACGGTCCGAGAACGTGCTTCGCGGGGCACACGTCGGCATCGGTCTCGACCCGGTGGTGTCGCGTGCACCAGTAGTAGTGCCCACCACTTCCGTCGTCGCTCATGCGATCACTGTGCACCGGGAACCGCCCGGCCGCCACCGGAACGCCACAAATAGTCGTCGCCTTCTCCACATTAGACCTGATCGGGGCCGTTCCGAGGGGGAACGGCGGAAGACCCCCGCGGGATCCCGCCGGGCGTCAGACGGGTGCCGCGACGGGTTCCGGAGAACATGGGCTCGACCACCACCCGGTCGGTGATGAGGAACCGTTCCCACGCCGTCGGGCGGGGCAGTCCGAACGACGAGTCGGTCCAGCAGGTGAACAGCCGAGCGGCGCGGACACCCGGTCCACCGCGTCCGGCGGCAGGTCGGCGACGGCGGGTGCGGTCGCCGGAATCGCGGCGACCACCGTGCGGGCCACCGGCGCGTCGGCCGCGACCAGCGCGCCCAGGACTCCGACCAGCCAGGCCGTCCGCGTCCGTCCCCGCCGGGTCAGCGCGACGAGGCCGGCCGGCGGCGCGAGCAGCAACACCCCGGCGGTACGCCACAGGCGCCCGCGCGGCACGGCCCGGTCGACGGGCGACGTGGCCGCCCGGCTGGTCGCCGGGCTGGCGGCGAAGCGGAGCATCGCCCACCGCCGCCCCGACCGGGCCAGCTCGTGCAGTTCGGCGGCCCACTCCCGGCCCAGCTCGGCGCGGGGTGGTGGCACCCGCCGCTCGACGGCGCCTAGCAGGTAGGTCCACGATCGACCATCGGCCGCCGAGTCCCATATACGGGACCAGCGGCCGGCCGGGGCGGACCGGACAGGTGGATCACCGGCCGCTCGGGTGCAGGCCGGACCTCCTTGTGGAAGCCTTCGACGAAGCATATTCACGGGAGGCGCCGGCTGTCAGCCCGCACGACACCCCGAGCGGAGACCGGCCCACCCGGCCAACACCCTGGGGAGAACACCGTGGGCAACCTCGACGTCGCGTTGAAGAACGCGATGAGCATCGACGGCGCGATCGGAGCCGCGCTCGTCGACTACACCAGCGGCATGACACTCGGCGTGGCCGGCGGCACCGGTGAGATCGACCTGACGGTTGCCGCCGCCGGCAACACCGACGTGGTCCGCGCCAAGCTGCGCACCATCGAGATGTTGAAGCTCGACGACGAGATCGAGGACATCCTCATCACGCTCGGCAGCCAGTACCACCTCATCCGGCCGCTGAGCAACCGCACCGGCAAGGGCCTGTTCCTGTACCTCATGGTGAGCAAGAGCCGGGCCAACCTGGCGATGGCCCGGCACCAGCTGCGCGCGATCGAGGAGAGCCTGGAACTGTGAGCCGGGTGGACGATCTCCCCCGCCGTACGCCGGCCGCGGCCGGCACGCTGCCACCGGCGCGGAGGTTGCCGCCGTCGCTGGCGGGCAACCCGACGCTGCCGTACCCGGCCATCGGCCAGGAACTGTCCGAACTGCGGCTGCAGATCCCCGGTGTGCACGGCTGCGTCCTCGGCGGCGTCGACGGCCTGCTGATCACGCACAACCTGCAGAACGAGGCCAACCCGGACGACCTGGCGGCGCTCGCGGCGACCATGTTCGGGCTGGGCCGGCAGGTCGGCTTCCGGCTGGGCCAGGGCGACTTCCAGCAGTCCACCGTGCGCAACGAGAACGGCTACCTCAGCGTGTACGCGGTCAGCCGGCAGGCGTTGCTCGCCGTGGTCGGCACGGACAGCATCAACGTGGCGCGCCTGCACCTGCACGCCCCGACCACCGCGGCCCGGCTCGCCGACCTGCTCGACGGCGTCACCCCGGCCACGCCCTGACCCGAGCCGGTCGCGGCGTCCGCGAGGGTCGCCGCGACCGGCTCGTGGTGGTGGTCTCCGGCTTCAGGAGCCGACCTGGCTCAGCGGGCCGGCCAGACTCGGGTAGTTGCGGGTGCTCATGGCCTGCACACCCGCGGTGTGGTCCCCGTTGAACGGGGTGGTCGCGCCCGGGCAGCCGGCCGCCACCGCCTCCTGCGGCGAGTTGAACCAGAGGCCCAGGTGGTACGTGTGGATCGGGCCGAACGCCGGGTTGAGCGTCGCGTCGCGGCCCGGGTGGGTGTTCGGCGCGGGCCCGGCGCCGGGCGCGAGCGCGAACGTCTCGATGTTGAACCGTCCGACCACCGTCACCCGGGCGACGCCGTACTGGCTGGTCCGCATGTCGCTCTGGTACCACGACACCCCGAACGGCGCGTCCGGCAGTTGCAGGACGAACAGATCGAAGTTGGTTCGTGGCGGCAGGCCGGCGGCCCGGATGGTCATGATCTCGTTGAGCCCCTCCGGATGGACCCGCACCTCGGCGCGAGCGTTCGGCAGGCAGCCGGCAGCCTCGGCGCCCTGGGAACGGACCATGGTGAACGAGAAGGTACGCCCGTCCGCGCTGGCGGAATTGCGCACGACACCCGAAGCGACGAGCGTGCTGGCGGCGGCCACGGCGAGAAACGCCCCGACGGTCCTGATACGGAACCTCATGATGTCCTCCCTTCGCCGGGTCGATGAATGCCCGGCTGTGGAGAGGTTATGACCGTCGATTACCATCAGTGCCGCAAAGACCGAGATCCGGCAATATGAGCGCTTTTCGCCGGAGGTCCGTGTCGATCTCGTGGCACCCCCGCTCAGCCGGCGAACCGCCCGGCCCACGACACCACGTCGGCGACGGTGGTGTTGCCGCCGCAGACCACCAGGCCCAGCCGGGCGTCCGCACCCACCCGGTCGCGGACCCGACGGGCCGCCGGCAGCAGGCATCCGGCGGCCGGCTCGGCCCAGACCTTCGCGTGCTCCGCCAGCTCCACCGTGCCGCGCACCGCCTCCGCGTCGGAGACCACGAGCACGTCGGTGACCAGCGCCGTCACGTGGTCGTAGGTGAGCTGCGAGACGGTCGGCGCGCTGAGCGTGGTGACGATCGACGACAGCGGCACCTCGACCGGCCCGCCCTTGGCCAGGGCCTGCGACATCGCCTGCGCGCCTTCGGTCTCCACGCCCCAGACCCGTACCCCCGGCCGGCGGGCTCGCAGCGCCGCGGCCACCCCGGAGATCAGCGCCCCGCCGCCGACGCTGACCAGCACGTCGGTCAGCTCACCGGCGTCCTCGGCGAACTCCAGCCCGACGGTGCCCTGCCCGGCGAGCACCACCGGGTCGTCGAACGGGTGCAGCAGCGTGCGACCGTCCTCCCGCAACCGGGACATGAGCGCGAACGCGGCGGCCATGTCGTCGGTCAGGCGGACGTCCGCGCCGGCCGCGCGGGAGACCTCGACGGCCCGCGCGGGCGCGGTCCGCGGCATCACCACGGTCGCCGCCACGCCCAGCGTCCCCGCCATCACCGCCACCGCGATGCCGTGGTTGCCGCCACTGACCGCCACCACGCCGGCGGCCCGCTCGGCGTCGTCCAGCGCGAGCAGCTTCGCCGCCGCGCCCCGGGCCTTGAACGACCCGGTACGTTGCAGCAGCTCCAGCTTGGCGGTGACCGGCACGCCGAGCAGCTCGGACAGGCCGGGGCTGGGCACGGTGGGCGTGTGGACCACGTGACCGGCGATCCGGTCCGCGGCGGCCTCGATGTCCGCGAGCGCGATCATCACCGCAGCGTGCCACAACCCCTCGCGCCAGGACCGGCGAGGGACCGCCGGCCCGACCGAGGTGGCCCCCCGCGCCGGTCGGTCGCGTCGGCGGAGGGGCAGGTGGGCCGGCGCTGACCGGCGGTGCCGTCGCCCCGGCGTACGGAAGATGACGGGGTGATCGCCCGACGGCGATCCGAGCGCCGGAGGCCGGTGGCCGACGGTGCGGTGCGTCCCGGTGGCCCTGGGCGGCGAGACGCCGGTCGGTCGCCTAGGCTGCGCGCATGTCGATGCCGGCGGCCGGTGGTGCCGTGGCGCGGTGCGGGGCGGTCGCGCTCGCCGTACACCCGACGGAACGGTGAGCACGATGACCGCACCCGGGTCCGCACTGCCGTGGGGGATGCTGCACACGATCGGCGTGGTGAGCACCACGCCCAGCATGACCCGGGCCGCCGAGCTGCTGCGGGTCTCGCAGCCGGCGCTGAGCCGACGGGTGAACGCCGCCGAACAACTCGCCGGCACCGACCTGTTCGACCGCACCGGCAGCGGGGTGCAGGTCACCGCCGCCGGTCGGGCGCTGGCCGACGCCGCGCGACGCATGTCAGGTCCGCTGCGCGCCGCCACCGCTCCCCCGGTCGCCGGCCCGCCGGAGTGCGCCTTCGCCACCTATGTGACCTCGCTCGGCGAGCTGGTGCGGTGGTTCTCGCAACGTTGGCCGGCGAGCCGGTGGCACGGGGCCGAACTCCGGCCGGAACTCGCGATGGTCGACCTGGCGCAGGGCGCCCTCGACATCTTCCTCGGGGTGCACACGCTGCACCACGCGCCGGTCACGGCATCGGTACGGCGGCACGTGGCCGTCCGCGATCCGCTGCGGCTGGCGATGAGCACCCGGCATCCACTCGCCGCGAACCCGGTGCTGACGCTCGCCGAACTCCGGCACGAGCCCTGGCTGACCAGCAACGATCCAGCGGTCGAGCAACTTCTGGTCGAGGCGTGCCGGGGCCACGGCTTCCACCCGCGGATCGCGTACCGGACCGACCGCACCCGCAGCATCCGGGATCTGGTGGCGGGCGGGCACGCGGTGACGCTCTGCGTGCCGGTCGCCCGCACCGACGACGAGGTGGTGGTCCGCCCGGTGATCGGCCTGCCCAGCCTGGACCTGGTGGTGGCCTGGAATCCCGAGCGGCTCTCCGCCGCACTCGCCGACCGGTTCTGCGGCGTCCTCATCGGCTGGTATCTCTCCCGTGCGTGGTCCGTGCCGGCGTTCCGGTCCTGGTTGGACGCGCACCACGCCGAGGTGATCAGCGCCGTGACGATCGGCGTCGACGAGGCCGGCGACCCCGACCCGGCTCGCGACGTCATCGACTGGAACGACCTCCAGGCCGCCTTCGAGGTGCTGCGCACCGGCTCCGCCCCGCAGGCCGCCTCCCGGCTGGGCTGCTCGCCGAGCACCGTGCAGCGACGCCTTCACCGGCTGGAGCGCCAGGTGGGCGACGCGCTGCTGGAGCGGTCCGCCGAGGGCCGGCCGGAGCCGACCGTACGGGGCTTCCTGCTGCTGCACCACCTCTACCGGGCGCAGGCGGCCCGCGATGCGCAACTGACCGCCGAGACACCGTCGATCTCCAACAACACATAGCCGCAGCTTGAATTGTCTTAGCATTGACGGAACGGCTTTTCCGGAGCAGAGAAACCGGATCGTCGCTTCGCGCAATTCACCTCTGGTTGCTAACGTCCGATCTCGTCGAGCGTCCTTCGTCAATGCGACGGGGAGCAATTACCGACGCTCCGAGAGTGGCCCGCGAACTGGAGGTAAGACGTATGCGGAAACGCGTTCCCAGCCGGATGGGAGCAATGCTGCGGCACGGACTCGCCGCCCTGGCCGTGCTCGGCCTGACCGTCGTCGGCACCGTCGCCGGCAGCACCGAACCCGCCCGAGCCGACTCGACTGTCGTCTGCGCCAACGCCGGGGTGCCGGCCGGCTACGTGGTCACCGGCGTCGGGATCAACCAGTGTGCCGGCTACCACCGACTGGCCATCACCAACGACCTCTACGAGGGCATCCCCGTCTGCAGCCTGTGGGGAATCCCCGGGGGCTGGTACGCCACCGGCGGCGCCGCCAACGACGCCACCTGCGGATACAGCAACCGTTTCCAGATCAGGGCCGGCCTCTACGACGGCATCTCCGTCTGCGCGGCGACCGGCATCCCCGGCGGCTGGATCGCCACCGGCGCCCGCTCCAACGACCCGAACTGCGCGAACCTCAACCGCTACCAGATCACCTCCAGCCTCTACGACGGCATCTCCATGTGCGCGGCGTCCGACGTCCCGGGCGGCTGGGTCGTCACGCAGGTGCTGGCCAACGACCCGAACTGCGCATACCTGAACCGGTACGTCATCCGACGACTCTGAGCGCAGTTCGACCTCGGCGTAATCCCATTCCGCACAGCTCGCATCCCGCACCCGAGAAAGGCAGCAGACAATGGACAGAAGACACGTCAGAACGTGGGCGACGACGGCCCGGAACGGCGCGGTGGCGCTGACCGTCACGGTGGCCGGAGTGGGCGCGTCCCTGGCGATCGGCAGCCCGGCCCAGGCCGCGACGACCTCCATCTGCGCGGTCGGCTCGATTCCCGCCGGGTGGGTCGCGACCCTGGGCCGCTCCAACGACCCGAGCTGCGGCTACCTCAACCGGTGGCAGATCACGAACGAGATCTACCCCGGCATGAGCATGTGCGCGGCGAGCAACGTGCCGGACGGCTGGTACGTGTCCCAGGTCTTGGCCAACGACCCCAACTGCGCCTACCTGAACAGGTTCACCATCTACCCGTACTGACCGGTGCGACGTGGACGGGCGCGGCGGACGGCCGCGCCCGTCCCCGGGTGGGCAGCTGATGGCTGCTGGCTCCTCCGGCGCCTATGCGCGGTATGGCAGGCGGAGGCTGAAGACCGCTCCCCCCTCCGCCTGATTGGCGGCCTCGATGTCACCGCCCATCAGTCGCGCATTTTCCCGGGCGATCGACAGCCCCAGCCCGCTGCCGTGGGAGCGGGGACGGCGACTGTCCGCCTTGAAGAAGCGATTGAAGACGTAGGACAGCGCCTCCTCGGGGACGCCGCCGCCGCTGTCCCGCACCTCGACGAGGAAGTCCGTCGGGCGTGGCAGGACGCCCACCGTCACGGGGGTCGCTCCGTGCCCGAGCGCGTTGCCGATCAGGTTGCCGAGGATGACGTCCAGACGCCTCGGGTCGAGGCGTGCGCGGAGGGTGCGCGGCGCGTCCAGCGTGACGGACGACCTCCATTCGTGGACATCGAGACATGCGGCCACCTGCTCGACGACATCCACCTCTTCCGCGGCGGGTGCTGCGACGCCCGCGTCGATCCGCGACAACTCCAGCAGGGTGTCGACCAGATCGTTCAGCCGTCGCGTCTCGGTGACGAGCAGCCGCACCGGCCGCGCGATCCGTGGTTCGAGTCGGTCGATCTCCTCGTCCAGCAGGTCGGCCACGGCGCTGAGTGCGGTCAGCGGCGTACGCATCTCATGGGACAGATCCGCGGTGAACCGCCTCATGACCGACTCCGGCGAGTGCCGGACCGGATCCGCACGTGGCTGGTAGGCCGGATTCGGCACGAACGGCGCCGTGCCCAGGGAATTGCGGTCCCGACACTGCGGCTCCGGTCGCTCGGCCGCGCGCAGCGACGAGCGCATTCCTTCGTAGATCTCGTTCAGGGTGAGCGACCTGTCCGCCCCCGGGATACCCCGATGCAGGATGCCGACGAGTTCTCCGGTGAAGGCCGTGTGGAGCTCGCCGGGCGGGGCCAGGGCGAGCGCGTTCTCCGCGGCCGCCGCGAGCAGATAGGTCCCGTCGATCTCGGCGAGGCCGAGCCCTTCGGACATCGCACCGAGGACCCGCCCGCTGTAGCAGCAGTCCAGGACCACGATGCGTCGCGCCGCCCGGCTCGCCTCGAACGGGCGTCTGATCCACTGGTAGGGCACCGCCGAGTCGTAGACCTCGTGCGCGTGGCTGTCGTACAGAGCGAGGTACAGCTCACCGGTGCCCGGGTCGATCAATCCGTGGCCGGCGTAGTAGAAGACCAGCGTGTCGGTCGCCTCCCGGGCGGCCCGCTTGAGCGCCTGCGAGACCAGGCGGGGCTCCCGCGGGTCGGACACGACGGTGCAGTGGGTCGGGGGCAGGGCCCACACGTCCTCGGACGTGAACTTGTCCCGCAGCGCCGCCACATTCGCGGAGACGGCCGGCAGGTCGGCCAACTGCGCGAAGCGGCTGGCACCCACCAGCACCACTCGGGACCGGTCCGGATCGGGCAGCCCGGTCACGAACGGCCGCGCTCGTCCGACGGTGCGTCAAGAAGGCCGCGGAGCAGCCGCTCGGCCTGGTCCGGCGCCACGTCGGTGATCGTCACACGCCTGCCGTCGGGATGCTCCACGGTCACCGACCGGGTGCCCGCCCCGCGGGTGGCGCGCCACTGCACGATGGACAGCGCCAGTGAGGCGACGCTGAAGCCGGAGCCGACGATGAGCGAGACGACGTCGAGCCCCGAACCCATCCCGCCAACCGGCGGGTGCGCTGCCGCTTCCCATTGCACATCGGCACACCGCCGCGCCTGCGGATCGGCGAGCAGCCAGGCATGGATCGAGCGAAGCTCCGCCTCCGCCGTCGTGGCCGGCTCGACCGAAAGACTCAACCGCACCCGAGTCCCCCTTCGGCATCGATCCTGATGCTGCCGATGCCAATCTACGACCTCCGTGCACGCCCGGTGTGGCCGGCGCATTCCCCTTCCCGGAGGGCCAGCCGGCCTGGTCTGGGCCGGCTGTCGGGAACCGAATGCGGTGGTTCCGGCGAGGCGTGCACCGGTACTGTCCGAGCCCATCATGAGGCGAACAGGAAGCTGGACGTGAGCAGCGACGACGGCACGACGGTGCTCTGGCGCCCGACCGGGCCGGCAGAGCTGGATCTCGTCCGCCAGTCCGGATGGCGGGCGTGGCCACCGCGTCTGCCGGACCAGCCGATCTTCTACCCGGTCCTGAACGAGGAGTACGCGGTCAGGATCGCCCGGGACTGGAACGTGCCGGCATCCGGCGTCGGCTACGTGACCCGCTTCCAGGTGGAGTCGGAGTTCCTGAAGCGCTACCCGGTGCGGCAGGCCGGCGGGCAGACCATCCTGGAGCTGTGGGTGCCCGCCGAGGAGCTTGCCGAGTTCAACGCGCACATCGTGGGTCCGATCGAGGTCGTGCACGAGTTCCGGTAGCCACACGAGTTCCGGTAGTCGCCGAGGCGCGCCGCAACCGACAACCAGCCACCGCTACCAGCTGATCCAGGTTCCCGCGCTTGGCGGCGATCCACGCCTCGACGTCCTCGGCGAGTCAGACGTTGCCCATCCGGAGCGTGGCCACAGGTTCGGGGAGCCCGGAATCCGTTTGCATGCAGACCGGTGGGGGTGAGTAGTGTTTGCGCCATGTCGAGCCCTGAGGCATCCAAGGTGGGGGCTTTCGGTCACGCCGTCAGCCCCCTGAACCGCTGAGTTCATAGTCCGCTTCCCCGCAGTCTTCGCTGCACCGGACAATCGCGCGCACGCCTTGGGGCGCTGGCCGCGGTGACGAGACGTCTCCTTCTCCTTCTCGCTCACCTCGGAGTTCTTGATGCCTCTCCCGCTCCACCTGCTTGCCGTGGCGGTCTTCGCCATGGGCACCTCGGAATTCATGCTCGCCGGCCTTGTGCCGGCCATTGCCGTAAGCCTCAACGTGTCGGTCGGAACCGCCGGTCTCCTGACCTCGGCGTTCGCCACTGGGATGATCGTCGGCGCGCCGCTGATGGCGGCGCTTGCGCGCCGATGGCCGGCCCAGGCCAGTCTGTTGAGCTTCGTGCTGGTCTTCGCCGGGGCCCACGTCCTGGGCGCACTCACGACGAGTTTCACGGTTCTGCTCATCACCCGCGTGCTCGCCGCCCTGGCCAACGCGGGCTTCCTGGCTGTGGCACTGAGCACGGCCGCCACGCTCGTCGCACCTGATCAGAGAGGGCGGGCACTGGCGGTGCTGCTTTCGGGTATGACGGTGGCCATCATCGCTGGAGTCCCTGGCGGTGCGCTGCTCGGCACGTTACTCAGCTGGCGTTCAACCTTCTGGGCGATCGCACTGCTCTGCCTTCCCGCCGCCCTGGGCGTCGTGAAAAGCATCCCGGCCTGTGCCGGAGAGACCCCTCAGGGCACTCCGGCCGGCTCGTCCCTCCGGAACGAGCTGGCCCAGCTCGCGATGCCCAGGCTGCTCCTGGTGATGCTGCTCGGTGCCCTGGTCAACGCTGCCACCTTCGCCACGTTCACCTTCCTGGCACCGATCGTGACGGACACCGCCGGCCTAGGCGACCTGTGGGTTTCGATCGTACTGGTGCTCTTCGGGGTCGGGTCCTTCGTCGGCGTCAACCTCGCGGGACGGCTCTCCGACAAGCATCCCGGCATCGTGATCGCAGTCGGTGGCCCGATGCTGATGCTCGGCTGGGTCGCACTGGCGGTCCTGGCTGCCCAACCCGCAGCGCTTCTGCTCCTCGTGTTCGCGCAGGGCGCGCTCTCGTTCGCGTTGGGCAGCACCCTCATCGCCCGGGTGCTTCACGAGACAGCAGGCGCCCCCACCATGGGAGGATCGTATGCAACCGCGGCGCTCAACATCGGTGCTGCTGGCGGGCCCATCGTTGCCGCGGCGACCCTCAGGGCCGATGCGGGTGACCTCGGCCCGGTGTGGGTCAGCGCCCTCTTGGTCGCGGTCGCACTGCTCATCGCCCTGCCGCTCCGGCGATTCATCGCACCCCGCCTCGGCCAGGCGATCCGATGACCCACGCGAACGCTCCGCTGAGCAGCGCGGGACGTCCGCGTCCCATCGAGCGCTGCCGAACCCGCCTAAGTGGCCCGCTTGATCACACCCGTCGGGTGGTGATGAACATCAGCGGCACGGTCACCCGCTCCTCGCTGAACGGGTCCTCCCACGGCAGACTGATCGAGAGCGGTTCGTCCCGGGCTATGCAGCGCGGGCCAGAACCGGCCACCCTCGGCTGTCAGTCGTCGAACTCAAACCCGCGCGCTTCGGCGTCAGCGACCAGGCGCCGCATGCGTTCGCCGTTGGTCGCGACCGCGTCCATCAGAGCTTCCAGCTCTTGCAGCGCGCCCCGATCAGTGCCGTAGGCGCAGAACATGCCACCTTCCGGGTCGTAGGCGAACCGGCCTTCGAGCGTCGGGGCCTCGGTGCTGACGAGAACTTCCGCGACGCCTTCCCAGAAGTACCCGTTGGGCTCGTGACCGAGTTCCTCGACCAGGGCGTCAACCGGCGTGGTCCCCGCGTCCAGCAGCAGCGAATACTGTCCTGGAGTCGTCTCGATCAGCCTGAGCAAGGTCATCTTCGAAGCCTGGCATCGGTCGGTGATCGGCGCAAGATCCGGAAGAGGCAGCAGCCAGCCCACCGCCCGACGCCACACTTCGCGATGGGCCGTAGCGCATCTACTCGACGGTGACCCGGTCACTCGGCTGGCAGACGGGTTCGCCGTCGACACCGCGACCGCCTGGCGCTACGTCCGCGAAGCGATCACTCTGCTCACCGCCCCAGCAGACGACCTCACCACAGGTGAAGCGCTCACTAGACCGGGACGAAGGTGGCGGCCAGCACCCGCCAGTTGCCGTCCTCACGCACCCACAGCCGGGTGTAGCGCAACCGCGCGGACACAACGGCACCGCCCTGAACGGCATCCACCGCAGCGACCATGCGGGTCACCCCCGTCTCGCCGTCTTCCTGGACATCGAGCGACTCCTCCACCAGGTTAGTGATGCGCAGGGCCCCCGAGCGGTAGCTCTTTAGGTCATCTTCCTTCGTAAAGACCGTGCCATCTGGTCCTGCGCCCACGACACGGGAATGCAGAAGCCCGTCGAGGGACTCGACATCGCCGGCGCGCTGCGCGGCTTGGAGCTGCCGTTCCGCAGTATGGAGATCCATCCCGCGATCCTCTACAGCGCCCCGCAACAAGACAAGCGGGTTCGCTCGCGGCAGAATGCCAGCCCAGCACGGCGGTAGCGGCACAACCGGGGTCCTAAGCCTTACTCCGAGACGGGAGGTGATCACTTCCATTTCTCGGGCCACCCAGCCGCCCACGTCGCTGCAACGATTCACAGCAGCATTAGACAACTGAACCCCCCGCAGAGCAGATCGCGGCCACTCTCCGCGCAGAGATCAAGACCGGGAAGTTCGCTCCCGGTGAGAAGCTGCCGTCGCAACACGACCTCGTCGAACGGTTCAGCGTCGCCCGCGAGACCATCAAAGCCGCCCTGCGGAAGCTGCAAGACGAGCGCCTGATCGTGACCCGTCAGGGCAGCGGCACCTTCGTCCGCGCCAACACCGAACGCCCGGTGGGACTACGTGACCCTGCCGCCCGAGATCCTGGCCGAACGGGACCCGCTCGCCGTGCTGCGTTTCACCGGAACGCTCGGGCGCCCGGCCGTCGTCCGCCTGATCGACCAGGCCATGACCCGCGAGGAAGTCACCGCGGCCCGCACCGCCACGCCCACGCCGTACGGCCGAGAGGTCATCGTCGCCGCCCAGCAGACCGGCCGCCGCGTCGCCGTCGTCTCAAACAACTCGGCCGAGTCCGTTCACGCCTTCCTGAGCGCCCGCCGGCTGAGCGGCTACGTACACCCGGTCATCGGCCGGCCGTATGCGGCACCGGAGCGCATGAAGCCGGACCCGTTCCCGGTGCGGGAAGCCGTCCGCGAGTTGGGCGCCGAGCCGGCGGAATGCGTCCTCGCCGGGGACTCCGAGACCGACATCGAGGCCGCCCACGCCGCCGGGGTCCCCGCCATCGGGTACGCCAACAAGCCCGGCAAGCGCGAGCGGTTCGCCGCCGCAGACGCCGTCATCGACAGCATGGCCGAGCTGGTATCGGCGTTCGCCGTCGACGAGCTGTAGCACCCTCCGCACACGAGCGCCCCGGGGATCATCACCGGGGCGTTTCTCGTTGCCTCGGATTGGAGTACCAACGCGAGGGACGGCTACGAGCTAGTCCAGGTCCCCGCGCCTGGCAGCGATCCAAGCCTCAACATCCTCAGCAAGCCAGACGTTGCCCATCTGGAGCGTGGCCACAGGCTCAGGGAAGTCGCGCCGGTTGGTGATCTGGTAGACGCGCTGCCGGGAGACGCCGCCGAGCATGGTTCGGATCTCGCCCGAGCCCACCAACCGCAGCTTCTTGCCCATGACACTGACGCTAGGCAAGCGTCGCCTAGGCATGTATCAACTTGATGCAGACCTAGTTCACGCCTGCTCTAGTCGTCTACTCTTTACGCATGACTAGGTTCAAGTGGTTCCAGCGCCCTGATCATCCGGTTGACTACGTAGCCGGCGAGCCGGTCTCCTCCACACGCACCCCGCAGGCAGAGAAGTGGGTCGGCAAAGTAGCCGCTCCCGGCCCAGAGAAGCCGTTAATGACCAAAGCCGGCGCGCTTCGTCCGTCAGTCGTCCTCAAGCGCCTCAACCAGAGGTGAACCGTGCTGCTCCCTGAACAACAGCCAGAACCCCCCTTCCCCATCCTGATGGCGGGCTACGTCGTCGACTTCCACCACCGATCCGTCTGCTCGAAGTGCGCTGACGACGGATGCCCCCGTTTAGCAGCAGCTGGCGCAACCCTACGTGCCTGGCGGGACAGGAAGAGCCGACGTGAAAGCCGGTGACGTGCTGCACCTAACCCGGACAGCCAGTCCACAATTCGTACAACCGATCGTCTTCCGCCTAATAAAGATCCGCACAGACCTACAGACCTACGACGGCTGGACATGGCTGGATGGCTATCAGCTTAATCAAAAAGGCGAGGCCGAAGCTCGCAGAGAATTGTTCGTACTTAAAGCCGGCATACGGCTACTGAATGCCCCAATCAAGGAGAGCCTCCACGGCGTGCCGTACAGCGGACACTCCCAGAGTAAGCAACAGCAATATCGACCGTTAAACCGTTAGACGGAACCCCGCTAGGCCGATATGGTGGTTTTACCAGATTGGTCAGCCCAGGATGCGCGCATCGGCGAGGGCACGAGCCAGACGAGCCCTTGAGGCACCGGCGGCGAAAGGTGCTGGCGCTGACAACTATGGGCTCAATTCTGACTCCGACAGCCTCAAAAGCTGTTATCTACTCAAAAGCCTCGCAGGCATCGAAGTCGTCGAATAAAACGCCGAATTTGGCTCATCCCATGTTCGGGCGCCGACTTCACGGGTACCGCTTTCATTGAATTTCTTCGCAGTTTCGCCTGAATGCTGTCCAGCCGGCGCAGAACCTGGTTGGCTTCCATTTCGAGGCGACTTCCAAAGTGCCTACATCTTAACTGATAGTTCAGCCAGCCCAGTATAGGACTGAGCAGCCCGCTGCATCCCCCCGCAACGAGGAAAGCCATCAAAGAGTAGACAAAGAATGAATTCTTCGGAGTCTCTCTGTCGAGAACATTTAGACTTACGAAAAGCAACGAGAATGCCGGCATTACATAAAGCGTGATGGTGATTGCACGATTACTTGTATCACTCAACCTTCCACGTAGCCACGGCCTGAATTTTACGTTACTCCGATAGCTATGCAGTCGCTTCCCCGTCGCTCGAAGTCGGCGAACTTCGGGTATAAGCAGCACTAATCTTTCATCCGACCTTAAGGGATCCTCCAAGGCGGTCGAGATGCGAGCTAGGCGAATCAGCGCCCTGCGGGCTCGGCCAACCTGACCGTCCGAGGTCGTAATCATTACGAAGCCAAGCCACCATGCTATAGGCAGACTAACAACCATGAGAGTCAGTCCGGCAGCGAATGTCCTACCATCTCCACCGTCACCAGTCGCTAGATTGATCCCAACGCCCGCTAAAATGGCGACAAATACTGAGGCTCCCGGCAGAGTTATCACAGATCTGACGTAGTCAGGGTGATGAGCATGGAGGTCGTAAACCTCTTTTGCCATGTTTCGAAGGACGAAATACTCAGCCGTTTTGTAAATGAGCGTAACGCAGGCATACGCAAGCGCCATAAATCCAATAATCGCGGGAATCGCAAGCAAGGAATTAAGATAGGCCAGCACCGCTTACCCTTGAGGCAGTAGCGCAAAAATTCGCTAGCAGGACCCTAGCATCACTCTTCATACTCTAGAACTTTCTTATCCATTTGCTTCTGAGCGAGCTTAAAAAAGCGGTCGGATACGGTCTCATTCGTAGCAACTATCGCTCCATACTCTTCACGGAGCCCACGGACCACCCTCTCAAGCATCTCACTATCACGATCGGGCGAGAGCGCCATTTCCAAGCGAACCTTGTGGCGCAGCACCGTTAACTTCTTAGCAGATTCCTTTAGTGAGTCTGCCCTCTTACCGGCACCTAAGAATGTCGCAGTTGCTACCACTGCACTCGCTAGCGCGCTCACGGCACTCCACTCACGAGGCTGGTTGAGCGCCACCAACAATGACGCCAAAGCACTGATAACAGCAGGCCAAAAGACAATTGCTTTAGCCGAAAATTCTGCTGACTTAGCAGCGTTGAAGTATGTTAGAGAAGAATAGTTGCAGTCCTCGTAAAGACGTGCATACTCTTTCGCAAGTCGGTCATGTGAGTCGGAGACGGTCATAGGGAAACCTGCCTGCCATAGGAACTGGGATCTTCTTCGGGCCACTCCTGAGGTATTCCGCAGTTAGGCGAAGCGCTGCGGAAGACTTCGAGACAACAGCAAGGGCATCTTGCTCATAATTACCGGATTCATAACACGCCACGAGGAGGGCGCGGCGAATCTTGGAGTCTCGCTCCTCTTTAAACTGGTCTCGCAGTAAAGTCCTGTACTGCCCACCATGCAATCCGAGATAACGAGCCGCGAACTCCCTCACGAACCCAGCCGCATTTCTGTCTACCAGAATCTGCCATGCCGCCTTTGCCGCCGACTCTTCGAAAACCCGATTCCTAATCAAGTACAAAAACACGTTCTGCTGCGCAAAAGGGTAACATGCAAGCTTACTATTTGAAATAAAGTCAGCTACCTGACCACCATATGTTGAACTTTTATGGAATATGCCAAGATAGTTAAGCGCTTCACGACTGGCATGAGGAACAGATCCGATATTCTCTAGGACCCAGGCTACGGCGTAATCATCTTTAATATCACCTAGCTTTGTCAGGCTGAAAGTAAAATCTCGCTTATCAACAGGGCTGCCGGCTACGGCGTCGTCAAAGAACCTTCGAAGTTCATGAGGGGTCCTTGAGTCCCCTGTGGCGATGCCATAATTTATGGCATTCTTTCTTGCATCTGAGAGCAAGTCGAGTACACCGTCGCTCGGGACAATCTCCGTTTTGGAGCCCGCAAGCACTAGTCGACGACTACGGAGAGTCCTAGTAATTTCAAGAAGTACAGCGCGGAGAGACAACCAGTCCTCGCCGAAAATGAACATGTCGTCTGAGTACCGGAAGTGCGTTAGACCCTCGCGCTCAAGTAGTTGATCCACCGGAAGAAGGTAGTAGTTTGCCAAAACCCCCGTGACGTCGAATCCTTGCGGAAGCCCCCACACATTGTTGAACGCGTTGAAGGCCTTCAAGAATATTTCTATCGTCTCGTAGGCCCACTTCGGCGGATCTAACGCTGCCAGCTCGCGCAAAAGTATAGATGGATCCACATTCTCGTAGAATGCCGATATGTCAGCGCGAATCATATGCAAATGGGGGTTCGCTCGATGAAATGCTACAGCTTCATCGAACATCTTTATCCAGCGGCCTACCGGTGCGTAAAGTCTCTTCTGCCAAGCTAGCCACCTGTGACTGAACACCGCTTTCGGAGTTTCACCGTCGATCTTCTCGATCATCGACAGCACCGCAGCCTCATACATCAAACGGCTTTCAAGGCTGACGCGCGCGAGGGGGCGAACTAGAAGCTCATTCTTGGGCAGGTCTATGACCTCAAGGTCTGCTGGCTGGGTGTCACCGGCGAGGATGCGCTTGATTAAAACCTCTCGCTGCATCTGCCACGCATGCCTCATGTCAGCAAACGCGATGGGATCAGGCAAATCGAGATCCCCGGAACAGGCACCGACGTGCGACCAGGCCAGGTCTAAGTACTCAGCAGGGCCTGCAGCGTCCCCCGTTGCCATGACGTGAGACTCTACATTGCCTCCCACAACACCAAGCTCGCCATTCGTGAGCAGCATAGTCGCCTTTATGCGATTCGTTTGGATATGCCCGTACTGAGCCTAGGTGCACCCTGCTTGAAGCCAGTGCCGCAGTCAGTAATCCGACTGCCGAATAGATCTTTTGCTAATCAAGGCACCGCGCTCCGCGCGGTGCGGGGCGGCAAGCCCGGCCGGCGGCAAGCCGCCCCGGCCGCCTACGGCGCCGGGGCGGTGAGCCACCGACAGCCGCCGGGACACCGCCCCACGGTAGGGACCTCAGCTCAGCGCGGGCTCGTCCGGGAAGCGCTTGTGAAGCGCGGCGACCGCATGCTTCAGGCAGTAGTCGAGGCTCTGCCCGTCGACCCTGATCGCCGCACCGTCGAGCCGCTGCCCTGAGATCACCACGGTCCAGGGCTTGCGCTCCCACTCCCCGTCAATCTTGACCAGCCCGACGAGACCCATCTCTCCCAGGTGCTCCAGCAGCTCCGGCACGCACTCATCCCACCGCATCCATGAATGGGGTCACCGAGGCCGCTACGGAAGCCAGCGGGTCGGCCTGGTCGTGCGTCGGGGCTTCCGGCTGCCGCGCCAGTCCAACCCCGGGACTGGCTTGCCACTGGGTCACCGGGTCGCGGCACCAGCTCCACCGCCAGGACGTGCCCGGCCCTCCCCCACAGCCGCCGGCCCCGCTCCGGAACCATCAAGCGCCGACCCCTCAGACGGCCGACAGCGGCACAGCGAGCCTGGCCCGAGATGAGGTCAACTGAGCCACCGCTCAGGGCGTCTCCAGGGCGTCAGGGCGTCGTCAGGGCGTCAAACGCCGCCCAATGTTGACCATGAACGACCATCGACGCCTGAACATAGAACCAGCTCAGAGCCTTGATCAGGTCTCTGAGCTGGTGGGCGACGGACGAGCCGACCTGTACGCCGGATTCTGTGCCCGGCACGCCCGTAGGCGCACCGGCGGCGGCCATCCATCTAGGCCTGCCGTCGCCGGCAGGCTCCAGCGGCCTACCCGCAGACATCGGGCGGGCAGCCCTCAAGCGTCTGCGCGGGTCGTCATCTTGCGGTGACGGCCCTTTCTTGGCCTTGCTCCGGGTGGGGTTTACCGAGCCACCCCGGTCACCCGGGGTGCTGGTGGGCTCTTACCCCACCGTTTCACCCTTACCGTCCCTTGACGGGCCGGCGGTCTGTTTTCTGTGGCACTGTCCCGCGGGTCACCCCGGGTTGCCGTTAGCAACCACCCTGCCCTGTGGAGTCCGGACGTTCCTCGGCGACGGGCCAAGGCCCGCCGACGCGACCGCCCGGTCGACTCGTCCGTCGCGCCCCCATCCTAACGACGCGCCCGCCGCGCCCATTTCCGCCCCGACGCCTCCCGGCGCGTCACCCGCCCTCGGCGAGGATGACCTGCTCCAGCAACGCGAGCGGGGTCCGCCACTGCTCGGGGTCGTCGTAGTTGCCGGCGGTAACGGCCACGCTGAGGTCCAGGTCAGGCAGGACGTAGAGGCGCTGACCGCCGTTGCCCATCGCCGCCACCAGCTCGTGGCCCGCGACGGAGTCGAGGTACCAGTGGTAGCCGTACCGCGCGCCCCATTCGGTCTCCAGGCGCGGCTGGAGCATCGTGCGGAGCCAGTCGGCCGGGACGAGCGGGCGGCCGTGCCACACTCCCTCGCGCAGCACCAGCTCGCCCAGCCGGGCCAGGTCGCGGGGCGTGAGCCGCAGCCCGGACGCGGCGGAGGCCACTCCGTCCGGGCCGACAAGCCACTCGTGGCGGTTGATGCCCAGCGGGCCGAACAGTGTCGCCTGCGCGTACTCCGGCAGGGGCTGCCCGGTGCCGTCGGCGATCAGTCGGCCGAGCAGGGCGGTGGCGCCGCCGCAGTAGGCCCACCGGGTGCCGGGCGGCTCGACGACAGGCCGCTCCAGGATGTAGCGGTACCGGTCCGGGGCCAGCTCCATCGCGATCTCGGCGTTGGCCGGGCTGTCGTACGGAAGGTCCTCGCGCCATTCCAGCCCCAGCGACATGGTCAGCGCGTGCTCGACGGTGAGCCGGGCACGCGCGGGATCGGCCGCCAGGTCGGGATAGCGCGGAAGGTGCGGCAGCAGCGGCTCCCCCGGCGCCGGGACCAGCCCGTCGCCCAGCGCGATGCCGTACAGCAGCGCGGTCACGCTCTTGGTGACCGCGCGGATGTCGTGCAGGGTCCCGGGCCCGAACTCCACGACGCCCAGCGAACGCCCCCAGGTGAAGTCCTCGCCGACGCCGTAGTGTTCCAACACGGTCTCGTCGCCGCGAACCGCCACGACGGCGTGCAGGCCGTCGAGTTGGCCGGCGCGCAGCGCGTCATCCAGTCTGTCCCGCATCGATGCCTCCCCCGGGCCCCCGTCACGCCTGGTTATACCGGAACCCGGGCCGCACAGTGGTCCCCCCGACTCGTACCCGGACAGCCGGACCGGGGCGTACTAGCCTCGGGGATCATGGACCTCTCCGACGTCGCGCTGCTGCTGGTCGCCGGTCTGGCCGCGGGCACGGTGAACGCGGTCGCCGGCGGCGGCTCGCTGATCACGTTCCCGGCGCTGATCGCGACCGGGCTGCCGCCGGTGGCGGCCAACGTGTCGAACTCGGTGGCGGTCTTCCCGGGGTACGCGGCGAGCGTGGTGGGCAGCCGGGCGGATCTGCCGCGCGGTCGGGCGTTGTGGGCGCTGCTGCCCACCGCGGCGGTCGGCACGGCGTTGGGCTGCGTGCTGCTGCTGGCCACGCCGGCGCGCGCGTTCGAGGTGGTGGTGCCGTTCCTGGTGCTCGGCGCGACCGCGATCCTCGCGTTCCAGGATCCGCTGCGCCGGCTGGTGGGCCATCCGTCGCGGTTGAGCCCGCGCCGCCGTACCGTCACCGTGCAGACCATGGTCCTGGTCGGCACGGTGTACGGCGGCTACTTCGGTGCGGCGCTCGGGGTGATGCTGGTGGCCGGGCTGGCCCTGGTGCTGGACGCGACGCTGGCCCGGGTGACAGCGGTGAAGAACCTGCTCTCGGCCGTGGTGGGGCTGACCACGCTGGTGGTCTTCGCGTTGTTCGGCCCGGTGCAGTGGGTGGCCGTCGCGGTGGTCGCGCCGGCCACCGTCGTCGGGGGGTACGCGGGCGCCCGGCTGGCCCGCCGGCTCCCGGCGGTGGTGTTGAAGACGGTCATCGTGCTGTTCGGCACCACGATCGGCCTCTACCTGCTGTGGCGCGCGCTGACCTGACGATCGGTCAGTACGCCTCCCCGACCGGCTCCTCCGGGGCGTGTTCGGCGGCGCGGGCGGCCCGGTTCCAGATCACCCGTTCGCCGTAGCCGGCGGCCATCAGGTGACCGAACGCGAGGTAGACCAGCACGCCGACGGCGAGCACCCCGAAGCCGACCCAGAACGGCAGTGCCAGGCCGTGTTCGGCGAGCTTGCCGGAGATGATCGGCGCGGGCGCGGCGGCGCCCCAGCGGACCAGGTTGAACGCGCCGGTGGCGACGCGCCGGTCGGCGGAACCGAGGCCGAGCGCCAGGTCGGTCAGGTTGGCGTTGGCCAGGCCCATGAACAGGCCGGCGACGACCAGCACGACGAGCGACATGGCGGTGCCGGTGGAGGTGGCGAACAGCACCATGCAGACCAGCAGGCCGAGGATGGCCACGCCGACGGTCTGCACCGCGCCGATGCGGTGGGCGAGCCGGTGGCCGATCAGCAGGATGCCGGCGGCCAGGCCGAGGCCCCAGCCGGTGAACGCGAGGCCCAGCGGGATGACGTCGAGGCGCAGGAACAGCGGTGTGTAGCCGAGCACCACGAAGAACACGAAGTTGTACGCGGCGGTGACCACGCAGAGCGTGACGAACGCCGGCCGGCGGTAGGTGGCGAAGATCTGGCCGACGCGTACCGGAGGCTGTTTGTTCGTGGGTTCGCGGAGCTTGCGGGCGGCGACGCCGAGCGCGAGCACCATGAAGATGCCGCAGACGAAGAACGGCAGCCGCCAGCTCACCTCGCCGAGCAGGCCGCCGATGAGCGGGCCGACGGCGAAGCCGAGGCCGAGCGCGGTCTCGAAGAGGCCGACCACCCATTCCCGGTCGTTGGCGAGGTTGACCAGCACCACCATGGCGGTGGCGAAGAACATCGCGTTGCCCAGCCCCCAGACGCCGCGCAGCACCGAGAGCTGGACGATGTCGTTGCTGAACGAGGCTCCGATGGCGGCCAGGCCGACCACCGAGACGCCGGTGATGAGCACCGGTTTGAAGCCGAAGCGCCCGCTGGCCAGCGTGGCCGGGATCATGCCGACGGCCATCACCGCGATGTACGCGGTGAAGAGCAGTTCGACCTGCCAGGCGGTGACGCCGATGGCTTCGCCGATGGCGGGCAGGATGGGGTCCACCACCGCGATGCCGGCGATGGCGAGGAACGCCACGAGCGTGGTGGCGTAGATGGCACTGCGGTTGGGTTCGGATCGCCGATCCACTCCGCAACCTCCCAGATAGCTGTATCGTACAGGTAATTTCCTTGTATCATACAGCTATGAGCGACGACGACCACGCGAAGGAAGTCACACTCGGCCGCATCGAGACCGAGGTCGCCCTGCTGATGCGGCTGGGCGAGGCCACCCGGCGCGGCACCGGCACCATGGAGCACCGGCTGCTCGACCGCGCGGCGTACGTGATCCTGCGGCACCTCGACGACGCCGGCCCGCAGAACGTCTCGGCGCTCGCCGCCCGGCTGAACCTGGACGGCTCCACGGTCACCCGGCAGGTCTCCGCGCTCCAGCGCGACGGCCTGATCGCGCGTACCCCCGACCCGGCCGACGGTCGCGGCACGGTGATCACCGCGACGCCGGCCGGGCTCCAGCGGATGGCGGCCGTGCGGGCCGCGCGGACCCGGCTCTACGGCGAGATGCTGTCGGCCTGGTCCGACGACGACCGGGACACGCTCGCGGAACTGCTGCACCGCCTCAACGAGGCGCTGGACGCGCGCAACCGTCGCCGCTGACGGTGGCTGGTTAGGAGGGGCCCCCTGTTATGCAGAATGCGTTAACAGGGGGCCCCTCCTTTCACGCGACGGGTTCGGGTGCGGGGTCGGCGCGGTCGGCGGAGACGCGGGGCGTGTCCTCGTCGGCGAAGTAGTCGTCCGGCGTGGTGCCGTCCGGGCCGTCGGCCACCTTCGCGGCCCGCAGCACCAGCGTGCCCAGCGCGGCCACCACCAGGTTCACCAGCACCGCCACGATCCCCACGTAGATCGTCTTCTTGGTGTCGAAGCCGAACTCGGAGAGCGGGAACGCCGAGCCGGCGAAGTGCTTCTTCCCGGTCGCCGGGTTGCCGATCTGGTAGAGCATCCACATGCCCAGGCCCATGCCGGCCACCCAGCCGGCGATCAGCGCGCCCCGGTGGAACCAGCGGGTGTAGAGGCCCAGCGCCACCGCCGGGAGCGTCTGGAGGATGATCACGCCGCCGATGAGCTGGAGGTCGATGGAGAACTGCGGGTCGAGGAAGACGATGCAGGCCACCGCGCCGACCTTCACCACCAGCGAGGTGATCTTCGAGACGTTGGCTTCCTGCGCCGGCGTCGCGTCCCGCTTCAGGTACTCCTTGTAGATGTTGCGGGTGAACAGGTTCGCCGCCGCGATCGACATGATCGCCGCCGGCACCAGCGCGCCGATGCCGATGGCCGCGTACGCGACGCCGGCGAACCAGTCCGGGAACTGCTGGTCGAACAGCAGCGGCACCACCGTGTTGCCGTCGACGCTGCCCTCCTTCGCGCCGGGCAGCGGCTTCACGTTAGCCGCGATGGCCATGTAGCCGAGCAGCGCGATCAACCCGAGCAGCAGGCTGTACGCCGGCAGCGCGGACATGTTCCGCTTGATCACGTCCCGGTTCCGGCTGGCCAGTACGCCGGTGATGCTGTGCGGGTAGAGGAACAGCGCCAGCGCCGAGCCGAACGCCAGCGTCACGTACTGGAGTTGGTTGTTGGCGTTGAGCAGGATGCCGTCGTTCGGGTTGTTGGCCGTCGCCTGGAACTTCGCGTCGGCGGCGTCGAAGATGCTGCCCCAGCCGCCCAGCTTGTACGGCAGGTAGACCACCGCCACCAGGATCACGACGTAGATCAGCGAGTCCTTCACGAACGCGATGAGCGCCGGCGCGCGCAGCCCGGACTGGTAGGTGTAGGCGGCCAGGATCGCGAACGCGATGATGATCGGCAGGTGCCGGGCCACCGCGCTGTCCCCGGTGACACCCATGGTCTTGAGCACCGCCTCGATGCCGACGAGCTGCAACGCGATGTACGGCATGGTGGCGACGATGCCGGTGATGGCGACCAGCAGCGCCAGGATCGGCGAGCCGAACCGGTTGCGGACGAAGTCGGCCGGGGTGACGAAGCCGTGCCGGTGCGAGACCGACCAGAGCCGGCACAGCACCAGGAACACCATCGGGTAGATGACGATCGTGTACGGCACGGCGAAGAACCCGGCCGCGCCGGCCCCGAAGATCAGCGCCGGCACCGCCACGAACGTGTACGCGGTGTAGAGGTCACCGCCGACCAGGAACCAGGTGATCCAGCCGCCGAAGCTGCGCCCGCCCAGCCCCCACTCGTCGAGGTGGGCCATGTCCTGGGGCCGGTGCCACCGGGCGGCCACGAAGCCCATGGCGCTGACCAGCAGGAACAGCACGGAGAAGACGATGATCTCGGTGAGGTGGTCACGCCACATCAGTGGTCACCCCGCTTCTTCTTGGTCATCTGGTAGACCAGCGTGGTGGTGCCGACGCCCAGCAGGATCCAGGCCAGTTGCAGCCAGTAGAAGCGCGGGAACCCGAACAGCCGGGGCGAGTCGGCGTTGAAGAAGGCCGGGATCAGCGGCACCACGATCGGGATGAAGAGCAGCCAGTTCCAGGGGCTCTTGTCCTTCGCCCGGGAACGCGCCGTGTCCAGCGCCTCCGGTTCCGGTGTGGCCATTGACAACCTCCGGGAAGTCGTAGCGGGCCAGGTGACGGCCGGAGGCTACGACCCCGTGAGCGCGGTCACATTCGACAGGCGGACGTCGATGCGCCGAACGGCCGCCCGGCTGCGCCGAACGGCCGACTCCCGGTCAGAGGTCGCCGAGGTGGGCGGTGTCGTTGACCGAGCGGACCGCGACGCCGCCGTCCGGGTACAGGTCGAGCACCGAGACGCCCGCGGTGTCCAGGTAGAGCCGGTGCAGGAACGCGTCGCCGGCGGCCAGCGCGTCGCGCAGCACCAGCTTGATCGGCGAGACGTGCGAGACCACCACCACGGTCTCCCCCGGGTACGCCGACCGCAGCCGGTCCACCGCCCGGCCGGTACGCTCGGCGACCTCGGCGAACGACTCCCCCTCCGGCGGCGCGACCCGGGTGGAGGCGAGCCAGGCGTCCAACTCGCCCGCCCAGCCGTCCCGCACCTCGGCGAACGTACGCCCCTCCCAGACCCCGAAGTCGCACTCGATCAGGTCGTCGTCGGTGCGTACCGGCGGGTTGCCGACCAGCGCGGCGACCGCCCTGGCGGTGGCCGTACACCGGGACAGCGGTGAGCTGACCACGGCCGCGACGGACGGCGCCAGCGCGGCCACCCGGGCGGCGGTGGCCCGGGCCTGGGCCCGGCCCCGCGCGGTCAGCGGCACGTCGCCGCGACCGGAGTACTGCTTCTGCACGGTGCGGTCGGTCTCCCCGTGCCGCACCAGGATCAACCGGGTGCCCTCCTCGGTCGGGCGCGGTTCCCAGGAGGCCGGCGTGGTGGCCGGGTCGGTGCCGGTGGCCTTCGCGGTGGCGGCGCGGGCGGCCACCTCGCGGGCGGCGGCCCGGGCCGCCGAGTCGGGGCCGGCGACCTCGCGCGGCGGCTGCGCGGCACGCGGCGCCGCCGCCGTCGGGGCGCGGCCGGCGGCGGCGTCCATGGCGGCGTTGGCCAGCGCGTCGGCGTGCTTGTTGCGCTCCCGGGGGATCCAGGTGAACCGGACGGCGGTGAACCGGCCGACCAGCCCGGCGGCCTGGGCGGCCAGCGGGCGCAGCCCGGGGTGCTTGATCTGCCAGCGGCCGCACATCTGCTCGACCACCAGCTTGGAGTCCATCCGCGCCTCGACCTCGGCCGCGCCCAGCTCGGCGGCGGCCTCCAGCCCGGCGATCAGGCCCCGGTACTCGGCCACGTTGTTCGTCGCCGTGCCGATCCCCGCCGAGCGTTCGGCCAGCACCTCACCGGTCTCCGGGTCCCGGACCACCGCGCCGTAGCCGGCCGGGCCCGGGTTGCCCCGGGAGCCGCCGTCGGCCTCGATCACGACCGCGCGTACCGCCACGGCGGCTACAGCCCCGACTCGTTGGTCCGGACCATGATCCGGCGGCACTCCTC
The DNA here is from genome assembly GCF_040647835.1 of Micromonospora sp. NPDC049240. Classification (NCBI taxonomy): domain Bacteria; kingdom Bacillati; phylum Actinomycetota; class Actinomycetes; order Micromonosporales; family Micromonosporaceae; genus Micromonospora; species Micromonospora sp. NPDC049240. Next base: position 56,186 of record NZ_JBEZCX010000009.1, read on the forward strand.
GCAGCGGACCACGTCGTCCGGGTCCGACTTGCGGATGCGGGCCAGGTCGGCGCCGGAGAGCTCCAGCCGGCAGCCGCCACAGCGACCACCGGTGAGCAGCGCGGCGCCCATTCCGGTGTCCTCGCGGATCTTGTCGTAGAGCGTGACCAGGTCCGCCGGCAGGTCACCGGCGAGCGGCTGGCGGGAGGTGCGCTTGAACTCCTCCTCCTTGGCGATCTCGGCGAGCGCGTCGTCGCGGCGCTGCTCGGTCGCGGCCCGCCGCTCCCGGGCCTCGGCGATACGGCTCTCGATGCCGTCGAGCACGCCCTGCGCGGTCTCCCGCTGCTCCATCAGCTCCAGCTCGGCGTCCTCCAGGTCGCTCTGCCGGCGGTTCAGCGAGACCAGCTCGTGCTGGAGCGCCTCCAGCTCCCGGGCCGGGCCGCTGCCCGAGGCCAGCCGGGCCTCGTCCTTGCTCTTGCGCGCCCGCACCTGGTCGACGTCCTTCTCCAACCGGGCGATGTCCCGGTCCAGGTCGTCGACGGCAACCTGGGCACGGACCCGCTCGTCCTCCAGCGCCGACAGCTCGCGCGCGAGCGCCTCCAGCTCGGCCCGTTCCGGCAGGCTCCGGCGGCGGTGCGCCAACTGGGCGAGCGTGGTGTCGATCGCCTGGAGGTCGAGCAGGCGACGCTGCACCTTCGGGTCAGCCTTCACGGTCGGGGCTCCTTGTCGTCCGGTCGGGGCGCGGCGGCGTGCACGGTCCAGGGGTCGGTGTCCAGGTCGGACACCACGGTCTCGACGCCGAGGTCGTCGGCCAGGTGGGCGGCCAGGTCGTCCAGCCAGGGCCGTTCGGTCGCCCAGTGGGCGGCGTCCAGCAGGGCCGGGCCCCCGGCGGCGAGGTGCTCGCCGGCCGGATGGTGGCGCAGGTCCGCGGTGAGGAACGCGTCCACCCCGGCCGCCGTCGCCTCGGCCAGGAAGCCGTCCCCCGAGCCGCCGCTGACGGCGAGGGTACGAACCATACGCCCGGGATCCCCGGCGGCGCGAACGCCCCAGGCGGTGACCGGGAGCACGTCGGCGGCCAGCCGGGTCAGCTCGGCCAGCGTGACCGGCGTGGGCAGCTCGCCGATGCGGCCGATGCCCCGACCGGGCGCGTCGGCCGGTGAGCCGGGGCGGGGCCGGTGCAGCGGACGCAGCCCGGTCAGCCCGAACCGGGCGGCGAGCGCGTCGGACACGCCGGGGTCGGCCACGTCGGCGTTGGTGTGCGCCACGTACAGGGCGACGTCGGCCTTGATCAGCCGGTGCACGATCCGGCCCTTGAACGTGGTGGCGGCCACCGACGAGACGCCGCGCAGCAGCAGCGGATGGTGCGCGACGATCATGTCGGCGCCGGCGGCGAGCGCCTCGTCCACCGTCTCCGGGACCACGTCGACCACGCAGGCGACCCGGCGGACCGGCTGGTCGGGCTCGCCCACCACCAGGCCGACCCGGTCCCACTCCTCCGCCCAGGCGGGCGGGTAGCGGCGGTCCAGGGCGGCCACCACGTCGGCGACCGTGGGCGGCGATCCGGTTGTGCTCACGGCCGGCCAGCTTACCGGCCGTCCGGCGGTTTCCACGCCCACGGCGTTAAGCGGGGCCCCCTGCACCACCGAATGCGTTGACAAGGGGCCCGTGCTTACACCTCAGGCGGCCAACGGCCGGGCCGCGCCGCGCAGGGCGGCCAGGCCGGCCTCCCAGGGGAACGCGTCCAGGTGCTGCTCGCCGGTCCCGGGCGGGTGCAGGCGTACGACGTGGTCGCCGAAGACCACCCGGACACCCCACTCGGCGAGCCGGTTCAGGCTGGCCCGGAACGCCGGGTGCCCGGCCATCGCCACGTTGGTGAACGGGACCGCCGCGATCGGCACACCGAGCCCCTGCGCCTCGATCAGCAGGCCGAGCGCGAGCGTGTCGGTGATGCCGGCCGCCCACTTGTTGACCGTGTTGACCGTCGCCGGGCAGACCAGCATGGCGTCCGCCGCGGGCAGCACGTCCTGGTCACCCGGGTTCTTGTAGTGCGTACGGACCGGGTGGCCGGTCTGCCGGGCCAACGCCGCCCGGTCGACGAACTTCGCGCCGTCCGGCGTGGTGACCACGCAGACCGTCCAGCCGTCGGATCGGGCGAGGTCGACCAGCCGGCCGACGTGACGGGCCAGCGGCGAACCGCAGGCGATGACGTAGAGCACCCGAGGGTGCCCGTCGCTGGTGTGCGGACCGCTCATCGGGCCCGGCCCGCGCTCATACTCCGACTCCCATGTGCTCAGCCAACTCCGCAATCGGCGGCGGCGGCGCACCACGTGTGCGACGGAGCACGTCCGACATCAGTTCGTGGGCGATGGGCCGGCACCGGATCTCGGAGGGCGCGAGCCGGTCGCCCTGCAACAGCATGTCGCCGGCGTTGGCGACGTCGCCGATCTGGGCGTACCCCCGGGCCAGGTCGAGCAGGTGGTGCGCGCGCCGCTCCGGCAGGAGCGCGTTGAACGCCGCGGTGGGCAGCCGCTGGTGGGTCTCCACCGCCCGGCCGCCGTCCCCCAGCTCGACCGCCGCGGCGGCGCGGTGCAGCTCCAGGTTGGTCGGGCCGAACGACGTCCAGTAGTGGTTGTGGTCGCCGCCGAGCAGGACGGCCGCCTCGGCGGCGCCGCTGATCAGGTCGTCCACGGTCGCCGAGTCGCCGATCCGGGCGGCGGCCATGGCGCCCTGGAGCAGCAGCGAGCCGTAGACCGAGAGGCGCTCGGGCCGGGCGTCGGTGTCGTTGCCGGGGGCGAGCCGGTCGGCGATCCGCACGTTGAGTTCGAGCGCGGGGCGGGGGCGGCCCATCGCGACGAGCGCGTTGCAGACCCGGGTGGTGGCGATGCCGGCGAGCAGCGGGTCGTCGGCCCGCTGGGCCACCGCCATCGACCGGTCGGCGGCCAGCCAGGCCAGGTTGCACTCGCCCAGCTTGCGCAGCACCGAGGAGGCGATCTGGTAGACCTGCCCGAGCAGGTGGGCGGCCTCCCGGCCCTGGTCGTCGCCGCCGTAGACGGCGTCCGCCGCCTGGGCGTCGCGCAGCAGCTTGGGCAGCGCCCGGGTGAGCATGCCGTAGCGGCCGTACTGGTAGGTGAGCCAGGCGTGGTTGACCGCCTTGCGCATGTCGGCGAGCGGTGGCGGGTACGGCGCCGCGTCGAAGTAGGCGCTCATCGAGTCGTAGCGCTCCAGGGCGGAGCGGATCTCCTCCACCTCGACCTGGTCGATGCAGTTGAGCGCGTCGCTGCGGCGCTCCGGGTCCTTGCCGTGCAGCAGTTGCACGTCGATCTGGAGGATGTCGGCGATCTCGTAGAGCACGGAGAACTTGTCCAACCGGCGGACCCCGCGCTCCACCTTGTCCACCCAGCTCTTGGACTTGCCGAGCCGGTCGGCGAAGACCTGCTGGGACATCTTGCGACGACTCCGCCAGTACGCCACCCGCCGGCCTATGGGTAGTTCGTCCATCCCCACTCCCTCCCCCTGTCGGCGCCGGCCGGCCTCCGCACGTTCACCAGATTTGCCCTGGTCGCACAGGTTGTACGTCAGCCGTCCGGCCAGTTCTCATAGTTTTTGTGCAAGTTGCACCGGCCATTCGTCAGGTCAACGATCCCGGGTTACGGCAGTGACGGTCCTCGACGTGTGGCGGTGGACGATTCGGTGGGGCGAGAGGGGATGGCACACATGTGGGGGAACGTCCGACCGCGCGTCGCTCACCTGTCGCCGCTGGAGCGGGTGCGGCTGCGACGGGTCGCGATCCGGTACGCGCTGCACGGCTGGCCGGTCACGCCCGGCGCCTGCCTCGCCAACAGTCGCTTCGTCTGCGGCCGGGCCGGCTGCCCCACGGTGGGCTGCCACCCCGCGCTGGAGGAGTGGGACCACGCGGCCAGCGCCGACCCGGCCCGGGTGGCCACCTGGTGGCGCAGCCGCCCGCACGGGGTGCTGCTGCCCACCGGGCGCGCGTTCGACGTGCTGGAGGTCGCCGCCCACCTGGGCCGGCAGGTGCTGGAGACGGTCGCCGCCCACCCGGCCGGCTTCGGCGTACGCGGGCCGGTGCTGGTCACCCCGACCGGCCGCTGGATGTTCCTGGTCCGCCCCGGCGACCCGCTGCGACCGGAGCTGGAGCACTGCTTCCACGTGGTGCGGCACGGCCCCGGCTCGTGGATCCCGGCCCCGCCCACCCGACTGCCCGAGGGCGCGGTGCGCTGGGCGGTCGCCCCGGAGCAGGCCCGCTGGCAGCTCCCCGACTCCTACCTGGTGCAGAACGCGCTGATCGCGGCGTTGCGGGCAGCCGGCGTCACGCTCACCCCGGAGCTGTTCCCCGGTCACCTCCCGCTGCCCCGCCGGGGTCGCTGACCCGACTGTCGCCGAGAGCGACTCCCCGGCACCGGGCTCGTTGAGCCTGGCGAGGGCGCGGACGCGCCAGAGCGGGGGTTGAGGATGTCCAGGGACGACGCGGCCCGCCACACCGGCGGCACGGAACCAGCACGGCACCGCCGGCACCCGCACCCGTGGGGCTTCACCCGCCCGCGCGGCGCCCGCCCCGGGCGACCCCGCCCCACCGGCTCCCGCCCCGCCATCCTGCACCGCCCGCTCCGCTGACCCCGGCCCCTTCAGGGGGCGACCGGGAGGGCGTGGGAGCGGAGGAGGCGGGCGTCGTCCGTCACCACGGCGTGCCGCCAGGGCGCGGGAAGGCGGTCCAGCCAGGCGATGCCGGGCTCGCCCATGGCCACCGCTGCCGTCGCGTACGCGTCCGCCACGCCCAGGTCCGGGCCGACCACGGTGACCGAACGCAGGCCGGCCGCCGGCGTGCCCCGGCGCGGGTCGACCACGTGGTGGCCGCGCTCGTAGACACCGCTGGTGGCGACCGCCAGGTCGGTGCCGGTCAGCACCAGGCAGGTGGCCGCCGGGTCCCACGGATGCCGCACTCCGATCCGCCACGGCTCGCCGGTCGGGCTGTGCCCCCGGACCCGGACGTCGCCGCCCGCGTTCACGCAGTGGTTCGGGGCGCCGGCCGCCGCCAGCCGGTCCGAGGCGACCTGCGCCGCCCACCCCTTCACGTAGCCGGACGGGTCCAGCCGCCCGGTGGCGTACGCGTCGAAGAAGCCGTCCGTGGCCGTCCACAGGTCGGCGCAGCGCGCCAGCACCGCCCGCAGGTCGCCGGAGGCGTCGACCGCCCGCAGCTCGCCCCGGTCCAGCCGGCACACCTCGCTGTCGTCCCGGTACGTGCTGAACCGGGCGTCCACCTCGCGCAGCCAGTCGAAGGTGCGCTCGGCCAGCTCGTGCGACGTGGCGGCGGGCAGGTCGTCGGCCAGGTCGAGGCTGATCGCCGTACCCATGATCTGCTCGACCCGACGCAGGCCGGGCCGGCCGGCGGCGGCCAACCGCGTCACGCCCTGTCGAGGGCGGACTGCAACGACTGCTTGTACGCGGTGCTGGTGTACGTGGCGCCGGAGACGGTGTTCAGGTTGGCGCTCTGCTTCGCCACCACCTCGCCGGAGCTGCCGCTGTAGCGGGCCTGCACGTCGTCGGCGCGCTGCCCCTCCTGGCCGCCGACCGGCATGTCCAGCCCGGTCGCGTCGACGATGCGGCTGCCGCTCAGCGTGATCTGCACCCGCAGCGACCCGTACCGATAGGTGACGGTCGGCCCGGTGACCGTCCGCGTGGTGGGCTTCGGCGCCTTCGTGGTGGTCTTCGGCGCGGCCGGGGCGGTCCGGGTCCGGGTGCTGTTCCGGGTCGCCGGGGTCCGGTCGGCGGAGGGCTTCGCGCTCGGCTTCGCCGAGGTGCTGGGCGCCGCCGACGGCGTCACGCCGGCCGCGGCGGGCGGCAGGGCGTCGGGCGCGGGTGAGCCGCCCGGCGCGACCGGAGCCGACGCGGCCGGCACGTCACCGGCGGTGGCCTGCCCGGCGCCGGGGCCGCCCTTGAGGACCACAAGCGCGGTGGTGCCGGCGGCCAGTCCGGTGATCGCGATCAGCGCGCGACGCATGGTGGATGCCTTCCTACAGCTCGAACGCGGTGAGGTGGATCTGGCGGCGGGGCACGCCGGCCGCCCGCAGCGCCCGCACGGTCTCGTCGACCAGGCCGCCCGGCCCGCACAGATAGACGTCGCGGCGGGTCAGGTCCGGCACCAGGTGGCGCAGCCCCTCCGGGTTCATCACCTGGCGGGGCCCGGGGTCGTCGCGGCGGCCGATGACGTACCAGACCGAGGTCTGCCGGGCCTGGGCCAGCCAGTCCAGCTCCTGGTGCAGCAGCACGTCGGCCGGGGTACGCGCGCGGTAGATCAGCGCCGCGCCGGGCGGCAGCTCCTCCAGCATGGCCCGCAGCGGCGCGATGCCACTGCCGCCGGCGATGAGCAGCGCCCGCTCCCGGGTGCGGTGCGCGGCGGTGAACGTGCCGGACGGGCCCTCCGCCCACACCCGGGTGCCCGGGGTGAGGTCGCGCAGGTCGGCGGTGTGCCCGCCGACCACCTTCACGGTGAGCCGCAGCCAGCGGCCGTTGGCCGCCGCCGAGACCGAGAACGGGTGCGACTGCCACCAGCCGCCGGGGTTGAGGAACCGCCAGCGGAAGTACTGGCCGCCGAGCATGTCGATCTGGTTGAGCCGCTGCCCGGTCAGATAGACCGAGACGGTGTCCGGGCTCTCCGCCACCACGTCGGCCACCCGCAGCCGGTGCCGCAGGTTGAACACCAGCGGCGCGATGAGCCGGCCCCACAGCAGCGCGGCCACCACCAGCAGGTACGCGGCGATCCAGCCGGTGCGCACCGGCCCCGGCTCGTAGAGCTGGGCGCCGTTGCTGAACTGGTGCGCGTAGCCGAGCAGCAGGGTGAGATAGCTGGTCAGGTGCAGCGCGTACCAGAGTTCGTAGGGCAGCCGGCGGCGGATGCCGCGGACCGCGGTGAACCCGACCACCACCATGATCCCGGCGGCCACGAACGCGGAGAGCATGTCCTCGTAGTCGGTGAGCAGCGCGCCGACCTCGCCGAACACGGACTTACGCTCCTGCCGGGCGTAGCCGACCACCAACAGCGCCATGTGGGTGAGCACCGCCACCAGCAGCGTCGCGCCGAGGTCCCGGTGCAGGCGGGAGATCCGCTCGCCGCCCAGCGCCCGTTCCAGCACGCCGAGCCGGCTCATCGCCAGCACCTGCACCAGCAGCAGGTAACCGGCGATCAGGCCGGTGATCCGGCCACCGGCGGTGAGCAGGTCGGCGGTGTCGGCCAGCGAGCCGGCCGGGGTGGCCAGCCACCACGGCAGGACCGCGACGACCAGACCGAGCCAGAACGCCGCCGCGAGCGCCCGCCGGCCGCCGGGCCCGCGACGCGGCCGGCCCGGTGGTACGGGAGCAGCCGGACGGCCGCCGTACGGGGCGGAGTGCCCGGTACGACGGCCGGCGGCGTCGGTGTGCTGATACGTCACGCGTACATCTTGATCGGGGTGAACTTCTGCCGGGGGAAGACCTTGTCCACCTGGGCGGCGGTCAGGCCGAAGCGGCCCTGCGCCACCGACCCGTAGACGTTGAACATGTTGTTGTACTCCGGCACGTCGCCGCTGTCCAACTTGTCCAGGCCGTTCCAGGTGCCCAGCAGCGAGCCGGCGAGCTTGCGCCCGGACAGCACGGTGACCACGCCGCCGTGCCCGTGGTCGGTGCCGCCGCTGTTCGAGGCGACCCGCCGGCCGAACTCGCTGGACACCATGACCGTCACGTCCGCGGCCTTGTCACCCAGGTCGGTGAAGAACGCGGCCATGGCGTTGGCCAGCTCGTTGAGCCGCCGCCAGAGCTGGCCGCCCTCGCTGGTGCCCTGGTTCTCGTGGGTGTCGTAGCCGCCCATGCCGACGGTCGCCACCCGCACGTTCGCCCCGCCCTTGATGAGCTGGGCGAGCTGCTGGAACGCGTTCCCGACGCCCTCGTACTTGACGCCGGCCGCGGCGGCGTACGGCTTGGCGGCGAGCTTCTGGGCGGTGGACAGCGCGCCCATGCCCTCGATGACGGCCTCCTCCACCGGATGGTTGATGCCGGTGAACAGGCCACGGATCGCCTTCTCGGTGGCCGCGCGGTACTTGTCGTCGCCGTTGAGCCGCAGCTCACCGACGTTGTTGAGGGAGATCGCGCCGTTCACGCCGACAAGCGAGCGGGGCAGCGTGCTGCCGATCCCGACGCTGCGGAACGCGGTGCCCTTGCCGAGCGTGTCGACCAGGCTGTCCAGCCAGCCTCGGCCGCCGGTCTCGCCGGGCAGGCCACCCAGGTTGCAGGCGTCGGCGGCCTGGAAGTGGCTGCGGGACAGCCGCGGGTCCGACACGGCCGGCACGAAGCCGAGCTGGCCGGCCTTGAGCCACTTCTCCAGCGGGGCGAACGCGCTGGTCAGCTTGAAGCCGCGGGCCAGGGCCAGCGAGTCGTTGCCGAGCAGCAGGTCGGGGCGGGACTTGCCGAGCACCGGGTCGTTCGCCGGGGCGACCAGGCTCAGGCCGTCCAGCCCGCCGTAGAGGAAGACGTGGATCAGCGTGCCGGTCTTGGTCGCCGCGAACGACGCCGAGGTGGTCACGAACTGCGCGGTCGCCAGCGCGGTCGCGGTGGCCGCAGCGCCGGCCACGAAGGTACGCCGGGTGACGCCCCGGCCGTCCTGCTGGGCCTCCTCGACCTCCTCCAGCCGGCGGTACCGGTCGGCCTCGGCCGCGTTCTCGGCCGCGACGATGTCCGCCTCCGCGCGCAGCAGCGCCTCGGTCGGGTTGTCGGCCAGTCGCCGCACGTCGGGGCATTCGGGGTGCAGGGGGTACGGGTTCACGGTCATCTCCATCGAATGCCTCACCGGAGGTGGTGCTGGGGGGACGCGAGGATCGTCCGCGCGACCGCGGCGATGGCCCCGTTGAAGGTGGCGTCGACCTTGGCGCCCTCGGACACCCCGGCCACGGCGAGCACGAGCTTCTTCTCCTTGGCGCTCAGCTTCTGGTGCACGAGCTTCTGCGCCAACGCGTCCACGTACGCCCCGGCGGTCGTCGGCGGCTTCGCCACCAGCTTCTCCGGCTTCACGTAGGTGAACTGCTTGCGCCAGCCGCCGAGCAGGTCGCCGGCCTCGTTCCAGCCGTCGACCATGGTGCCGGCCGAGGTCCAGGCCAGGTAGACGTCGGCGTAGCCGTCCGGGGTGGGCTTGCCCATCGGGTACTGGCCCAGCTCGCGCATCTTGTCCTGGATCTGCCGCAGGCCCTGCGCGAACGGCGTACGCCGCTGGTCGCCCTCGAACCCGGCGGTCGCGTCCGGGCCCACGCCCAGCGACCGGTACGTGGCGACCAGGTACTCCATCGGGCGGCGGACCTTCTGGCCGACCGCGGCCCAGAACTCCGAGGAGCTGAACAGCGTCGCCAGCACCGGCCGGATGTTGCCCTTGTTGGTGGTGTACGCCTTCGCCAGCCGGTCCACGATCGACTTCGGCGGCGTGTCGGAGACGAACCGGGTGGCCAGGTTCTGGGCCACGTACTTCGCGGTCGACGGGTGCAGCGCGATGTACCGGATGTACGAGTCGATCACCTTGTCGGCGACCTTCGGGTCGTTCGAGTTGTTCGCGTGGCTGAACCCGAGGATCTTCACCTTGCCGACGTAGTGCCGGTCGCCGAAGAACATGTACTTGCCGTCCGCGACGCCCCGGCCGGTCTGGAGCATGGCGGCCTGCCGCACGTCCTTCTCGGTGTAGCCGCCGTCGACGCCGACCGAGTACAGCTCCAGGTTCTCCCGGGCCAGGTTCTCGTTGATCGCGTCCTTGCGCGAGTCGACCTGGTTCAGGTAGAGCAGCAGCGCGGGGTGCTTGTTCGCGGCGACCAGCATGTCCGGGTAGCTGCCCAGCGCGTACTTGCGGATGACGTCCTTGTCGAACGAGTTGCGGTACGTCTCGCCGCCGTCGAAGTCGGCCGCCACGTGCAGGAAGTCGTTCCAGAAGTCGACCATCACCTCGAAGAGCTGGCGGTCGGACCAGATCTGCCGGGCGATGGTGGCGTCCACCGTCTCCCGGGCCGGGTCGACGCCGCGCTCGTTGAGCTGGTCGCGCTGCTCGCGGAGCTGGGTCGGGCTGAGCTTCAACGAGGGCAGCTCGGCCAGCTTCAGCTCACCCTTGGTCGGGGCGATCTTCTCCGGCTCCAACTGCTGGCGCAGCCAGTTGTCGATGCCGAGCTTCTTGATGTCGGCGATCACCCTGGGCGTCGGGCCGAACGTGGTCCGGCTGGCCAGGTGGCGGATCGGGTCCTTGGCGAGCACCGTCTTCACGGTCACCTCGGTCGCCGCCGCGGCCGCCGCCGGGCTGCCGAAGAGCCGGCCGCCGGCCGGGGCGTTGCGCTTGAGCGCCGCGCCCGCCCGGGAGCCCATGTAGCTCTCGTTCTGCTCGGTGTAGGTCCGCACCGTGCTGGGCTGCTGGCCGCTGGGCCGCGCCTGGGTGCCGTCGGTGGTCACCGTGCCGGTGGCGTCACCGGCCGCCACGTCGTCCGAGAACAGGCCGCGAAGCTGCGGGGAGAGCGCGAAGGCCGCGCCGCCGGCGACCACCGCCGCGCCGCCGAGCGTGGCGAGGGCACGACGCCGGCCACGACTCGGGGCGTCGTCGGAGTCGTCGTCCAGGTTGGGCAGTCCCGGGCCGGCCGGCGGCGGGTACCCACCGGCGGGCTGGGCGTAGCCGGGGTGCGGCTGGGGGTGACCCGCGCCGGGCGCGTGGCCGGCCGGGGCGAAGCCGTTCGGTCCGACCCACTGGGGGCCCGGGGCGGGCTGCGGCGCCGGGGCGGGGTGACCGCCGGCGTACGGGGCGGTGGCGCCCAGGTCGCGGTACCCGTCCGGATGGGGGTGCTGGTATCCGTCCCAGCCGCGGTCGTCCCGAGGTCGACGCGGTGGCACGTTCAGGTCGGCCATGTAGCTATCCCGTTTTCTTCGAGCGCCGGCACGCCTGCCACCCGGGGGTTGGGTGGGAGGGGCGGCGACGGTTGCCGGAGAGTTGCTACGGGAAAGTAGCCAGGCCGGACCGGCTGCTCAAGGCGGCCCGGAGCGGCTCCTGAGCACACTTAAGACGGTGCTCAGGCCCGGCGCGGGCCACCCGACGTCGACCCCTTCCCCCGGCACCCCCCGGAGCAGGGCCGACTCACCCGCCAACCGCCCGGACGCGAGGTTTCGCCCGCCATCGGGCCCTCACCCCCCGTTCACCCCCACAGGCAAACTTAAGGCACCGCTAAGCCTCCCCTACCCCTCTCCCCCGCCCGCCCTCCCCGGGCAGATTCACGGGAAGAGTGGCCATTCCGCCTCGGATGGCCACTCTTTCCGGGAAACCGGGCGCTCGTTGTCGAGGGGCGGGGAAACGAGCAGGGGCAGGGGGGCTTGACGGGCGGGGAATCCGGGTAAGCCGCCGAACCGCTGAAGCCGTGAGGGGAAGGCATCGCCATGCTCAGCCAAGAGGATCAGCGCAGGTTCGAACAGATCACCCGCCAGCTGCGGGAAAGCGATCCGCGGTTCTTCGCCCGGTTGGACAACCGGATCAGGGGTCGCCGGGGCCGGTACCTGATGCTGTTGACGATCACGCTGTGGGCCTCGCTGCCGGCGATGACCGTGCTGGCCGGGAGGTTGGCCGGGGCGATCTGCGCCACGGTGCTGGTCGCCAACGCCGCCCTGATGTGGCGCTTCCGCCATCGCCTGCGGTGAGCGCAAGGACGGGCCCCGCTCAACGCCTCCGGTAGAGGTGGGGCACCCGCTCAACCGGCCGGTCCGCGCAACTCCCGGTACGCGCGGCGCAGCCGCTCGACCAGGCCCGGCCCACCGATCTCGGCGCCGGGTGGGCCGAGCTGCCGCAGCAGCAGCTCCGGGCCGGTGTCCAGGGTGGGCGGACGGTCGGGCAGCGCCACCGGTGAGAGCCAGAACCGGTCCAGCTCCGCCGCCGGCTCGATCGGCGTCAACCCGGCCAGCACCCGCCCGGCGCCGGTCACCGACAACGCCGCCGCCCCGGCCGGCGGGTCCACCGAGCCCGCCGACGACGCCGCTGCCGTCCCGTCCGGGTGGTCCACCGACCCGGCCGACGACGCTGCCGTCCCGACCGGCGGGTCCGCCGATCTGGCCGACGCCGCCGCCGACCCGTCGGGCCGGACCCCGCGTAGCGTCCGCAGCCGGTTCAGCAGGTCGGCCCGGGATCGGCCGCGCCAGTGCAGCAGCCGGAACGGGTCCGCGTCGAACGCCTCGGCGAGCAGGTAGAACGTGGCCGCCAGGTGCTTGCACGGCACCGCGAAGTCGGGGCAGCCGCAGCGCTGCGCCAGCTCGCCCACCTCGGCCGGGAACAGCGGCGCGCCCGCCGCGGCGAACAACTCCTCCAGCTCCGCCGGCAGGTCACCGGCGAGCAGCCGGGCGCTGAAGAACGCCTGCCCGGCCAGCTCCGCCTCGATCCGACGCCAAACCTCCTCCGGGTACGCGGACAGCCCGATCCGCACCGGGTACGGAGTCGGCCGCGACCCCTGCACCTCGGCGGTGACGAGTCCGGGCGCGACGTCCAGCCGGAGCACCTGCCCCCGGCGCGCGTACGCCCGACCCCGGGTGAGCCGGGTGCCGAGCGCGAACGACTCCAACACCTCCAGGAACCGCCGCGACCACCAGGACCGCCCGATCGCGCCCCGGGTGCTGCGCGCCCGCAGCCCACCCTCGACCCGCAGCGGCGGCCCGTACTCGTCGAAGCGGGGACCCGTGCTCACTCGACCACCGCCCCGGCCTCCAGCGTGAACAGCTCCCGCAGCGTCTCGGTGGACAGCTCGGTGACCCACTGCTCGCCGCTGCCCACCACCGACCGGGCCAGGTTCCGCTTGTCGGCGATCATCGCGGCCACCTTCTCCTCCACCGTGCCGGCGCAGACGAACTTGCGCACCTGCACGCGGCGGCGCTGGCCGATGCGGAACGCCCGGTCGGTGGCCTGGTCCTCCACCGCCGGGTTCCACCAGCGGTCCACGTGCACCACGTGGTTGGCGGCGGTCAGCGTGAGCCCGGTGCCGCCGGCCTTGAGCGAGAGCACGAACAGCGGCGGGCCGTCCGGCGACTGGAACCGGGTGACCATGGCGTCCCGCTCGGCCTTGCCGACACCGCCGTGCAGGAACAGCACCTCCCGGCCGGTACGCGCCGACAGGTGCCCGCGCAGCATCCCGCCGAACTCGGCGTACTGGGTGAAGAGCAGCGCCCTCTCCTCCGCCGCGAGCACCTCGTCGACGATCTCGTCGAGCCGTTCCAGCTTGCCGGACCGGCCGGCCAGCGCGGAGCCGTCGTGCAGCAACTGGGCGGGATGGTTGCAGACCTGCTTGAGCCGGGTCATGGTGGCCAGCACCAGCCCCCGGCGCTCGATCCCGTCACTGGACTCGATCTTCGCCATCATGTCGTCGACCACGGCCCGGTAGAGCGCGGCCTGCTCGGCGGTGAGGTTGCAGAGCACCTCCATCTCCAGCTTCTCCGGCAGGTCGGTGATGATCGACGGATCGGTCTTGAGCCGCCGCAGCACGAACGGGCCGGTGACGCGGCGCAGCCGCTCGGCCACCTCGGCGTCGCCGTGCCGCTCGATCGGCTCGGCGAACCGCTTGCGGAACGTCGCGGCCGGGCCGAGCAGCCCCGGATTGGCGAACTGCATGATCGACCAGAGGTCGGCGAGCCGGTTCTCGACAGGCGTACCGGTGACTGCGACCCGGTGCCGCGCGGGCAGCGCGCGGACCGCCTCGGCCTGCCGGGTCGCGGCGTTCTTGATCGCCTGTGCCTCGTCCACCACCACCCGGTGCCAGTCCACGCCGGCGAGGTCGACGGCGTCCCGGGCGGCCACCGAGTAGGTGGTGAGCACCAGGTCCGCCTCCTGCACGGCGACGCCGAACTCCTCGCCCCGGGTCCGCTCCGCGCCGTGGTGCACGTGCACGCGCAGGTCGGGCGCGAACGTCGCGGCCTCGCGCTGCCAGTTGCCGACCAGCGACATCGGGCAGACCAGCAGCGTCGGGCCGGCCTGCGGCGGGTCACCGGCGAGCAACGCGAGCAGCTGCACCGTCTTGCCCAGCCCCATGTCGTCGGCGAGGATCCCGCCCAGCCCCAGCGACTGGAGGAAGGTCAGCCAGGCCAGGCCGCGCCGCTGGTACGGCCGCAGCGTCCCGACGAAGCCCGGCGGCGGGTCGGCCGGCGTGAGCCGCCGCTCCGCCTCGCCGGCCAGCAGCTCGCCGAGCGCCCCGTCGGCGACCACGTCCAGCACCGGCAGCTCGCCACCGCCCTCCTCGCCGGACAGCCCCATCCGCAGCAGGTCCGCCACGGTCAGCTCGCCGGAGGACCGCAGCAGGCGCAGCCCGGCCTCCAGCCGCTGCGGGTCCAGCTCGACCCAGCGACCGCGCAGCCGGACCAGCGGCGACTTCAGGTCGGCCAGCGAGGCCAACTCCTCGGCGGTCAGCGGCTGGTCGCCGAGCGCCACCTCCCAGCGGTAGTCGACGAGCGCGTCCATCCCCAGCGTGCCGGCGGCGGTGGCGACCGCGCCCGGCGCGGTGCGGCCGCGCGCCCGCAGCCGGGCGCCGAGACGGGACGAGGAACGCCGCCACCAGGACGGCAGCAGGACCCCGAAACCGGCCGCGTGCAGCACCGGCGCTCCCTCGCGCAGGAACCGGTGCGCGCCCTCGGCGTCCAGCTCCATCCCCTCCGGCGCGGCGGTACGCAGCGCCGCGTCCACCTCCGGCCAGAGCCGGCTGGCCCGGCCCAGCTCCGCCAGCAGCGTCTCCTGCGGGTCGATGCCGCGCGCGGCGAGCGCGGGCGCGGGCCGCTGCCAGATGTGCCCGGCGTCGACCACCAGCCCCGGCTCGTCGGTCGGGTGCAGGCCGAACTCCACCCGCCACGCGCCGCCCTCGACCAGTTCGGCGACCGGGTCGACGGCCGGCTCGACCAGGCGGAACGTGGCCCGTACCGCGCCGCCGGCGGCGTCGCGCTGCCAGGCGTCCAGCTCGCGCCGCAGCGTCGCCAACGCGGCCGGCTCGGTGGTGAAGGCGCGCTCCGGGCCGGTGAGCGCGGCCAGCCAGCGCGGCACCGGACCGCCGGGTCGCATGCCCCGGTGCAGCCGGGTGTCGGCCAGGGCCGCCCGGGCGGCGGCGTCGACGAGCGCGTCCAGCGCATCCGCCACCAGTTCGCCCGGCCCCACGCCCTCGCGGGCGGCGCGGGCCGCCGGGGGCAGGGCCAGCGCCAGGTCGCGGGCCCACCCCGCGTCCGTGCCGGTGAGCAGTGGCCGCCAGAGCGCCAGCGCGGTCGCCACGTCGGCCTCCGCCACCGCCCGGAGCCGGCGCCGGGCTCGCGCCGGGTGGTGAGAGGGGGCCCCTTCTCTACCGGAGGCGTTAAGCGGGGGCCCCTCCTTGAGGGCGAGCACGGTGGGGAGCAGGCGGCCACGGGTGACCAGGTCGGCGGCGAAGTCGGCCAGCTCGGCCAGGTGGCGCAGGCTCGCCCCGACCGGGTCCGGCCGGGGCGCGCGCAGCAGCGCGTACGCGTCGTCCGGGGCGTACGCCAGCGCGGGGACCCGCCAACCGGCGCGGGTGACCGGGCCGCGGACCGGGTCCCCGACGGCGGCCCGGACCAGCTCCGGCGAGTCCACCGGCGAGCCGGCGCGGGTGGGCAGGCCGAGCAGCACGGAGATCGGCTCACCCGGCAGCGGATCGAGCGCGGCGGCCAGCGTGGCGTGGTCGGCGGCGAACGGTTGCGGCCGTTCCCGGGGCGCACGGCCGGGCCGGCGCGGCGCGGCGGCCGGCAGCGCGCCGTCCTCGGCCCACAGGGCGAGCCCCGCGCCGGGCAGCCACAGCCCGTGGATGACCAGCACGCTCTCCCCCTCGCGACGTCCGGGGCCAGGATAGGCGGCTCGGCGCGGATATCGTCGGCGCCATGGCCGACCTCCTCGTGATCGGTGGGCTGGGCGTGGACGTACGCGCCCGGGTGCCCGCGCTGCCGCTGCCCGCCGCCGACTCGCTGACCGTGCCCCCGGTCGAGCTGCGGATCGGCAACACCGGGGCCGGGGTGGCGCTGGCCGCGCACGCGCTCGGCCTGCGGGTGACGCTCGTCGACGTGCTGGGCGCCGATCCGGCCGGCGACGTGGTGCGGGCGGCGCTGGCGCGTACCTCGGTGCGGACCGTGCTGGTGGACGCGCCGGCCGGTACCCGCCGGTCGGTGAACCTGGTCGACCCGGCCGGCCGACGGATGTCGTTGTACGACCCGCGCCCGTGGTCCGGCCAGGCGGCGCCGTTCGCCGAGGCGGAGCTGGCCGCGCTGGTCGCCGGGGCCGCCCACACGCACGTGTCGATCATGGATTGGGCGCGGGACGCGCTGCCGACGCTGCGTGGTGCCGTGTCCCTCTCCACCGATCTGCACGACTGGGACGGCGAGAACGGCTACCACCGGCCGTTCGCCGAGGCCGCCGGGCTGGTGTTCGTCAGCGACGTGAAGCTGGGCGAGCGGGCCGGCAAGGCGGCGGCCGGGCTGGCGCCGCGCACGGTGCTGGTCACCGGCGGGGCGGCCGGCGCGACCCTGCACACCCCGGACGCGCCGCCGGCGCACGTGCCGGCCGCCACCCCACCGGCGCCGGTGGTGGACACCAACGGCGCCGGGGACGCCTTCGCCGCGGGCCTGATCGCGGCCCGGCTGCGGGGTGCCGACCCGCTCGACGCGGCCCGCTACGCCGCCCGGGTCGCCGCCGCCGCGTGCACCCACGACGGGATGGAGTATCCGGACGGGCTGCTGCCCCGCGAGTGACACCCGCGGGCGGTTCGACGGGTGCCGCCGCGCCCGGAGCGTGCCCGCTGGACCGGGACGAGGCCGCTCCGACGCTCAGATCGCGCCGGTCTCGCCGTCGGTCAGCTCGCGCAGGATGTCGGCGTGCCCGGCGTGCCGGGCGGTCTCCTCGATCAGGTGCACCAGCACCCACCGCAGCGACACCTCGCCGAGCTGGGGATGCGGCACCACGTGGTCGAGGTCGAAGCGGGCGGCGACGGCGCGGGACCGGGCGCAGGCCGCCTCGTAGGCAGCGGCGAGCGCCTCGACCGTGTCGTCGGGGCCGAGCGTGAAGCTGGCGTCGGCGTCGGCCTGGGAGGTGAGGTAGACGTCGCCCGGCTCCGGCGCGAACAGCCGGGCGAACCAGTTTCCCTCGACCAGGGCGAGGTGCTTGAGCAGCCCGGCCAGCGTGGTCAGCGAGGGCACCAGCCGTCGACAGGCGTCGGCGTCGGCGAGGCCGCGCGCCTTGCGCAGCACGGTGGCGCGGTGGAAGTCGAGGAACGCGTCGAGGATCGCCCGTTCGTCGCCCGTGCGGGCGAGGACCGGACCGAGTGTCGGGTCGATCGTCGGGGTCGCCATGTCCGGACCCTAGTCGCCGGACCGACCGCACGCTGCCCCGCTATCCGCTGCGCGTGCCCTTCGGCCGGGGCAGGATGGGCGCATGGCTTCCACGGTGCACATTCCCCTGGTCGGCGGCGCGGCCGACGGCGAGACCGTCACGGTCGAGCTGGACAGCAACGGCCGTCCGCCGCTGACCCACCACCACCTCGGAGCGGGTGGGCTGGCGGAGGCGCAGATCTACGAGCTGGAGTCGGACGACCGGCCGGAGCACGACTGGGTCTACACCTGGCGCGGCCCGGCGGTCTGAGCGCGCCGGCTCAGGCCACCGGGGTCAGCGTGCGGGTCCGGATGCTGTCCAGCACGCTGCGGGTCACCTGCGAGGTGCCGCGCGCCTGCTCGCAGACCTCGGCCACCCGGCGGGCGGTCTCGTCGGCGCGGGCCGCCCGCTCGTCCCACAACCGGTCCACCTCGGCCAGCAGCGGGCCCTCCACCTCCCGCTCCATGCCGCGCAGCGCCGGCACGCCGAGCCGCTGGGCCAGGTCGAAGACCTTGCCGGCGTACGGCAGCGGCAGGAACGGCGTGTTCATCATGGCGGCGAAGATCAGGAAGTGCAGCCGCATGCCGACCGCCAGGTCGAAGTGGCGCATCAGGCCGAGGATCTGCGCCGGGCGGTAGTCGCCGTGCAGGATCCGGCCCCGGTCCGCGGCGATCATGTGCGACAGCACGCCGTGCGAGTGCCGGATGTCGTCGCGTTCCATCGGGACGAAGAGCACGTGCGCGTCGATCCGGTGCACCAGGAAGTCACCGATCTGGGCGAGCAGTCGGTGGTAGCCGTCCACGTCGAGGCGTTCCGCGGCCCGGCCCGGCTCGCGCACGCTCAACCCGACCAGTCGCGAACCGGCCGGCACGCCCTCCTCACGCAGCCACTGCGCGGGGAACTCCTCGGGCGTGAGCAGGAACGCCGGGTCGCCGGTGACGGTGATCGGGTTGACCAGGCCGGCCTCCTCCAGCACCATCCGCGACTCCTGGTCCCGGACGGTCACCTCGACGGCCTGTGCCAGCGTCTCGCGGACCATGCCGGTGTCCACCCCGTCGGTGAGCGGGCCGACGCCGACCGCGTACGTGAGCAGCGGCAGGCCCCGCTCCTGGGCGACCCGGACCACCCGTAGGTAGCGCCGGGCCTCCTTGTCGTAGAGGATCCCGCCGCCGCCCAGGACGAGCAGGTCGAGCTGGTTGAGCACCTGGGACGAGTCGACCCGGCTGACGCCCTCCCACGGCACCGCCTCGACGTCGGGGTGGGCCAGCGCGGTGTGCGCCGGGTTGCGGGAGAACACGATGATCCGCGCGTTCGGCTCGTGCTGACGCAGGTCGGTCAGGAGACCCGTGAGGATCGCCTCGTCGCCGAGGTTGCGTCCGCCGTACGAGCCGAGCACGCCGATGGTCAGTCCGGCGCCTCCGGTCATCCGATGCTCCTTTCCGTGGCGTCCGGGCCAGCGTTCCCGCTGCGCACGCCGGGGTAACCCGGTCGGGTGCCGGTCTCAGGGGGCGAGGTCCGCGCCACCGACCAGACGGGAGACCAGGGAGGAAACCACCTGGTCGGGGTCGAACCCGGCGTCGATCGAGGTGGTGAGCAGGTCGAGCAGGAGCCCGTCGACCGCGTAGTGCAGCAGCGCGATCTCGTACGCCCCGCCGGGCAGGCCGGCGGCGACGTGGAAGGCGACGTCGTCGGCGTACCCCCGGCGGAGCACGTCGCCGAGCGCGGCCCGCAGTTCGGGACGGCGGCCGGCCTCCAGCCGCAGCTCCCACAGCGCCCGGGTGAGGTCGGGCTCGCGGGTGGTGCGGGCGACGACGTCGCGCAGGTAGTCGGTGACCAGCGCGAGCGACGGCTCCCGGCGGCCCAGGTCGGCCACCACCGCCGGGTCGGGCGCCATCCGGTCGAAGATCCGTTCGGCCAGGCCGGCGAGCAGCGCCGACCGGGACGGGAAGTAGTTGGAGGTCGTGCCGGTGGGCACGCCCGCCTCGGCGTCGACCGCCCGGTGGGTCAGCCCCCGCGCGCCGGCGGCGGCGAGGATCCGCAGGCCGGCGTCGGCGAGCAGGGTACGGCGTTCCGGGTTCCTGGCCACGCCGGACACCCTAGCAACAACCACGACAGGTGTTGTACATTCGTCGCCGAACCACGACGGCCGTCGTGGTTACCTTGGACATCGGAGTCGGTTTGCGCACGCTCGTCTACTTCGTCGCCAGCACGCTCGACGGCTTCATCGCCGCCCCCGACGGGTCGTTCGACTTCCTCCCGCTGGAGCCGGACGTGGCCCCCTACCTGGTGTCCGACTGGCCGCAGACGCTGCCCACGTTCGCCCACGCCCAGCTCGGCGTCCCGTCGCCACCCACCGGCCGCTTCGACGCCGTGCTGATGGGTCGCGCCACCTACGAGCCGGCCCTGAAGGTCGGCGTCACCAGCCCCTACGCCCACCTGGAGCAGTACGTCTTCAGCCGCTCCCTGGACCCGGCGGACCATCCGGACGTCTCGGTGGTGACCGGCGAGCCGGCGGCGTTCGTCCGCGAGCTGAAGACGCGTCCCGGCGGCGACATCTGGCTCTGCGGCGGCGGCAACCTCGCCGGCCAGCTCCTCGACGAGATCGACGAGCTGGTGGTCAAGCTCAACCCGGTGGTGGCCGGCAGCGGCATCCCGCTGGTCGACCGCCGCTTCGACCCGAGCCGGTTCACCCTCACCGCCACCCGCCCGTTCAACAGCGGCGTCGTGGTGCTGCGCTACGCGCGGTGAAAGGCCGGGCCCCCTGTTAACGCATCCGGTAGAGGCAGGGGCCCCGCTTGACGCCTCGATGTCGAGCGGGGCCCCGGCCAACTCGGTTGCCCGGCGAGGGGACGGCGCGCACGGTGGACCGGGTGAGCAGCCTGACGAAGAACCGACTCCACTGGCACGAGCTGCCGGCCCACGTACGCGCCGCGGTCGAGACCATCCTCGACGACCGGGTGGTGACGGCGGAGTCGCAGCCGGGCGGCTTCTCCCCCGGCACCGCCGACCGGGTCCGCACCGCGCGTGGCGAGCGGGCCTTCGTCAAGGCGGTCAGCCCCGCGCAGAACCAGCACACGCCGGCCATGCACCGCGCGGAGGCCCGGATCGCCGCCGCGCTGCCGCCGACCGCGCCGACGCCCCGGCTGCTCGGCAGCCACGACGACGGCGAGTGGATCGCGTTGGTCTTCGCCGACGTCGAGGGCCGGCACCCGGTCACCCCGTGGGACGCCGGCGAGCTGGCCGCCGTGCTGTCCACGCTGGAGACGATGGCCGCGACGCTCACCCCGGCCCCCACGGTCGCGACCACCACCGCGACCGAGGCGCTCGTCCACGACTTCGCCGGCTGGCGACGCCTCGCCGACGATCCGCCCGCCGATCTCGACCCGTGGGCCCGCGACCACCTGCCCGAGCTGTGCGCCGCCGCCGACCGCGGCCTCGCCGCGCTGGCCGGCGACACGCTCTGCCACCTCGACGTCCGCGCCGACAACCTGCTGCTCGGCCCGGACGGACGGGTCACCGTGATCGACTGGCCCTGGGCCTGTCGTGGGCCGGCCTGGCTGGACACCTTGCTCACCGTCATCAACGTGCAGGTGTACGGCGGCCACGACCCGGACGCCCTGCTGGCCTCCCGGCCGCTCACCGCGCACGTCGACCCGGCCGATCTGACCGGGGTGCTGGCCGGGCTCACCGGCTTCTTCCTCGACGGCGCCCGTCAACCGCCGCCGCCCGGCATCCCGACCGTGCGGGCGTTCCAGCGACTCCAGGCCGACGCCCTGCTCCCCTGGCTGACCCGCCGCCTGAGCCCCTGACCTCTGCCCCCCACCCTCCCCACCCTCCCCGCCCTCCCCACCTCGTTGATCTTGCAGTTGTGGCCCCTCGAAAGCCCGATACGCCCCTTCTGCCCGGGCCACTTCTGCAAGATCGACGCACGGGTGGGGTGGGGTGGGTTAGGGGCGGAGGGCGAGGGGGTTGGTCAGTAACGGGGTGAAGGCGAGTTCGGCGGCGCCGATCAGGGTGGCGTCGTAGCCCAGCGCGGAGACGCGCAGGTGGGCCTTGTCGCGCGAGACGGGGAGCACGTTGGCGGCGATACGGTTGCGGACCTGCTGGGCTGCGGTGCCCGGGAACACCTCGCGCAGCGTCCCGCCGAAGATCACCACGCCGGGGTTGAACAGGTTGATCAGGTTCGCCACGCCGATGCCCAGCCAGTCACCGATGCGCCGCAGCGCCTCGCACGCGGCGGCATCCCCCTGCTCGGCGGCGGCGACCACGGCGCGCACCGCCTCCCGCCCCCGGTGGTCGGCCGGGCGGCCGGCCTCGTCGAGCAGCGCCCGCTCACCCACCTCGGCCTCCAGGCACCCGCGCGAGCCGCAGCCACAGGGCCGCCCCTGGTACGGGTTGACCAGCATGTGCCCGACCTCGGAACCGTACCCGCCGTCACCGTCGAGCAGGTCCCCGCCGACGATGATCCCGCCACCCACGCCGACGTCACCGTGCAGGTAGATCAGGTTCTGCGCGCCGACGCCGGCGCCGCGTCGGTGCTCGGCAATCGCGCCCAGGTGGGCCTCGTTGCCGACCAGCACCGGCAGGCCGAGATCCAGCCGGCGGGCCAGTTCGACGCCGAACGCCTGGTCCACCCAACCCAGGTCCGGCCCGAACCGCACCATCCCGTCCCCGGGCCGGATCATCCCGCAGTAGGACGCGCCGATGCCCACGCACACCGACGTCGGCGGCGCGTCGTGGTGCAGCGCCCGCCCGAAGTCGGCGAGCACGGACACCACCGCGTCGAGGTCGGCCCCGGCGCGGGCCCGGGTCGCCTCGAGCCGGGCCGAGACCGTCCCGCCCAGGTCGACCCGGGCGGCCACGAGCCGGTCCACCGCGATGTCGAAGGCGAGGACGTGAACGGCTTCCGATTCCGGGCGGACCACGAAAGACGGACGTCCCGCCCGTCCGCTCGTCGTGGCGGGCACCTCCCGAACCAGGCCGGCAGCCGCGAGGTCCGCCGTGAGCGCCATGACCGTGCTGCGGTTGACGCCCAGCCAGTCGGCCAGCTCGACGCGCGAGACCGCGCCCCCCAGGTGGACCCGGCGGAGTAGCGCACCCAGGTTGCGGCGACGGGTGTCCACCTGCGCATGCCGATCCGCAGCCAGATCCTTCAGCATCGACCACCCCGTCAGCTGACACACGGCCTGTCCTCCGAGGATAGACCTCAACCATCAGCCGGTCGGCCGGCGTTCATTCCAGCGCGGGGTCGTTGCGGATGGCCGATCGCGATGCCGGCCGACGGTTTCGGCAGAAGTGGCGTCCGGCGACGGGCCGGTCCACGCCGCAGTCGACGCGGTGCGCTCAGCCGGGCGCGCGCGCCACGTGCGTGAGGAACGGCAGCACCGCCGCCGGCAGCGCGGGCGACGCCACCACCTCGTCGTGGGTCAGGCCGGGCAGCACGGCCAACCGGGACGTGGGCCGGTCCGATCCGTCGTCGCCCGGGTCCCGGTGGCCGCCGCCGAGCAGGCCGAAGAACTCGGTCACGTGACTCATCGGGATCGCGTCGGCGTCCGCGAAGACCAGCAGCACCGGCATCGGCAGCGCGGCCACCTCGGCCGACCAGTCGTAGTCGCGGCGCAGCAGCTCACCGCTGCGCGCCCAGAGCGCCGGCCAGTCCTGCGGCCGGGGCGCGGCCTCCGCGTACCGCTCGTACGGCGGGGTGCCACGCATCCGCTCGGCGGCGCGTTCGTCGTGCGTGGACATCGCGGCCAGCACCCGCGGGTGCCAGCCGCCGCGCCGGAACGGCGTGGAGACCAGGACCAGGCGGCGGACCAGCGCGGGATGCTGGATCGCGGTACGCAGGGCCACGCCGCCGCCGAGCGAGTAGCCGAGCAGGTCGACCTCGGGCAGGTCGAGGTGCCGCAGCAGCGCGGCCACGTCGTCGGCCATCGACTCGTACCGCAGCGGCCGGTCCACGCCGCCGGTGCGGCCGTGGCCCCGCAGGTCGACCGCGATCAGTCGCCGGCGGGCGGCCAGCGCGGACCGGACCGGGGCGAACGTCCCGGTCGAGCCGTAGGAGCCGTGCAGCAGGACCAGCGGCTTGCCGGCGCCCTGCACCTCGTACCAGATCCGCAGCCCGCGCACGTCCGCATAACTCACCCGCTGATCGTGCCGCCCCGGCCGGCGTTTCGGGGCGGGATCAGTCCCGAGCGCGTGGGCGGGCGCGCAGGTGGGCCCGCTCGCCCTGGCTGCCGAAGAGGCTGAGGAACTCCACGCCGTCGGCGTCGGCGCGGCCGAACCAGTGCGGGACGCGGGTGTCGAACTCGGCCGCCTCACCGGGGACGAGCACCAGGTCGTGCTCGCCGAGCACCAGGCGCAGCCGCCCGTTGAGCACGTAGACCCACTCGTACCCCTCGTGGGTCTTCGGCTCGGGCTCGGCCCGGCCGCCGGCCGGGATGATCAGCTTGTACGCCTGGATGCCGCCGGGCCGCCGGGTGAGCGGCAGCATGGTCATCCCGTGCGCGGCGACCGGCCGCAGGTGGATCCGCGGGTCACCGGTGGGTGGCGCGCCGACCAGTTCGTCCAGGGCGACGCCGTACGCCTTGGCCAGCGGAAGCAGCAGCTCCAACGTGGGCCGCCGGCCGCCGGACTCCAGCCGGGACAGCGTGCTCACCGAGATGCCGGTCGTGGCGGAGAGGTCGGCGAGCGTGGTCTCCCGTTCGCGGCGCAGCGCGCGCAGGCGGGGGCCGACCGCGTCGAGCGCCTGGTCGAGGTCGTCATCCATCCCGCCAGTTTGCCACGTTGGCAACAAGGTTTGCTCCCGGGCGCAGGGTCGTCGCACGCTGGGCGCGGAGGTGGTCACGATGACCGAGGTACGGCAGGACGACTACGAGGTGTTGGTGATCGGCGGCGGTGCGGCCGGTCTGAGCGGCGCGCTGATGCTGGCCCGGGCGCGCCGGTCGGTGCTGGTGGTCGACGGGGGCAGCCCGCGCAACGCGCCGGCCGACGGGGTGCACGCGCTGCTGGGCCTCGACGGCGTGCCGCCGGCCGAGCTGCTGGCACGCGGGCGCGACGAGGTCCGCCGTTACGGCGGTCACCTGCTCACCGGCGAGGTCGAGGCGGTGACCCGCGACGGCGAGGGGTTCGACGTGGCGCTGGCCGACGGTCGTCGGGTGCGGGCCGGCCAGGTGCTGGTGGCCACCGGCCTGGTCGACGAGCTGCCGGCGGTGGCCGGGTTGCGCGAGCGCTGGGGCCGGGACCTGGTGCACTGCCCGTACTGCCACGGGTGGGAGGTGCGCGACCGGCCGATCGGGGTGATCGGCAGCGGCCCGCTGTCGGTGCACCAGGCGCTGCTGTTTCGGCAGTGGAGCGACGACGTGGTCTATCTCCGCCATACCGCGCCGTCGCTCACCGACGAGCAGGCGGAGCAGCTCGCCGCGCGCGGCGTGCCGGTGGTGGAGGGCGAGGTCGCGGCCGTCGAGGTGGTCGGGGACCGGTTGACCGGGGTACGCCTGGGCGACGGCCGCACGGTCAGCCGGGAGGTGCTGACCGTCGCGCCCCGGATGGTGGCGCGGGCCGGGTTCCTGGCGACGCTGGGGCTGCGCGTGGCGCCGCACGAGAGCGGTTCGGGCGAGTACGTGCCGGCCGACCCGGCGGGGCGTACCGGGGTCCCCGGGGTGTGGGTGGCGGGGAACGTGACCGACCTGTCCGCGCAGGTCGGAGCCGCGGCGGCGGCCGGCGCCCGGACAGCCGCGATGATCAACGCGGATCTGGTGGCCGCGGAGACGCGCGCGGCGGTCGAGGCGCGTCGGCGGACGACGGACCGCGAAACGGCCCTAACCTGACAATTCTTCCCCTAGGTTGAAAGCGCAGGAGGCAGTCGACACCGGGGGGCGACGTGGAGAGCTATCCGGCGATCGAGGATCACGGGCTCATCGGCGACCTGCAGACCGCCGCGCTGGTGACCTGCGACGGGACGATCGACTGGTTCTGCGCGCCGCGCTTCGACTCGCCGAGCGTCTTCGCCGCGCTGCTGGACCGGGAGAAGGGCGGCTACTTCCGGATCGCCCCGCACGACGTCCGGTACGTCACCAAGCAGCTCTACCTGCCCGGCACACCGATCCTGATCACGCGCTTCATCAGCGCGGACGGCGTCGCCGAGGTGATGGACTTCATGCCGGTCACCGGCGAGCGGGCCACCGACGCCCACCGCCTGGTCCGCATGGTCAACATGGTCCGGGGCAGCATGCGCTTCCGGGTCGAGTGCCGGCCCCGGTTCGACTACGCCCGGCAGAAGCACCGGCTCGAACGCCACCGGAACGGGTACGTCTTCCGCAGCCCGTCGGCGTCGCTCACGTTCAACCCGGTCGACCCGGTGCGCCAGCTGATCTCCCAGAGCGGCGACCTCCACCTGGACGACGGTGACCTGGTCGCGCACGGCACGTTGAACGAGGGCGACACCGGCGGGGTGGTCCTGGAGACGGGCGGCGCGGAACCGCGGATCATCTCCCCGGAAGAGGTCCAGGGGATGTTCGAGTGGACCCGCGACTACTGGCGGCGCTGGGTCGAGCGGTCCCGCTACACCGGCCGCTGGCGGGAGATGGTCGAACGGTCCGCCATCACGCTCAAGCTCATGACGTACGCGCCGACCGGCGCGATGATCGCCGCGCCCACCGCCGCGCTGCCCGAGCTGGTCGGCGGCACCCGCAACTGGGACTACCGCTACACCTGGGTACGCGACACGTCGTTCTCCGTGCACGCGCTGCTCGGCCTCGGGTTCACCGAGGAGGTCAGCCGCTACATGGACTGGCTGGACGAGCGGATCCGCGAGGCCGGCGACCACCAGGACCCACTGAAGATCATGTACCGGGTGGACGGCTCCTCCGACCTGCACGAGGAGGTGCTCGACCACCTGGAGGGCTACCGCGGCTCCAGCCCGGTGCGGATCGGCAACGGCGCCGCCGACCAGCTCCAGCTCGACATCCACGGCGAGGCGCTCTACGCCATGCACCTCGCCGACGAGCAGGGCATCCGGGTGTCGCACCAGGTCTGGAAGAGCACCGTCCGGCTCGTCGACTGGCTCTGCCACAACTGGGACCAGCGCGACGCCGGTATCTGGGAGAGCCGCCACCACCCCCGCAACTACACGTTCGGGCGGGTGATGTCCTGGGTGGCGCTGGACCGGGCCATCCGGCTGGCCACCCGTACCGGCCGCCCCGGGGACATGTCCTGCTGGACCGAGCAGCGCAACCGGATCTACAACCAGGTCATGGCCCGCGGTTACCACCGGGAACGCGGCAGCTTCGTGCAGGCGTACGACGAGAACGTGCTGGACGCCGCGCTGCTGGCCATGCCGGCGGTCGGCTTCATCACGCCGAGCGACCCGCTCTGGAAGTCCACGCTGGCGTCGATCGAACGGGACCTGGTCTCCGACAGCCTGGTCCACCGGTACGACCCGGAGCACTCCCCCGACGGCCTCCCCGGCCACGAGGGCACGTTCAACATGTGCACGTTCTGGTACGTCGAGGCGCTGGCCCGCACCGGCCGACTGGACGACGCGAGACTCACGTTCGAGAAGATGTTCACGTTCAGCAACCACCTCGGCCTGTACGCCGAGGAGATCGCCGCGACCGGTGAGCAGATCGGCAACTACCCGCAGGCCTTCAGCCACCTCTCCCTGATCAACTCGGCGTTGGCGCTGAACGACCTGCTCGACGCCGAGGCGGACGCCCGCCGCCGCCAGTAGGACGACTCACGCCGGCACGGTGCCGACCCGGATCCGGTTGCCGTCCGGGTCGGTGACCACGAAGTCCCGCCCCCAGTCCTGGCTGCCGACCTCGACCCCGCCGCACGCCGCCGCCAGCGCGTCCACGTCGTCGACGTAGAGGTAGACCAGCGTCCCGGGCCGGGCGTCGCCGGCGTGCTCGGACAGGTGGATCTCCATGCCGGGTCGGGCGATGCTGACGTAGCGCGGCAGGTCGGGCGCGAACCGGTGCTCCCACTGCCGGACGAACCCGAGGCGGGCGTACCAGGCGACGGCGGCGTCGGTGTCCCGAACCCGCAGGACGGGGGCCAGTCGTTCGGTCATCCGAGCATTGTGCCCCTCGGGTGTGTCGATCTGCACCGATGTGGGCACCAGAGCCCGGGTGGCGGAGGAACGGGGACCCGGCGCGGAGCCGGTGGTGTTGTTCGCATCGCGGTGGTGGCCGGCGGTGCTCGTACCGCTCGGGCTGCTCGCCCTGACGATCGCGATCGGTCTCCGGCTACGCACCGCTTCGCTGGTTGCGCACACCGGGCTGACCGCTGCCACCGTCATCGCGGCGTGGCGCCAACGCGACGGCGCGTTGCTCGCCGACGACACCGGGTTGCTGATCCGGCACCGGGGACGCGTCACCCGCAGCTACCGCTGGGCGGAGATCCGGGAGGCGGGGTTGACCCGTCCCGGCTTCGGCCGGCTCGCGCTCGCCGTGTTCCCGGACGGCGGCCCGTGGGACGTGCCGGGGCCGAACAGCGCGGCCCTGGTCGGGCGCGTCTGGCAGTGGCGCCGGCCGGACCCGTCGGCCAGGGAGCGGGTGGAGGCGGTGCTGCGTTCCCACGGCGTCCGCATCACCGACCTCCTCTCCTGACGCGGGAGCGATTCGCACGCGATGCCTCTGCTTCTGCCGAACGCCGGGGTCGATCGAGCCCGACACGGACACCACCGCTGTCCCACCCCCGTGTTCCAATCCCGGCCATGCATGTCGTCGTCACCGGGGCGCTCGTGGAGAACGGCGCGGTCCTGCTGGTGCACCGCAGCCCGACCCGCCGGGCCTACCCGGATCTGTGGGATCTCCCCGGCGGGCATGTCGAGGCGGGTGAGTCGGAGCGACAGGCCCTCGCGCGGGAGATGCACGAGGAGATCGGTGTCCACATCGTGGCGGAGTCCTCGTCACGCCTGGGCGAGCTGCGCCTCGGCAGCGGCGAGGACGCCGTTCACGTGGCCGTCTGGCACGTCGGGGCCTGGGTCGGCGCTCCGACCAACTGTGCGCCCGACGAGCATGACGACATCGCCTGGGTGGCGACAGGCGAACTGGGCGGCCTGCCCCTCGTGCACGGCGGCGTGGTGGGGCTGGTCCGGAAGGTGGTGGGCGCGGCAGGTTTCGAACCTGCGACCCCTCGCTTGTAAGGCGAGTGCTCTCCCACTGAGCTACGCGCCCGGAACGCCCGTACGGCGGGCCGGAGCGGCAAGCTTACCTGCCGCCTCCGGCCCGGTCGAACGACGTGCTCGGGTGGCTCAGGCGGCGACTGCCTCGGCCAGCGCCTTGCGCCAGCCCTGCTGGTCGCGCGCCTCGCCGGGCATGTTCATCTCGGCGAAGCGGACCACGCCGGCCTTGTCGATGACGAAGGTGCCCCGGTTGGCGATGCCGGCGACCTCGTTGAAGACGCCGTACGCCTGGGCCACCGCGCCGTGCGGCCAGAAGTCGGCCAGCAGCGGGAACTGGTAGCCCTCCCGGTCGGCCCAGATCTTGTGGGCGTAGACCGAGTCGACGCTGACGGTCAGCACCTGGACGTCGTCGTTGACGTACTCGTTGAGGTTGTCCCGCACCTCGCACAACTCACCCTGGCAGATGCCGGTGAAGGCGAGCGGGTAGAAGACCAGCAGCACGGTCTTGCGACCGCGCAGGTCGGAGAGTCGAACCTCCTGGTTGTTCTGGTCCTTGAGCAGGAAATCCGGCGCCTCGGCGCCAACCGCGATGGGCATGTGTGCTCCTACTTCTTGCTCTTGGACCCGCGCCGGAGCACGAGGCGGGCGCCGCTCCAGTCGCGGCCCGCGTTGATGGTGGAGGTCTGCTGGAGCCCGGCGGTCTGGGCGCTCTCCGCGACCTCGCTCGGCTCGACGTGGCCGTCCCGGCCGGCCTTGGGGGTCAGGAGCCACACCACGCCGTTGTCCGCCAGCGGGCCGAGGGCGTCGACGAGGAGCTCGAAGAGGTCACCGTCGCCGTCCCGGTGCCAGACCAGAACCGCGTCGACCACCTCGTCGGTGTCCTCGTCGACCAGTTCTCCACAGCGGTCGGTCAGGGCGTCCCGGAGATCGGAGTCGACGTCGTCGTCGTAGCCCATCTCCATGACGACCATGCCCGGCTCGATCCCGAACCGGTCCGCCAGGCTGCGTACCCCGTCGGCGGCCTGACCAGCGGTCGCGCTCACTGTCGCGTGCCTCCTCATCTCATCCCTGCCGGCGGCGTCGTGCGACACCGCCGCGCCCAGTCCACACAGTTGCGGCTCGCTGCGCAAGTGGCGCACCGGGTGGAACGGAATTTACCGTGCCAGCAGCGTACGGGCACCCTCGGTAATGGCTTCCTCGGACACCAGAACCTGATGAGCAGCCGGACCTAATGGTACAAACGAGTCAAGAGCGGCCACCCGTCGCGCCGCGCCGACATAACCGGTGTCGACAAGCGTCGCCAGCACCCCCTCGCCCACCCCGCCGGAGCGCCGCGTCTCGTCCACCACCAGCACTCGGCCGGTCGCCGACGCCTCCCGGATGATGTCGGCCACCGGCAGCGGGGCGAGCCAGCGCAGGTCCACCACCCGGGTGCCGACGCCCTCCCCGGCCAGCGTGGCCGCGGCCCGCAGCGACATCCGCACCCCGTTACCGAAGGTGATGATGGTGAGATCGTCGGTGGAGCCGATGCCGTACACCCGGGCGCGGCCGATCGGCACGTGCCGGTCCGCCCAGGCGCCCGGCTCGGCGTACTCGGCCAGCCACTCGCCGTCGCCGTCCGCGTGGAGGTCGCGGGTGTGGTAGAGCGCGATCGGCTCCAGGAAGACGCAGACGGCGCCGTCCACCCGGGCCGCCGCCAGGCAGGTACGCAGCATCGGCGCGGCGTCGTCCGGCCGGGCCGGCACGGCGATCACCAGCCCCGGAACGTCCCGCAGCACCGCCACCGAGTTGTCGTTGTGGAAGTGCCCGCCGAAGCCCTCCTGATACGCCAGGCCGGCCACCCGCACCACCATCGGGTTCCGGAACGCACCCCGGGAGAAGAACCGCATGCTGGCCGCCTCGCCGCGGAGCTGGTCCTCGGCGTTGTGCAGGTACGCCAGGTACTGGATCTCCGGCACCGGCAGCATGCCGGCCAGGCCGGCGCCGAGCCCGAGCCCGAGGATCGAGGTCTCGTCGAGCAGCGTGTCGAACACCCGGGCCACCCCGAACCGGTCCCGCAGTCCCTTGGTCACCCCGTACACCCCGCCCTTGGCGGCCACGTCCTCGCCGAACACGGCCATCTGCGGGTGGTCGAGCATGCCGTCGGCCAGCGCCGCGTTGATGCTCTGCGCCAGCGTCAGCGGCCCGGTCAGCTCCGGCGGCTTCCCGCCGAACGCCTCCGCCCGCGCCCCGGCGCCCGGACCGGCCGCGTGTGCCGCCGCGTCGGCGACCGCCCGGGACACCCGCACCGGCCGGCGCGGCGCCAGCTCCGCCACCACCTCGACCGGGGTGGCCAGTTTCGGCTCGTCCAGCACCTCCTCGGCGATCCGCCGGAGCTGCCAGCCCCGCTCGTCGTACCGGGCGAGCAGTTCCTCGCCACTCGCGTAGCCGCCCGCC
Source organism: Micromonospora sp. NPDC049240 (assembly GCF_040647835.1). Taxonomy (NCBI): domain Bacteria; kingdom Bacillati; phylum Actinomycetota; class Actinomycetes; order Micromonosporales; family Micromonosporaceae; genus Micromonospora; species Micromonospora sp. NPDC049240. The sequence goes on from NZ_JBEZCX010000009.1 coordinate 87,100, forward strand.
ACCAGCCGCCGCGCGGTGACCAGCAGCGGGTCCCGTGCCACGTCCGCGGCGATCTCCGCCGGGCTCCGGTACGCGGTCTCCGCGTCCGCGCCGGCATGCCCCATCAGCCGGACCGTGCGCAGGTGCAGCACGGCGGGCCGGCGGTGCCGGCGCACCCAGGCGGTCGCCTCCGCCGCCACCCGGTGGCTCGCCACCACGTCAGTGCCGTCGGCGTCGAAGTAGCGGATGCCGGGCCGGGACCGCAGCATGGCGGCCACCCAGCCCTCGGGCGAGCGCACGCTGATGCCCAGCCCGTTGTCCTCGCAGACGAACAGCACCGGGATCCGCAGGCCGGTGTGGTCGTACCAGCCGGCGGTGTTGAACGCGGCGGTGGCCGTGGCGTGGTTGACCGAGGCGTCGCCGAAGGAGCAGACCACCACGGCGTCCAGCGGCCAGGACGCCACCTCCGGGTCGCCGTCGACGTGTCGTCCGCCCCGCCGGAGCCGTTCCAGGGCCAGCCCCAGGCCGACCGCGCGGGGCAGGTGCGAGGCGATGGTCGAGGTGGTCGGCACGACCGCGAGGTCGGCCCGGCCGAAGACCTTGTGCCGGCCGCCGGCGATCGGCTCCTCGGCGGAGGCGACCATGCCGCGCAGCATGTCCCGCGCCGCGCCCGCGAACGCGTCGTCGAGCGACGGCGACGGCAGACCGGGTACGCCGACCGTCGCGTCGCCGTCCGCGTCCACGGTCACCCCGGCCCCGTCCGGCAGCAGCACCGCGTCGAGGTCGCCGGAGTCCGCCGGCCCGGCCGGCCCGGCCGCGCCGCCGGCGGGGTCACCCGGAGCGGGATCCTGGTGGGAGACGACCCCGGTGGGGTCGCTGCCGGCCCTCGCTCCGCTCGGTGCGGTCACCCATGCGCTGTCGGGCCAGGATCCGTCCGTGTCCCGTGGATCGGAATCCTGCTCCCGGCCGGCGGGCGCGGGTGGCGCGTCGGGTGGGAACTCGCCGGCCGCCTGGGCGGCGCGCAGGCAGTAGAACGCGCCGGACCGGTAGTGCAGCAGTGCCGGGTCGGTCGGCCGCAGCGCGGCGGCCACCGCCGCGTTGCCCTCGTGGCCGGCCGAACCGATCGTGTAGTACCCCTCACCGAAGCCGCGCAGCCAGCGCCCGGCCAGGTCGACCAGCCGGCTGGTGAGCTGCGCGTCGAACAGGGCCAGCGCCTGCGCCCCGGTGAGCGACCCACCGTCGGGTAACGGTTCACGCAGGTCACGCCGCTGGCCGGGCGCGTCGAGCGCGGCCAGGTCGGCTCGGAGCCGGTCGTCGAGATCGTGCGGGGAGGTCACGTCGGACAGCATTACCGACTCAGGCCCGCCTCGCCCAGTCGGACACGTTCCGCCCGGCGCGGCTCAGACCTCGCCGCGCTCCTCCGGGCAGCCGCCGTCGGACACCTTCCAGACCAGGTCACGCAGCGTGGCCAGCTCCGCCGTGCTCAACCCGTCGAGCAGCCGTGAGTCCGACATCACCTGGCGTACCCGCTCCCGGACCTGCCGGCCCCGCGCGGTGACGACGAGCGCCCGCTGCCGCCGGTCGGTCGGGTCGGCCCGGCGCTCGACCAGCCCGGCCTGCTCCAGCTTGTCGGCCAGCCCGGTCACGTTGGAGCGGTCGCAGCCGAGTCGCACGGCCAGGTCGCGGGCCGGCGACGGGTGGTCCGGGTCCAGCTCGTGCAGCGCCCGGGCCGCGGCCGGGGTCAGGCCCAGCGCGGCGATCTCCTCGTCCTGGTGGTGCCGCAGCGCGGCGGCGACGTGCTGGATCCGGCGCACGGCGTCCCCGGCCAGGCCGAGCCGGTCGTCGGCCGGGGACGACGTGCGGGGGACCGGGCGTTGCGCCATGCCGACCATCATACGTGACAGATCAACAATTGACTTCCTCCACTATTGCGGAGCGCACCAGACCCGTACCGTCCGCGCCTGCTCGGCTGACGTCGCCACCTTTCATCCGCCGACCGTTGTTCGGCGGAAAGCGCCCCTGCCCGTCACCTGACGGCCATCGACGATCGCCAGGCTGCCCGGAGTCGACGAACCGGACTCCGGGGAGGAAACCGTGGCACTGTCCCGACGTACCATCCTGCTCAGCGGCGCGGCGCTCGGCGCCGCCGGCGCGGCAGCCGGCCTGCCGGTCGCGGCGGCCGCGGCGCCCGGCCCGCTGCGCCGCGACCCGTTCACGCTCGGGGTGGCCTCCGGCGACCCCGGCCACGACGGTGTCGTGTTGTGGACGCGGCTCGCGCCGGAGCCGCTGGCCGAGGACGGCCTGGGTGGCATGCCGTCCCGGGTGGTGCCGGTGTCCTGGGAGGTGGCCGCCGACGAACGGTTCCGGCACGTGGTGCGCCGAGGGGTACGGCTGGCCCGGCCGGAGTCGGCGCACAGCGTGCACGTCGAACTGGACGGCCTGCTCCCCGGTCGGGAGTACTTCTACCGGTTCCGGGTCGAGCGCTGGCTCTCCCCGGTCGGCCGCACCCGCACCGCGCCGCCGCCCTGGCTGCTGCCGTCCGCGCTGGCCATGGGCTTCGTCTCCTGCTCGCAGTACGAGCACGGCTACTTCACCGCGTACCGGCGGCTGGCCGAGACCGAGCCGGAGCTGATCCTGCATCTCGGCGACTACCAGTACGAGTACGCCAAGGACACGTACACGGTGCCGGGCGGCAACCCGCGCGACCACGAGGGTCCGGAGACCCGGACGCTCGCCAACTACCGGCAGCGGCACGCCCAGTACAAGACCGACACCGACCTCCAGACGGCGCACGCGGTCGCGCCCTGGGTGGTGGTCTTCGACGACCACGAGGTGGAGAACAACTGGGCCGACGAGGTGCCCGAGGCCCCGGACCCGGACTTCCTCGCCCGGCGGGCGGCGGCGTTCCAGGCGTACTACGAGAACATGCCGCTGCGCCGCACCTCGATCCCGCGCGGCATCGACATGCAGCTCTACCGGCGGGTGCGCTGGGGCCGGCTGGCCACGTTCCACATGCTCGACACCCGGCAGTACCGGGACGACCAGGCGTGCGGTGACGGCTACCGGGACTGCGCGGACGCGTCCGACCCGGCCCGGTCGATCACCGGCGCCGCGCAGGAGGCGTGGCTGCTGGACGGCTTCCGCCGCTCGGACGCCCGGTGGGACCTCCTCGGCCAGCAGGTCTTCTTCGCCCAGCGGGACAACAACGCCGGGCCGCTCACGGTCACCAGCATGGACGCCTGGGACGGGTACGTCGCCTCGCGGGACCGGATCACCCGGGGCTGGGTGGCCGCCGGGGTGCGCAACCCGGTCGTGCTCACCGGCGACGTGCACGCGCACTGGGCCAGCGACCTGAAGCTGGACTACGCGGACCCGACGTCGCGCACGGTCGGCAGTGAGCTGGTCTGCTCCTCGATCACCTCGACCGGGGACGGCGCGGACTCGCCGACGGGGTCGCACCCGTGGCTGGCGTTCAACCCGCACCTGCGCTTCCAGAACAATCTGCGCGGCTACGTGCGCACCACGATCACGCCGAAGGAGTTGACCGCGAACTTCGACGTGCTGCCGTACGTGAGCCGGCCGGACGCGCCGGCGTACACCCGGGCCACGTTCGTGGTCGAGGACCGGGTGCCCGGCCTGAACCTGACGTACGACCGGCCGCCGGCCGCCGCGCGGACCGTCGCGCCCGAGGTGGACCAGGGCCGCCAGACCGTAGAGACGGAAACCGCCCGTCCCTGATCCGACCCCTCCCCCCGCCGCTGGACGCTGATACACGGAAAGAGTGGCTGTTCCGCGTCGGATGGCCACTCTTTCCGTGCATCTGGGGCCCCTCTTCGGGGTGGGGTGTAGTCAGGCGGGGAGGAAGGAGAAGCGGATCTGGCGGTCCGGGTTGTCGCCGTTCGGGTCGACCAGGCAGATGGACTGCCAGGTGCCGAGCTGGAGCCGCCCGCCGAGCACCGGCAGCGTCGCGTACGGCGGCACGAACGCCGGCAGCACGTGATCGCGGCCGTGTCCGGGTGACCCGTGCCGGTGCCGCCACCGGTCGTCGGTGGGCAGCAGATCGTCGAGCGCGCGGAGCAGATCGTCGTCCGACCCGGCGCCGGTCTCGATGATCGCCAACCCGGCGGTGGCGTGCGGCACGAAGACGTGCAGCAGCCCGTCGCCGGACCCGGCGACGAACCGTTCGGCCTCGGCCGTGATGTCCCGGACGGTCGGCCGGGCCCCGGTCCGGACGCTGATCACCTCGCTACGCATACGGCGCATTCTGCCGCAGCGGTTCGCTCTCCCGCCCGGCCGGCCGGCACGTCCGTGATCGCACAAAGTTACCGGCGGGTACCTGTGTTCAGCATCGCGTCTGGGGGAGCCGGAGGTGACGACGAGCGCCACGAGGGGGCAGGATGGCGCTAGAGACCTATCCCACACAGAACCGAGGGAACGCCTGTGGCTACGGAACGCAAGCGCCCGGTGATCACCGCTGGTCTGCCGAGCCAGCTTCCGGACATCGACCCTGAAGAGACCAGCGAATGGGTCGAGTCACTCGACGGTGTCATCGACGAGCGCGGAACCAAGCGCGCCCGGTACGTCATGCTGCGCCTGCTGGAGCGGGCCCGCGAGCGCCAGGTCGGGGTGCCGTCGCTGACCACCACCGACTACATCAACACCATCCCGCCGGAGCGGGAACCGTGGTTCCCCGGTGACGAGCACATCGAGCGACGGCTGCGGGCTTACATCAGGTGGAACGCCGCCATGCTGGTGCACCGGGCCCAGCGCCCGGAGATCGGCGTGGGCGGTCACATCTCCACGTTCGCCAGCTCGGCGTCGCTCTACGAGGTGGGCTTCAACCACTTCTTCCGTGGCAAGGAGCACCCGGGCGGCGGCGACCAGATCTACTACCAGGGTCACGCCTCCCCCGGCATGTACGCGCGGGCGTTCCTGGAGGGTCGGCTGAGCGCCGACCAGCTCGACGGCTTCCGGCAGGAGCTGTCGCACCGCGCCGGCTCGCTGCCCTCGTACCCGCACCCGCGGTTGATGCCGGACTTCTGGGAGTTCCCCACCGTCTCCATGGGCCTCGGCCCGCTGAACGCCATCTACCAGGCGCGGTTCAACCGCTACCTGCACCACCGCGGCATCAAGGACACCTCCCAGCAGCACGTCTGGGCGTTCCTGGGCGACGGCGAGATGGACGAGGTCGAGTCGCTCGGCGCGATCGGCGTGGCCGCGCGCGAGGAGCTGGACAACCTCACCTTCGTGATCAACTGCAACCTCCAGCGCCTGGACGGTCCGGTCCGCGGCAACGGCAAGGTCATGCAGGAGCTGGAGGCGTTCTTCCGGGGCGCCGGCTGGAACGTGATCAAGGTGGTCTGGGGTCGGGAGTGGGACCCGCTGCTCGCGGCGGACACCGACGGCGCGCTGGTCAACCTGATGAACACCACGCCCGACGGTGACTACCAGACCTACAAGGCGGAGTCCGGAGCGTACGTCCGGGAGCACTTCTTCGGCCGCGACGCGCGGACCCGCAAGATGGTCGAGCACCTGAGCGACGACGAGATCTGGAACCTCAAGCGGGGTGGCCACGACTACCGCAAGCTCTACGCGGCCTACAAGGCGGCGATGGAGCACACCGGCCAGCCGACGGTGATCCTCGCCAAGACCATCAAGGGCTGGACGCTGGGCTCGCACTTCGAGGGCCGCAACGCCACGCACCAGATGAAGAAGCTGACGCTCGACGACCTGAAGCTGTTCCGCGACCGGCTCTACCTCGACATTCCGGACAAGCAGCTGGAGGAGAACCCCTACCTCCCGCCGTACTACACGCCGGACGAGAAGTCGGACGAGATGGAGTACCTGCGGGAGCGGCGTCGCCAGCTCGGCGGTTTCCTCCCGTCGCGCACCACCGAGCGCAGGACGCTGGCGATCCCGGGCAGCGAGCGGTTCGCCGACGTCAAGCGCGGGTCGGGCAAGCAGAAGGTGGCCACCACGATGGCCTTCGTCCGCCTGCTCAAGGACGTGATGAAGGACAAGGAGTTCGGCAAGCGCTGGGTGCCGATCATCCCGGACGAGGCCCGCACGTTCGGCATGGACTCACTCTTCCCGACCCAGAAGATCTACTCGCCGCACGGCCAGCGCTACACCTCGGTCGACCGGGAGCTGTTCCTGTCGTACAAGGAGTCGACGACCGGGCAGATCCTGCACGAGGGGATCAACGAGGCCGGTTCGGTCGCCTCGTTCACCGCCGCCGGCACGTCGTACGCCACGCACGGCGAGCCGATGATCCCGATGTACATCTTCTACTCGATGTTCGGCTTCCAGCGCACCGGCGACGGGTTCTGGGCGGCGGCCGACCAGATGGCCCGGGGTTTCGTGCTCGGCGCGACCGCCGGCCGGACCACGCTCAACGGCGAGGGTCTCCAGCACGAGGACGGGCACTCGCTGCTGCTCGCCGCCACCAACCCGGCGGTGGTCGCGTACGACGCGGCGTTCGCGTTCGAGCTGGCGCATATCCTGGAGAACGGCCTACACCGGATGTACGGCGAGGCGCAGGAGAACGTCTTCTACTACCTCACCGTCTACAACGAGCCGATCTTCCAGCCGGCCGAGCCGGAGGGCGTGGACACCGAGGGCATCGTCAGGGGCATCTACCGCTACTCGCCGGCGCCGCAGGTGGGCGCGGACGCGCCGAAGGCGAACGTGCTGGCCTCCGGCACCGGCATGCAGTGGGCGCTCAAGGCCCAGCAACTGCTCGCCGAGGACTGGGGCGTGGCCGCCGACGTGTGGTCGGTGACGTCCTGGACCGAGCTGCGCCGCGACGCGGTGGAGTGCGAGGAGCACAACCTGCTCAACCCGGGCGAGGAGGAGCGGGTGCCGTACATCCAGCGCAAGCTGGCCGACGCCGAGGGCCCGAAGGTCGCGGTCAGCGACTGGATGCGCGCGGTACCGGACCTGATCGCGCGCTGGGTACCGGGCGACTACACCTCGCTCGGCACCGACGGCTTCGGCATGTCGGACACCCGGCACGCGTTGCGTCGCCACTTCCACGTGGACGCCGAGTCGGTCGCGGTCGCCACGCTGCGGCAGCTCGCGCTGCGGGGCGCGGTCCCGGCCCACGTGCCGGCCGACGCCGCCCGCAAGTACGCCCTGGACGACGTCACCGCCGCCCCGGTCGGCGAGACCGGCGGCGACAGCTAGCAGTTGAAAGGAAGGGCCCCTTCTTAACGCCTCCGGCAGAGAGGGGCCCCTTCTCACCGCCGACGGCGTGCGAGCACGACGATGGTCCGGCGTCCCTGGTTGGGATGCCGGACCATCGTCGTTGCGGGCGACGCCGGGACTGGACCCGGTCAGCCGACGGCGGCCAGGTCGGTCAGCCGGGCCAGCGAGTCCTCCAGGTCGGCGCCCACCCGGCGCAGGCCGAGCCGCAGCAGTGCGGCCTTGACCGGCCCGGCGGGCCACCGGACGACGATCAGCCGGACCACGGTGCCGCCGGCGTCCTCGTCCGCGGTGAGCTGGACGTAGATCTCGGTACGCGCCTCGGCCCGGGCGCCGGCGCCCTTGGCCCGTTCGCGCCAGCCGATCAACGTCGGTTCCTGATAGGCGATCACTTCGGCCTCGTGCGCGGCGCCGCGTCCGGCCTGGACGAGTTGCCGCCGACCGAACCCCTCCCCGGAGAGGACCTCGGCCGCACGGACCCCCGCCAGCCAGGCCGGCAGCTGCTCGGCGCGCTGCACGACGTCCCAGACCACTTCCACCGGCGCCGCCACGTGTGCGCTGCGTTCCACGAGGATCATGAGCGTCTTTCCCCCACTTAAAACTACATCCGCGATATTCGGCACTCTATGTGTAAATCGGACTTAAGCGGACGGGATCGGCGAAGACACGCCGAAACGCCCCGGCGTCACCCACCGTCCCGGCCTATGGCGTGGCGTTCTCCCGAGCCCTAGAGTCGCGAACACGCTTCACGTATTGGGAGGGCGAATTGACGACCGTGCCGATGCCCGACTTCCCCGCCGGCTTCCGCTGGGGGGTGTCCACCTCCGCGTACCAGATCGAGGGCGCGACCACGGTCGACGGCCGGGGACCGTCCATCTGGGACACGTTCGCCCACGAGCCGGGCCGGATCGTCGACGGCAGCACCGGCGACGAGGCGTGCGACCACTACCACCGGCACGCCGAGGACACCGCGCTGCTGGCCGGGCTGGGCGTGTCCGCGTACCGGTTCTCGGTCGCCTGGCCCCGCGTCCAGCCCACCGGCGCCGGCCCGGCGCACGCGGCCGGGCTGGACTTCTACGACCGGCTGGTGGACGGCCTGCTCGCCGCCGGCGTCGACCCGGTCGCCACGCTCTTCCACTGGGACCTGCCGCAGGCGCTGGAGGACGCCGGCGGCTGGCTGAACCGGGACACCGCCGCCCGCTTCGCCGAGTACGCCGACCTGACCGCGACCCGCCTCGGCGACCGGGTGAAACTCTGGATCACGCTCAACGAGCCGTTCATCCACATGAGCCTCGGGCACGGCATCGGCACCCACGCGCCCGGCCGGATGCTGCTCTTCGACGCCTTCCCGGTGGCCCACCACCAGCTCCTCGGGCACGGCCTGGCGGTCGCCGCGCTGCGCGCCCGCACCGCGAGCCCGGTGGCGATCGCCAACAACTACTCGCCGGTGCGGCAGGTCGGGGACACCGACGCCGACCGGGCCGCCGCGCAGGCGTACGACGCGCTGCACAACCTGCTCTTCACCGACCCGCTGCTCGGCCGCGGCTACCCCGACGCGCCCGGCCTCGACCCGGCCGTGATCCACGACGGCGACCTGGACGTGCTGGCCGCCCCGATCGACGTGCTCGGCGTGAACTACTACAACCCGACCGGCATCCGGGCCCCCGAGGAGGGCTCGCCGCTGCCGTTCGAGATGGTGCCGCTGGACGGGTACCCGCGCACCGCGTTCGACTGGCCGGTGGCCCCGGACGGGCTGCGCGAGCTGCTGCTCCAACTCCACGACCGGTACGGCGACGCGTTGCCGCCGGTCCAGGTCACCGAGAGCGGCTGCGCGTACGACGACGTGCCGGACGCGCAGGGCCGGGTGGACGACCCGGACCGGATCGCCTACCTGGACGGGCACGTGCGCGCGGTGCACGAGGCGATCACCGCGGGGGTGCCGGTGACCGGGTACTTCGTCTGGTCGCTGCTGGACAACTGGGAGTGGGCCGAGGGGTTCACCAAACGGTTCGGCCTGGTGCACGTCGACTACCCCACGCAGCGGCGTACCCCGAAGTCGTCGTACGCCTGGTTCCGGGACCTGGTCCGGCGATGACCACGGTGAACCCGACGCCGGCCTCGCTGCCGGCGGCGCTCGCCGAGCCGACCGTGCCGGTCCGGCGGAGCTGGATCGCGCTGATCTTCGCCGCCAACCTGGGCGTCTGGATGGCGTTCTTCACGCCGATCCAGGTGCTGCTGCCGCAGCAGGTGGAACGCATCGCGCCGGGCGACAAGGAGGCCATGCTGGCGGTGGTCACCGGCCTCGGCGCGCTCGCCGCGGTGCTGGCCAACCCGCTGGCCGGGGCGTTGTCCGACCGGACCTCGCTGCGGCTGGCGAACCGGCACTTCGGCCGTCGGCACGTCTGGACCGCGACCGGCGCGGTGGTCGGCGCGTTCGCGCTGGTGCTGCTGGCGCGGCAGGACAGCATCGCCGGCGTGGCGGTGGCCTGGGTGGCCGCGCAGGTCTGCTTCAACGCCATGCTGGCCAGCCTCACCGCCGCGATCCCGGACCGGGTGCCGGTGGCGCAGCGCGGCGGCGTCTCCGGCTGGGTGGGCATCCCGCAGGCGCTGGGCCTGGTGCTCGGCGCGGTGCTGGTCACCGCCGTGGTCACCGGCAACGCCGCCGGGTACGCCGCGATCGCGCTGGCCGTGCTGCTGCTGTCGCTACCGTTCGCGCTGCTCACCCAGGACGACCCGCTGCCCCGGGAGCACCGGACGCCGCTGCGGGCGCGCGCCCTGCTCGCCTCGATGTGGATCAGCCCGCGTCGTCACCCCGACTTCGCCTGGGCCTGGTTCACCCGGTTCCTGGTGCAGTTGGGCAACGCGCTCGGCACGCTCTACCTGCTGTATTTCCTCACCGACGGGGTGCGGGTGGCCGACCCCGAGGGCTCGCTGCTGGTGCTGATCCTGCTCTACACGGTCGGCATGATGCTCACCGCCGTGGTGGCCGGGCGGCTCTCCGACCGCTCCGGCCGGCGCAAGGTCTTCGTGATCGTGTCCGGGCTGATCATGGCGGTGGCGGCGACGCTGCTCGCGGTGGCGCCGGTCTGGTCGATGGCGATCGTCGCCGCGCTGCTGCTCGGCGCCGGTTACGGCGTCTACCTGGCGGTGGACGCCGCGTTGATCACCCAGGTGCTGCCGGCCGCCACCGACCGGGCCAAGGACCTCGGCGTGATCAACATCGCCAACTCCGCGCCGCAGGTGCTGGGGCCGGCGGTCTCCGCCCCGATCGTGGTGCACCTGGGCGGCTACCCGACGCTCTACGCGGTGACCGCGGCCGTCACGCTGCTCGGCAGCGCGCTCGTCGTGAAGATCAGGGCGGTGCCCTGACCGGGCCCCCTGCCGGAAAGCGGTCGCGGCCCGCCGTAGGCTGGGGGACGTGACGGTACGTGTACGCTTCGCCCCCTCCCCGACCGGAATGTTCCACGTCGGCGGCGCCCGCTCGGCGTTGCAGAACTGGATCTTCGCCAAGCAGCAGGGCGGGGTGTTCGTGCTCCGCGTCGAGGACACCGACGCGGCCCGCAACCGGCCCGAGTGGACCGAGGGCATCCTCTCCGCGCTCGACTGGATCGGCATCACCCGCGGCAGCTACGAGGGCCCCTACTTCCAGTCCTCGTACGCGGGCGAGCACCGCGCCGCCGCGCAGCGGCTGTACGAGGCCGGCCGGGCGTACTACTGCGACTGCACCCGCGACGACGTGCAGGCGCGTACCGGCTCGCAGCACCGGGGCTACGACGGCTTCTGCCGCGACCGGGGCCTGTCCGCCGGCGAGGGCCGGGCGCTGCGCTTCCGCACCCCGGACGAGGGCGAGACCGTGGTGGTCGACCTGATCCGGGGCGAGCCGACGTTCGAGAACAAGCTGATCGAGGACTTCGTCATCGCCCGGGGCGACGGCTCGCCGGTCTTCCTGCTGGCCAACGTGGTCGACGACATGACCATGGGGATCACCCACGTGATCCGGGCCGAGGAGCACCTGCCGAACACCCCGAAGCAGCAGTTGCTCTGGGACGCGCTCGGCGTCAAGCCGCCGGTCTGGGCGCACGTGCCGGTGGTGGTCAACGAGAAGCGGCAGAAGCTGTCCAAGCGGCGGGACAAGGTCGCCCTGGAGGCGTACCGGGACGAGGGCTACCTCGCCGACGCGATGCGTAACTACCTGATGCTGCTCGGCTGGGCGCCGTCGGGTGACCGGGAGATCGTGCCCTGGTCGGTGATCGAGGACGAGTTCCGGCTCGACGAGGTCAACCCCTCCCCCGCCTTCTTCGACGAGAAGAAGCTGCGCGCCTTCAACGGGGAGTACATTCGCGCCCTGCCGGTGGAGGAGTTCGTCGCCGCGTGCCAGCCGTGGCTCACCGGCACCGACACGATCGCCCCGCCGCCGTGGCAGCCGGCCGAGTTCGACCCGGCCGCGTTCGCCGCGGTGGCCCCGCTGGCGCAGACCCGGATCGCGGTGCTCAGCGAGATCGTGCCGAACGTCGACTTCCTCTTCCTGGCCGACCCGCTGATCGACGAGGCGGCTTGGGCGAAGGCGATGAAGGAGGGCGCCGCCGAGCTGCTGGACGCCGCGATCGCCGCGTTCGACACGCTGGCGACCTGGGACGCCGAGTCGCTGAAGGCCACGCTGGAGGCGGTCGGCGCGGAGCGCGGGTTGAAGCTGGGCAAGGCGCAGGCGCCGGTCCGGGTGGCGGTCACCGGCCGCACCGTCGGGCTGCCGCTGTTCGAGTCGATCGAGGTGCTCGGCCGCGACCGAACGCTGACCCGGCTGCGCGCCGCCCGGGTACGCCTGGTCTGAGCCCGGGGGTGACGCCCCCGGCGTGTCGTCCGGGCGTGTCGCGCGCCGGAAACGTTGCCCTTTCGGGCGTCATGCCTCCTGGTCATATTTATGACCAGGAGGCATGACGAGATGCGGTAGAGGTCTCTCCCGTCCCGTCACGCACGGTGACCGGGCGAGCGGACGCCCGCCGCGGATCCGGCCTGCCGCCGGGTGCCCGACCCGGTCAGCCGCGGGCAGCGCGGCGACGCAGCAGCAGGCCACCGCCCAGCGCGGCCAGCACCACGACCGCGCCGGCCGCCCAGAGCCAACCCGAACCCCCGTCGTCGTCCCCGGCGGCGGCCGCGGGCGTCGGGCTCGCCGGCGACGGCGCGGCGCTCGTGGGCGCCGTCGCGGTCGTCGGTGGGGCGCTCGCGGACGTCGCCGGCGTCTCGGCCGGGGTGCCGGTGGTCAGCGTGAACCGGATCTCGCCCTTGATCGGATGCCCGTCGTCGGACGCGAGCCGGTAGGCCACGATGTAGAGCCCGGCCGCGGCGGGCTTGAAGGGCACGCTCACCCGCTTCCCGGAGAAGGTCGGCGGTCCGCCCGCGGCGACCACGTTGTCCGGCCCGGTGACGGTGACCGTCGTGCCGGCCTCCTTCGGTGTGGCCAGGAACCGCAACTCGATGCGCTTCGGCGCGGCGGCCACGCGGGCCCCGTTGGCCGGGTCGCTGCCGGTCAACGAGTTGTGCGCGGCGGCCGGCGCGGCCGGCAACAGCAGCGACACCCCCGCCGCCAGCCCGAGCACCGCCAGCCAGGTACGTGTCGTACGGGCAACCCTGCCCCCCATGAGCCCCTCCGTCCGGGTAAGATCCGGCCGCTGATCTTCGACCGTTCATTGGTCGGTCTCAGCTCGCAGATAGTTCCAAATACTCTTCCACCTACTGCAACCACGCGACGTTCTGCGGAGTCTTTTGGGTGGGCGGGTCCAGTGTGACCGGCAGCGGAAGCCAGCCATCGAACGGGGCGAGGAGGCGGCGATGGTCCGGAAGGTGAGGCGGCTGCTGACCGTCGTGGCCGGGGCGGCGGTGCTGGCGTGCACGCTGGCCCTCACCGGCACGACGGCGGCCCAGGCCGCGCCGAAGCCGAAGCTCGCCCCGGCCGGGGTGGACATCACCGGCGACCAGCTCGACCAGCCGTTGCAGTTGCGGGCCGACACCAAACCGGCCGAGGTCACCATGATCGTCGACCAGGTCAAGTGGCTGGGGACGACCGGTCAGCTCCGCGGCCCGGCGGCCAAGGACCTCGGTCCGAAGTACACGGTGGTGGTGCTCGCCGCCGGCAGCCCGCAGCACACCTACGACCTCTTCCCGCTGGCCAAGGGCGGTCCCCGGGTCTACCGGCCGGCCAAGCAGCCCGACCTGAGCCACCCCCGGGCCGGCTGGTTCTTCGGGCGCCTCAACATGTCCGAGACGCTGCGCGCCGTCGGGGTGCCGCTGGCGCCCCGGTTCGACACGCTCTCCGGCGGCATCGGCGGCGGCGAGCGCGTCCTGCCGGAGGAGGCGCTCGACCCGGCGGAGGGCCTCGACACCGCGCTCGGCGAGTTGCAGCGCCTGCTGCTGCTCAACATCGGCGTGGTGTTGGTCATCACCGTCGGGCTGGCCGGCATCGCGCTCCTGGTGCGCCGCCGCACCCGCTGAGCCCGGCTCAGACGGTCAGCACGACCTTGCCCCGGACGTGCCCCGCCTCCACCAACCGCTGCGCCTCGGCGGCCTCGGTGAGCGGGAACGCCCGGGCCACGTGCACGGTGAGCCGGCCGGCGTCGACCAGCCCGGCGAGCACCCCCAGGTCGGCCGACGACGGCTTGACGAAGACGTACGCGCCGCCGAGGCGGGTCACGTGCTCCGGGTCGGCGGTGGAGACCAGCCGCCCCGGCCGGCCGATCAGCTCGGCGGAGGCGTCCAGCGCGTCGCCCCCGAACAGGTCCAGCACCACGTCGACGCCGTCCGGCGCGACCGCGCGGACCCGGTCCGGCAGGCCGTCGCCGTAGCTGACCGGCTCCGCGCCCAGCGACCGGACGAAGTCGTGGTTCGCCTCGCTCGCCGTGCCGATCACCCGGTCGGCGCCGAGCGCGCGGGCCACCTGCACCGCGAGGTGTCCCACCCCGCCGGCCGCACCGTGCACCAGCACGGTGTCACCGGCGCCGGTGCGGGCCAGTTGCAACGCCTGGTAGGCGGTGAGCCCGGCCAGCGGCAGGCCGGCCGCCTCCGGCCAGGACGCCCGCACCGGCTTGTCGGCCAGGCACCGCTCCGGGGCCGGGACCAGTTCCGCGTACGTGCCGTGCTGCACGTCGTCGCGACGGACGTAGCCGATCACCTCGTCACCGACGGCGAACCCGGACACCGCCGGACCGACCGCCTCCACCACGCCTGCGGCGTCCCACCCCGGCACCAGCGGGAAGTGGGTCGGGAACGCGCCGGCCAGGTGCCCCGCCCGGACCTTCCAGTCGACCGGGTTGACCCCGGCGGCCCGCACCCGCACCAGGACCGTGTCCGGACCGACCGGCGGGGTGGGCAGCTCACGAACGGTGAGCAGGTCGGCCGGGCCGTACTCGTCGATCGCCATCGCCTTCACCCACCCACGCTAACCGCCGGACGGGCCCCGCGTGGTCAGCACCAGCGGCGCGGCGGCCGTTCCCGGCGGCTCGTGCGGTTGCCGGGGCGCACCGCGCCGTGCCGGTGGCCACCCGCCCAGCCGGCCTGGTCGCTGCGGCAGCCCTGGGTCGGCGCCGGGTCGACCGTGGGACCGGCCGGCTCGACGACCCGCTGACGCGGTGCCGCCGACTCGTCGTCGGCGCGCTCCGGCGACCGCCCGGCGGCCGGCTCACCCGGATGGGTCAGACCCGCCCGGCGCGGCTGGTCGTGGCCCGGCCGGCAGTGCTCGTGCTGGGCGCAGCCGTGTTCGGCCTCCCCGTGCGCCATCCCGGTCCCCCTCACCCTTCGCCCTCGCCCGTCGGACGGAACGCCCCGACGCGCTCTGACACCGTACTGGCCCGGCCCGACGAGATCGTCAGCGCGTACCGGTGCGGACCGCCCGTCCGCGGCGCCGCCGCGGACTCGGAGTGGATCCGCTGGTCAGGCCGTGTCAGGCTGGTGCGGTGAGTGAACCGGGCGGTACCGAGACGTCGGCCACGCTGCGCCGCATCGAGCGGGCCGCGGGGAGCCTGGCCACCGCCAGCGTGGCCCGGATGGACGAGAGTCTGCTGTGGTTCCGCGAGCTGCCGGCCGACCAGCGTTCCTGGGTGATGCTGGTGGCCCAGGCCGGCGTGCGGTCACTGGTGCAGTGGCTGCGCCAGGGCGGCGGCGCGACCGACCGCACCCAGGAGGTGTCGGACGAGGTCTTCGCCGCCGCACCGGTGGCGCTCGCCCGCTCGATCAGCCTCCAGCAGACCGTGGCGCTGATCAAGGTGACCATCGAGGTCGTCGAGGAGCAGGTGTCCGAGCTGGCCGTGCCGGGCGAGGAACAGTCGCTGCGGGAGGCGGTGCTGCGGTTCTCCCGCGAGATCGCGTTCGCCGCCGCCCGGGTGTACGCCCGGGCCGCCGAGACCCGGGGCTCCTGGGACGCCCGGTTGCAGGCGTTGCTGGTGGACGCGCTGCTGCGCGGCGACTCGCCGGACGTGCTGGCCAGCCGCGCCGCCGCGCTGGGCTGGTCGGACGCGCCGCCGGTGGCGGTGGCGGTGGGCCGCTCCCCCGGCGGTGAGGTGTCGGCCGTCCTGCACACCGTCTACCGGCAGGCCCGCCGGATCGGCGTCGAGGTGATCGGTGGCGTGCACGGCGACCGCCTGGTGATCGTGCTGGGCGGGGCGGCCGATCCGCTGGCGGCCACCGGGAAGCTGCGTACCGCGTTCGGCGACGGGCCGGTGGTGGTCGGTCCGGCGGTGCCCAGCCTCGACGAGGCGACCGAGTCCGCGCGGGCGGCGCTCGCCGGGTTCCGGGCCGCGCCGGCCTGGCCGACCGCGCCGTGCCCGGTCGCCGCCGGCGAACTGCTGCCCGAACGGGCGCTGGCCGGCGACGCCGAGGCGCGCCGCCGGCTGCGCCACGACGTGTACGCGGCGCTGGCCCGCGCCGGCGGCGGCGAACTGCTGGAGACGCTCGACGCGTTCTTCGCCGCCGGCGGCACGCTGGAGAGCGCGGCGCGGGCGCTGTTCGTGCACCCGAACACGGTGCGTTACCGGCTGAAGCGGATCGCCGAGGTGACCGGGTTCTCGCCGCTCGCCCCGCGGGACGCCTTCGCGCTCCAGGTCGCGTTGACCGTCGGTCGGCTCGACCCGGTGGTCCCGGCCGTCACGCCGGTCCCGAACCAGACAGCGAGCCCAGCCGGTCGGAAAGTGGCCCAGAGCGGCGACGACCGGCGCCGATCTTTGTAGGTTTCCTCTAAAGCTTCTAGTGCGGTTTGGTGCCGTGCGTTACAGCGCGACCCGCGAGTATCCGTCAGAGTCGTACACGTGCTCGCCGTACTCTCCCCCGGACAGGGTTCACAGAAGCCCGGTTTCCTGAACCCATGGCTCGACCTCGCCGGCGCCGAGGCGCGCCTGCGCTGGTGGTCGGCGCTGGCCGGGGTCGACCTGATCCACCTCGGCACCGAGGCGGACGCGGACGAGATCAAGGACACCGCCCGCACCCAGCCGCTGCTGGTCGCCGCCGCGCTGCTCGCCGCCGAGCACCTGCCGATGCACGACGTCCGGGTCGTCGCCGGGCACAGCGTCGGCGAGCTGGGCGCCGCCGCGCTGGCCGGGGTGCTGCCCGCCGAGGCGGCCGTGACGCTCGCCGGCGTACGCGGCCGGGAGATGGCCGCCGCCTGCGCGCTGGAGCCGACCGGGATGGCCGCCGTGCTCGGCGGCGACCCGGACGAGGTGCTCGCCGCACTGGAGACGCACGGCCTGCACCCGGCCAACCGCAACGGCGCCGGCCAGATCGTCGCCGCCGGCGCGATCGCCGGGCTGGAGAAGCTCGCCGTCGAACCGCCGACCCGGGCACGGGTCATCCGGCTCAAGGTGGCCGGCGCGTTCCACACCCCGTACATGGCCCCGGCCGAGACCGCGCTGGCCGGCGTGGCCGGCGGCGTCACCGTCGCCGACCCGGCCCGCGTTCTGCTGTCCAACCTCGACGGCGCCCCGGTCGGGTACGGCCGGGAGGCGGTGCAGCGGCTGGTCCGGCAGGTGACCGCCCCGGTCCGCTGGGACCTGTGCATGCGCACCCTGGTCGACCTCGGCGTCACCGGCGTGGTCGAACTGCCGCCGGCCGGCACGCTGGCCGGTCTGGTCAAGCGGGAGCTGAAGGGGGACGGGGCACCGGAGATCGTCACCCTGAACACGCCCGACGACCTGCCCGCCGCGCGGAGCCTGATCGCCCGGCACGGCGGTGGCGGCGTCGCCCGCCCGCCGGCGTCTGGTTTCCGGGTGGTGGTCTCCCCCGCCGCCGGCGTCTTCACGCCGGTGGCCGAGCTGACCGAAGGCGCCGGTGTGCACGCCGGCCAGGTCGTCGGCCACGTCGCCGCCCGGCAGGGGCGGGTCGAGGTGACCGCGCACGACAGCGGGCTGCTCACCGAGTGGCTCGCGCACCACGACGACCCGGTCGCCCCGGGCCAGCCCCTCGTCCGCATCGGAGGATCGCACTAAATGGCCGGCAGCCGGATCGCCGCGATGGGGCACTACCAGCCCTCCCGCGTGGTCACCAACGACGAGCTCGCACAGTTCGTCGACACCAACGACGAGTGGATCCGGGACCGGGTCGGCATCGCCACCCGGCGGATCGCCGGCGAGGAGACCGTGGCCGACATGGCCACCGCCGCCGCCGGCAAGGCGCTGGCCAGCTCCGGCCTCACCGCCGCCGACATCGACCTCGTCGTGGTGGCGACCTGCACGTCGGTGGACCGCAGCCCGAACGTGGCCTGCCGGGTCGCCGCGAAGCTGGGCATCAACGCGCCGGCGGCGTACGACCTCAACACCGCCTGCTCCGGTTTCGCGTACGCGCTCGGCACGGTGGACCACGCGATCCGGGCCGGCGCGGCGCGCAACGCGCTGGTGATCGGCGCGGAGAAGCTCTCCGACGTGACCGACTGGACCGACCGGTCGACCTGCATCATCTTCGGCGACGGCGCCGGCGCGGCGGTGGTCACCGCGACCGCCGACGACGAGCCGACCGGGATCGGGCCGGTGGTGTGGGGCTCCGCGCCGGAGAAGGGCGACGCGGTGCGGATCGAGGGCTGGCGTCCGTACATCGCGCAGGAGGGGCAGTCGGTGTTCCGCTGGGCCACCACCGCGCTGGCCCCGCTGGCGCTCCAGGCCTGCGAGCGGGCCGGGGTGGCCCCGTCGGAGCTGGCCGCGTTCGTGCCGCACCAGGCCAACGCGCGGATCATCGACGGCATCGCCAAGCGGCTGAACATCCCGGACGCGATCATCGCCAAGGACATCGTCGAGTCCGGCAACACGTCGGCGGCGAGCATTCCGCTGGCCCTGTCGAAGATGGTCGAGCGACGCGAGGTGCCCGCGGGCGCCCCGGTGCTGCTGTTCGGCTTCGGCGGCGGCCTGACCTACGCCGGTCAGGTCGTGCGCTGCCCCTGATGACCCCCTCGGGCGCGAACGCGCTCCAGGTGCGGTGACCGGCGTCGCCGGCCGCCGAGAAACCCCGATGAGAGGAACCAACCGCAATGACCCGTGACGAGATCACCGCCGGCCTCGCCGAGATCCTCGAAGAGGTTGCCGGGGTGAGCCCGGACGACGTGGCCGAGGGGAAGTCCTTCACCGACGACCTCGACGTCGACTCGCTCTCCATGGTGGAGGTCGTGGTGGCGGCCGAGGAGAAGTTCGGCGTCAAGATCCCGGACAACGAGGTGCAGAACCTGAAGACCGTCGGGGACGCGGTCAGCTACATCGAGGCGCAGTCCTGATCATGAGTCGCCCCGACGTCGTCGTCACCGGGCTCGGCGCGACGACCCCGCTCGGCGGGGACGTCGCGTCGACCTGGGACGCCATGCTGACCGGCCGCTCCGGGGTGAGTGCGCTCACCCAGGAGTGGGCCGGGCAACTGCCCGTCCGGATCGCTGCCCAACTGGCGGTGGACCCGGCCGAGGTGCTGGACCGCGTGAAGCTGCGCCGGCTGGACCGCTCCCAGGCGATCGCCCTCATCGCCGCGCGGGAGGCCTGGGCGGACGCCGGGCTGGCCGACGCCGGGCCGGACCCGGAACGGCTGGCCGTCAGCGTCGGCTCGGGCATCGGCGGCGCCACCACCTTGCTCGCCCAGGACGACATCCTGGAGGCGTCCGGACCGCGACGGGTCTCCCCGCACACGGTGCCGATGCTGATGCCGAACGGCCCGGCCGCCTGGGTCGGGCTGGAACTGGGCGCCAAGGCCGGGGTGCACTCGTTGGCCAGCGCCTGCGCGACCGGCGCGGAGGCGATCTCGCTGGGGCTGGACATCATCCGCGCCGGCCGCGCCGACGTGGTGGTGGTCGGCGGCACCGAGGCGGTCATCCACCCGCTGCCGATCGCCGGCTTCGCCTCGATGCGGGCCATGTCGACCCGCAACGACGAGCCGGAGAAGGCGTCCCGACCGTGGGACAAGGCCCGGGACGGCTTCGTGCTCGGCGAGGGCGCGGGCGTGCTGGTGCTGGAGCGCGCCGACCACGCCGCCGCCCGCGGTGCCCGCGTCTACGCGCGCCTGGCCGGCGCCGGGGTCACCTCCGACGCGTACGACATGGTGCAGCCGCACCCGGAGGGCGAGGGCGCGATCCGGGCCATCACCCGGGCGCTCGCCGACGCGGACATGGCCGGACGGGACATCGTGCACGTCAACGCGCACGCCACCTCCACGCCGGTCGGCGACATGCTGGAGATCGGCGCGCTGCGCGAGGCGATCGGTGACCACCCGCTGCTCACCGCCACCAAGTCGATGACCGGGCACCTGCTCGGCGCGGCCGGCGCGTTGGAGTCGATCGCCACCATCCTGGCCATCCGGGACGGGGTCGTGCCGCCCACGGTCAACCTGGACGACCCGGACGACGGCCTCAGCCTGGAGGTGGCCGCGCACAAGGCCCGGCACCTGGAGATCCCGGCCGCGCTGAACAACGCGTTCGGCTTCGGCGGGCACAACGTGGCGCTGGTCTTCACCCGCCCCTGAACCAGGTCTGCAAGGAAGGGCCCCTTCTTAACACGTGAGTGTGAGAGGGGGCCCCTTCTATACCGGAGGCGTTAACAGGGGGCCCGTCCTTACACCTTGCAGGTGGTGGCGGGCAGGCCCGGGACCGGGACGGGGGCGCGGCCGGTGGGGCGGGCCTTGCCGGCGAGCACCGCGGCCAACGCGGTCATCGAGGCCCGGGTGGACGAGTAGGTCGCCAGCACCGTCGGCGACTTCGCCCCGGCCAGCACGTACGGCGTGTCCATCGCCACCGTCACCGCCGCGTCGGCGTTCAGGTCCTTCGTGCCGTCGCCGTACCCGACGAGGTGCACGACGGTGCCGCCGGAGGACACCACCTTGACACCGGCGGCGGTGAGCGCCTCGGTCAGCAGGGCCCGGGTGCGGTCCCGCCCACCGGAGGAGGTGACCCGGACCGGTCCGGTCACCGCACCACCGCACGTGCCGCGCAGCACGGTCACCGCGGCGGCGGCCAGGTCGGCGGCGGCCTTGCGGTGCTCGGGGCCGTCCAGCGTCGACAGCGCCGGCTGCGGGTGCCCGGCCAGCCGGAACTTCATGGTGAGCACCCGGGTGACCGCCTCGACCAGGCGGGTGCGGGGCAACGAGCCGTCCGTCAGCGCGGCGCGCAGTCCGTCGTACGCCTGGCCCACGTTCGGCGTCATCAGGATGAGGTCGTTGCCGGCGTTGAGCGCGCGGACCGCCGCCTCGCCGGGCGACCACTTCTTCGCCGGCGCCATGTTCATCCCGTCGGTGATCACCACCCCCTGGAAGCCGAGCTGGCCGCGGAGCACGTCGGTGAGCAGCTTGCGGGAGAACGTGGCCGGGGTGCCCGGGTCGACCGCCGTGACGTTCAGGTGGGCGGACATCACCGCCATGGCGCCGGCGTCGATCCCGGCGCGGAACGGCGGGAACGCGGTGCGCTCCAGCACGGCCCGGGACTGCCCGACCACCGGAAGTTCGGTGTGTGAGTCGGCGGCGCTCAGGCCGTGCCCGGGGAAGTGCTTGACCGCCGCGCCGACGCCCTCGGCCTGGAGGCCGCGGACCGCGCCGGCCACCTGGGGCGACGCGGTGGCCGGGGTGGCGCCGAAGGACCGGGAGCCGATCACCGTGCTGCGGGTGGCCAGCACGTCGGCGACCGGGGCGAAGTCCAGGTTGATCCCCATCGCGGCCAACTCGGCGCCGGCGGCCCGCCAGGCGGCCTCGGTCAGCGCCGGGTTGCCGGCCGCGCCGGCGGCGAGTGGGCTGGGCAGTTGGGTCACCCCGTCGGTGATCCGGGTGACCACGCCGTACTCCTGGTCGGTGCCGACCAGGAACGGCGCGGCGCCGGCGGGCAACTTGCCGGCGGCGGCGCGCAGCCCGTCGGTCAGCGCCCGGACCTGCTTCGGGTTGTCGACGTTGGTGGTCTCCTGGTTGCCCGAGGTCGGGTCGTCGGCGCTGAAGCCGACCAGGATCACGCCGCCGAGGCGGTACTTCGCCACCATCTCGGCGGGGGTGTCGACACCGGCCAGCGCCCGGTTGCCGGCGGCCGAGCCGGCGGAGACCCGGGTGGCCGAGCTGCCGTACGCGTACGGCATCAGCACCTGGCCGACCAGGTCCTCGTCGGAGAGCGTGGCGACGAGCGCGGCGGCCCGGGCGGCGGGATCGGCGGCGGCCGGGTCGGTGGACCCCGACGCGCTCGCGCCCGCCGACGGCGTCGCTGTCGACGGCGTCGGCCGGGGCCGGTCCGGCCCGTCCGAGCAGCCGGTGAGGACCAGCGCGGTCAGTGCGGCGAGCGCGACGGCGGAGCGTCGCGAAGGAATCGACACGGGCCCCACCGTATCGGGGCAACTCGCCCGGCGTCACCCCACCCGGGTGAGCAGCGTCACCGGCGCGCCGTCGCCGGCGTACCGGTAGGGCTCCAGCTCGGCGTCCCAGGCGGTGCCGAGCGCCTTGTCGAGGGCGTGCGCGAGCGCCTCCGGGGCGCGGGCGGCGGCCATCAGGGTACGCAGCCGGTCCTCGCCGAGCTGGATGTCGCCGGCCGCGCCGACGGTGGCCCGGAACAGGCCCCGGCCGGGGACGTACATGAAGCGCTCGCCGTCGGCGCCGGGACTGGGCTCCTCGGTCACCTCGAAACGGATCATGGGCCACTGCCGGAGGGCAGCGGCCAGCTCGGCGCCCGTCCCCGGGCTGCCGGTCCAGCCGCACTCGGCGCGCCGCGCGCCGGGGTCGACGGGCTGCCCCGTCCAGTGCAGGTTGACCGGCGCGGCGAGGACGCGCGCGATCGCCCACTCGACGTGCGAGCACACGGCGAGCGGGGTCGAGTGGACGTATACGACGCCACGCGTTGGCACGGTGACCTCCCGGTGAGCCGAGGTGCGTCTTCCCCTACGACCTCGTCACCCGAGTGGCCCCTGGCACACATGATGACCGCTGTGGCAGGTGGTGCGCCAGCGAATCGGAAAATTCGCCGCGGTCGGTCGGCCGGAAATACCCGGGTGGGCGACCCGGTTGTGTCCCGGTGACGGCGCGACCACCAGCCAGGCGTCGCGTTCGTGTACAGTTCTCTGGGCGGTTCTGTGCCGCCGCACGTCTTCGCGGGCCGGCGCTCAAACCCGGGCGTCACTCGCACAGCCCCCGGACGGTTCCCGTCCCCACCGTACGTCTGCAAGGAGTACCTCCGTGGCGAGCAACACCTCTAAGACCGCGCGCGCGTCAGTCCGGGCCGGCCAGGCTGGCCAGGGTGGCGCCCTCAGCGTGCTGGGCGAGTTCAAGTACCTGATCCCGCTCAACGGCGGCAAGCACGCCTACGTGCGCAACCTGACCAACGGCAAGACCGCGCACCTGCGCACCGACTCCGACGCCTTCGTCGAGGAGATCCGGACGCTGGCCGCCGCCGGCCACGCCGCCAAGATCCGCGCCGAGATCAACGGCCTGGCCGCGTCCTACCCGGACCACGGCTGGGACGCGACCGAGAAGCGTCTCGTCGAGGCCGGTGTCTTCGAGGGCTGAGCCGCCCTCACCCGCACCACCGCGACCGCCCGTCGGGGATCACCCCGGCGGGCGGTTCCGTGTCTCCTCCGCCGGCAGCAGCGTGACCTCACCGGTGGCCAGGTCGTAGAGCGCGCCCACCACGGCCAGTTCGCCGGTGGCGACCCGGTCGGCGAGCAGGTCGTCGGCGCGCAGCGCGGCCACCGTGCGCCGCACGTGCCGGCGGATCGCCAGCGGGTGGACAGCCGGGTCCGCCACGCCGACCTCCCGCACCGCCGGGGTGATCCGGTCCACCACGTACCCCAGCGCGCCACCGGGCCGCCGCCCGGTGCGCACCGCGTCGACGGTCGAGCCCACCGCGCCGCAGCGCTCGTGGCCGAGCACCATCACCAGGCGTACGCCGAGCTGGCCCACCACGTACTCGATCGAGCCGCAGACCGCGCGGTCGAGCACGTGCGCGCCGGTGCGGATCACGCAGATCGAGCCGAACGTCTGGTCGAAGATCGCCTCCAGCGGCACCCGGGAGTCGATGCAGCCCAGCACCACCGCGTAGGGCTGCTGGTCGCCGGAGGCGACCGCCGCGGCGGCGGTCACGTCGTGCCCGTGCAGTGGTTGGCCGCTGACGAAGCGGCGGTTGCCGGTGAGCAGCTCGGCCAGGGCGGCCCGGGGGGTCCGGGCGGCGGGCGGGGACGGCATGCCTCCAGCCTGGTCACCGATCGGACCGCACGGGGGCGGACGGCGAATCTTCTCACCGGCCCGGTTGCCGTGGTGTCATGACGGGTAACGCCGGTGTCACCACCGGGTAACGCCCCGGTGACCGGACACCGGGCGGCCCGGGGAGGTGGACCATGTCGGAGCACCAGGAGCTGCGGCTTTCCGACGACGTACGCCTGCACGTCACGGTGACGGGGCCGGTCGACGCCGACGTCACCGTGGTCATGCTGCACGGCTGGACGCTGGACGGGCGGAGCTGGCACCGGCAGCTCACCGACCTGCGGGACCGCTTCGGCGAGCGGGTCCGGGTGGTCGCCTACGACGCGCGCGGTCACGGCCGGTCGAGCTGCCTGACGCTGCGCGACGCGACGCTGGCCCAGCTCGGGGACGACCTGGCCGCGGTGGTCGACGAGTTCGCCGTGTCCGGCCCGGTGGTGCTGGTCGGGCACTCGATGGGCGGCATGACGGTGATGGAGTACGCGCACCGCCACCCCGACCGGTTCGCCGAGCGCACCGCCGGCCTGGTCTTCGTCTCGACCACCGCCGAGGGGCACACGCACACCGTCTACGGGCTCTCGCCCCGGATCGCCCGGCTGATCCGGCTGGCCGAGACCACCGGCGCCGGGGTGCTGGCCCGCTGCGGCGGCTGGCGTCCGCCGTACGCGTTGCTGCGCGCGCTGCGGCCGAGCATCCGCTGGATGCTGTTCGGCGACCGCTGCGACCCGGCGGACATCCGGCTGGTCACCTCCGCGGTGGCGCGCGCCACGCTGCGCTCGATCGGTGGGTTCCGCGCCTCGATCGGCGCCCAGCACCGGCTGGAGACGTTGGCCGCGTTGGGCGGATTGCCGGCCGCCGCGCTGGTCGGCGACCGGGACCGGCTCACGCCGCCGCCCTGCGCCGAGTCGATCGCGGCGGCGCTGCCCACCGCGGAGCTGACCGTCTGCCCCGGCGCCGGTCACATGCTGATGATGGAACGGCCCGACGTGGTGAACGCCGCCGTGGCCGGGGTGCTGCGCCGGGTGCTGGCCGGCATCGCGGTTCCAGGCCCGGCCGCGGCCTGACGGACGGTCCCGGCACCGGTCCGGGCCGGCGCGGAGGCAGGCCCCGACGTGCGGCTTGCCGGCGGCCCGTACCCTCATTCAGCCCGTCGTGCCGTCCGACCACAGGAGCACCGCGTTGACCGACCAGACCACGCTGGACCGGGAGATCGCCGCCGAGCAGCGGCATCTCGACCGGGTGTACGCCCGGCTGGCCGAACTGCGCCGGTCGGCGGCCGACGCCGAGCGGGAGGGCTACCGGCTGGCCCGGGTCGGCACGTTCGGCGCGCTGGTCGAGCGGGACGCGATGGTCTTCCACGCCGCGCAGCGCCGGCACGTGCTGGACGCCGAGCACGAGGGGCTGGTCTTCGGGCGGCTGGACCTGCGCACCGGGCAGGTGCTGCACGTGGGCCGGCTCGGGGTGCGCGCCGACGACGCGGAGACGCTGGTGGTGGACTGGCGGGCACCCGCCGCCGCCGCGTTCTACCAGGCCACGCCCGCCGAGCCGCGCGGCGTGGTGCGCCGGCGCACGATCCAGTCCGCCGCCGAGCGGGTCACCCGGATCGAGGACGACCTGCTGGACCCGGAGGCCGCGCCGGCGGACATGGCGGTGGTCGGGGACGGCGCGCTGCTGGCCACGTTGTCCCGGGCCACCGGTCGCGGGATGCGGGACATCGTCGCCACCATCCAGCGGGAGCAGGACGAGGCGATCCGGTCCCCGGGCAGCGGCGTCACGATCGTCTCCGGCGGCCCGGGCACCGGCAAGACGGCGGTGGCGCTGCACCGGGCCGCGTACCTGCTCTACTCCGACCGGGCCCGGTACGCCGGCGGCGGCATCCTGGTGGTCGGCCCGTCCGGCGTGTTCGTCGAGTACATCGCCTCGGTGCTGCCCTCGCTCGGCGAGGAGACCGCCACGCTGCACTCGCTCGGGTCGCTGTTCCCGGGCCTGTCGGCGACCCGGACCGACCCGCCGGAGGTGGCGGCCGTGAAGGGTTCGCTGCGGATGCGCCGGGTGCTGGAACGCGCCGCGCGGGACGCGGTGCCGGACTCGCCGGCCGAGCTGCGCCTGCTCTACCGCGGTGAGCTGCTGCGGCTGGACCGGCCGGCGCTGGACGCGGTGCGGGACCGCACGCTGACCCGGGGCGCGCGTCGCAACGAGGTGCGTCGGGCCGCGTTCGACGCCGTGCTCGCCGCGCTCTACGCGCAGGCCCGGACGCTGCGGGTGGGCCGGCTGCCGGAACAGCCCGCGTTCGAGGACGAGATCATCGAGCGGCCGGAGTTCCGCGAGTTCCTCAAGGCCTGGTGGCCCCGGCTGCACCCGCGTCACGTGCTGGGCTGGCTGGCCCGGCCGGAGCGGCTGCGCCGGTACGCCGGCGGGGTCCTCTCCGCGGCCGAGATCCGGCTGCTCACCGACGCGTACCGGACGCTGGACACCGACGGGTTGACCGTCGCCGACATCGCGCTGCTGGACGAGCTGGACGCGCTGCTCGGCAAGCCGGTGCGGCGGGCCCGGCCGAAGCGGGACCCGTACCAGTTGGCCGGCGGCGTGCGCGAGCTGAGCACGTACGCCGATCGGCAGCGTGCGGCCCGGGCCGCCGCCCGGGAGCGCCCGGTGGACTACCGCGACTTCGCCCACGTGGTGGTGGACGAGTCGCAGGACGTCTCGCCGATGCAGTGGCGGATGGTCGGTCGGCGCGGCCGGCTGGCCTCCTGGACCGTGGTCGGCGATCCGGCGCAGACCGCCTGGACCGGCGATCCGCAGGAGCTGGACCGGGCGCGTGACCAGGCGCTGGGGCGGCGGCCCCGGCGTCGCTTCGAGCTGACCACCAACTACCGCAACTCGGCGGAGATCTTCGCGGTGGCGGCGGCGGAGATCCGCCGGCGGTATCCGGATCTGGCGCTGCCCGTCGCGGTGCGCTCCACCGGCGTGCCACCGGTGGAGCGGACGGTGGCCGCGGCCGAGCTGCCGGCGGCCACGGTCGAGGCGGTTCGGGCGCTGCTGGCCGAGGTGGAGGGCACGGTCGGCGTGATCACGCCGGTGCCGCGCCGGGACGAGGTGGCCGGTTGGCTGGGCGACCTCGACGCGGGCCGGCTCCAGGTGGTCACCAGCCTCCAGGCCAAGGGCATGGAGTACGACGGGGTGGTGCTGGTCGCGCCGAGCGAGATCCGGGCCGACCCGGGTTCGGGTGTCCGCACGCTCTACGTCGCGCTGTCCCGGGCCACCCAGCGCCTGACCACGCTCGATCCGGTGGGCTGACGCCACAGTTACTTGCACACATAGCGATGTGAGCATAGATTGGGCCCGTCCGGGATCCGGGGCGGGAGGGTGGGTGCGTGGGCGCAGGTCATGACCACAGCGCTGCGGTGGCCAACGCGGCGCACCGGCACTCCGGTCGGCTCTGGGCGGCGTTCGCGCTGCTCGCCGTGCTGATGGTGGTCGAGGCGGTGGCCGCCGTCACGACCGGTTCGCTCGCGCTGCTCTCCGACGCCGGCCACATGTTCACCGACGTGCTCGGCATCGGCATGGCGCTCGCGGCGATCACCGCCACCCGGCGCGCCCGGACCGACCCGCAACGCACGTTCGGGCTCTACCGGCTGGAGGTGCTCGCCGCGCTGGCCAACGCGGTGCTGCTCGGCGCCGTCGCGGTCTACGTCCTGATCGAGGCGGTACGCCGGTTCGGCGAGCCGCCGGAGGTGCTCGCCGGACCGATGCTGGTGGTGGCCGTGCTCGGCCTGCTCGCCAACATCGCCGCGTTCGCGCTGCTGCGCTCCGGCGCCCAGGAGAGCATCAACCTGCGCGGCGCGTACCTGGAGGTGCTGGGCGACCTGCTCGGCTCGCTCGGCGTGATCGGCGCCGCGCTGGTCATCGCGGTCACCGACTGGTGGTGGGCCGACCCGCTGGTCGCGGTGGCGATCGGTCTGTTCATCCTGCCGCGCACCTGGCGGCTCGGCCGGGCCGCGGTGCGCATCCTGGTGCAGGCCGCGCCGGAACACCTCCAGGTGACCGCCGTGCACGACCGGCTGACCGCCGTGCCCGGCGTGGCGGAGGTGCACGACCTGCACGTCTGGACGCTCACCTCCGGCATGGACGTGGCCTCGGCGCACCTGACCACCGATCCGGGCGCGGAGGTCGCCACCGTGCTGGCCGCCGCCCGGGCCGCGCTGCACGAGGACTTCTCGATCGATCACGCCACGTTGCAGATCGAACCCGGAGCGTCCGCCGGCGCCTGCGGCCCGACCGGCTGGTAGTTAGGACAGACTTAAATTCGAGTGGCTATTGTTAGCTTATGCCGGTTTTGCCCGGTATCCGGTTCCGGGTGACGGAGCCGGCTCCGGGCAACGCCGGTAGGCTCGGTCGCGGCCGACCCGCAGGCGTCATCCGGCGCCGACGGAGCGGCCGTCGCCTAATCGCCCGCGGGGCGAGCCGGGGAACCACGTACGTGGGGTGCATCCGCGTCAGCGGTAGGGATCTTCCGTCCCGAACCCGTCAGCTAACCCGGTCGGCGGTTGACGGAAGGACACGTGAATGCCCCCAGTGGCACCTGTACGACGGACGGCCGCCCGGATGGCGGCCCTGCTCGTCGCGATGCTGACCCTCGGCCTCGTGACGGCGCCGGTCTCCCCCGCCTCGGCGGCGCCCCCGACCGGCCGGCTCGCCGCCGCGCCCGGTGACGACGACGAGGGCGGCACGCCGGCGCTGCGCGCCAAGCTCGATGCCGCCAGCAAGGGCTGGCTGGAGGCCAAGGCCGCGCTGAGCCGGTCGGTGACCCGGCAGAAGCAGCTCAACGAACGACTCGTGACGATCGACGCGGAGCTGGTCGAGCGCGACGCCAAGGTCGGTGAGATCGCCGAGGTGGCGTACCGTACCGGCCGGATGGGCACCGCCGCGGCGCTGCTCGGCAGCACCAGCCCGGAAGGCTTCATGGACCGGGCCGCCGCCCTGGAGACGGTCGCCGCGCACGAGGACCGGACGCTGCGCGAGCTGATCACCACCCGCGACGAGGCGATCCGCACCCGTACCGCGCTCGACGGCGAGGTCCGCGAGCAACGCAAGCAGGTCACGGTGATGGCCAAGCGCAAGGAGCAGGCCGAGCAGGCGCTGGAGGAGGCCAACAACCGGCCGTCCGCCAGCAGCGGCGGCGGCAGCAGCAGCGGCAGCGGGATCCGGGGCACCTCCACCGCGAACGCGAAGCCGGCCAAGCGCAACTCCGACGGCTCCTGGCCGGCCGAGTCGTGCAGCGTCAACGACCCGACGCCGGCCAGCGGCTGCATCACCCCACGTACGCTGCACGCGCTGCAACAGGCCAAGGCCGCCGGCTTCACCCGGTACGTCTCCTGCCACCGGCCCAGTGGCTCCGGCGAGCACCCGAAGGGTCGGGCCTGCGACTTCGCGGCCCAGAAGAGCGGCTTCGGCGGCGTGGCCAGCGGCGGCGACCGGACGTACGGCAACAACCTGGCCGCGTACTTCGTGCGCAACGCCGACCCGCTCGCCGTGCTCTACGTGATCTGGTTCAAGCAGATCTGGCTGCCCAGCAGCGGCTGGAAGTCGTACAGCGGGGGCAACGGCGACCCGTCCAGCGACCACACCAACCACGTGCACCTGTCGGTCTACTGAGCACTACGCCCCACGACGTACACCGGGTGTCGTCGCGCGGCCCACGACGTGGGCCGCGCGACGGGGCGACGATCGGGACATGAGACGACTCTCCCCCGCCGGCCGCAAGGCGCTGCTCACCGCGCACCTGGCCACCTCGCTG
Source organism: Micromonospora sp. NPDC049240 (assembly GCF_040647835.1). Taxonomy (NCBI): domain Bacteria; kingdom Bacillati; phylum Actinomycetota; class Actinomycetes; order Micromonosporales; family Micromonosporaceae; genus Micromonospora; species Micromonospora sp. NPDC049240. The sequence goes on from NZ_JBEZCX010000009.1 coordinate 116,735, forward strand.
GGCTGGCTCGGCACCGACCTGACGCTGCTCGCGCTCGGCGTCGCCGGGCTGCGGGGCGCCGATCCCGACGTGGTCTACCCGGCGGCGGCGCTGCTGGTCACCTGGCTGTTCGCACCGCTGAGCGTGGCGGTCTGGCTGATCGGGACCGCCAGCGCGCTGCTCACTCCGTGGGGCCTGCTGCGCTGGCGATGGGTGCTGGTGAAGTTCGCGCTCACCACCGTCATGCTCGGCCTGGTGCTGCTCCTGCTGACCCCCCGGGTCCGGCACCTCGGCGCGCTCGCCGGGGCAGCCGACGCGCACCTGCGGGTCGACCTGGTGGTGCCGCCGGCCGTCTCCACCACGCTGCTGCTGATCGCCACCGTGCTGTCCGTCTGGAAGCCGTGGGGGCGGATCAGGCGGGCCGGCCCTCCAGCGTCGCGCCGAGGCGGGCGGCGAGGCCCAGGTGAGCGGCCCGCGCCTGGCGGAACGCATAACCGAACAGCGGCGCCGGCGCGGTGAGCGTGATCTCCACGTCGATCCGCACCACGCCGTCGGGCTCGTCGCGCAGCCGGGTGTGGTTACGCACCGTCGTGGCCGGCTGCTGCCGGGCGACGGTGACCACCTCGTCCTCGGTGGCGACCAGCACGTCCGCCTGGTAGGTGACCGGGAAGTGCAGCGGACCGAGCTCCAGCCGGTCGGTGATCGCGAAGCTGGCCAGCGCGCCCGGTCGGGGCGGCAACTGCCGGACCCGCACGATCAGCGGATGCAGCTCGCCCTGCCGGCTCAGGTCGCCGAGCAGGGCCACCGCGTCCGCCCGGCTGCACCGGGCCTGCACGGTGTAGCTGAAGCTGTCGCTGCTCTGCAACCGGTCCCCCTCGCCGTCGTGGGTCCGGACGATCGTCCCGTACCGGGGCCGGCCTGGCAACGGGTCGAAGGTCCCCCGGCCGGCGAGGGGCCGGACGCAGGATCGGTGCGCGGGCGGGTGGCGCTCAGGCGCCGGGGAGCACCTCGGGAGCCTCGTCGGCGAACCAGGGCTCCGGCGCGCCGAAGAGACCGAGCAGGCCGGTCACCCAGAGCTGCCGGTGCACGAACCGGCTCGGCTCGGTGACCACGAGCTTGACGCCGCTGACCTCGCAGGTCTGGAAGCCGGCGACCATGGCGCTGATGCCGACCGAGTCGATGAACGTGACGAGCCGCATGTTCAGCTCGATCCGGACGGGACGCGCCTTGGCCAGCACCTCGGCGATCGCTTCCCGCACCTCGTACGCGGTGTCGACGTCGATCTCCCCACGGGGCGCGATCTGGACGACACCACCCGGACGCACCGATTTCACGATCGACAGGCTCACGCGAGCACCTCCACTCGCCCCAACGGGCGCCTCATCAGTACGCGGGCCGCGACCGAGAGTATTCCTCCAACGGCCCCGGTCGCCACCCCCCGGGATGAGCAATTCGCGGACTGGGCACACCTGGGTGAGCCCAAACCGCACCTCCGGGTTCCGATTTCCCCTTCGACGCGGACCAGCGACCGGCCGAACGACCGGACCGGGTCGGCCGATCCGCCGACCCAGGGTAGCGGGCCCGCGCATCCCGCAGGCACACCCGGTCCCCGGCGCGTACGGGTGATTCCGCCCACCCCGTCCGTTTCCCCGCCACTCGACTGACGGAGCGGGCGGGGTTTGGCGCGGGAGCGGGCGGGGCACTGCCCGGGGAAGAACCGTGACGCGCCGGATGACCACCGGAGTCCGACGTGGCCGCCGGGCTTCGGCACCCGAGGAGGTAGAACGATGTTCGGATCCAGCCTGTTGGACCGCCGCAGCAAGCCCGAGCGGGTCGCGGACCAGGCCTGGCAGCACCTGCTCGACGCGGTCGGCACCGCCGGTGACAGCGTGCGGGACGCCACCCGCGTCGCGCGTCGCAGCTCCTCCGGCCTGGCCGACGAGGCCACCGACCTGGTCGGCTCCGCCGCCGACGAGGCACGCCGCCGGGCCGGCCTCGCCTTCGAGGCGCTCGCCGGCCGGCGGCCCGCGCTGCCGTGGACGCTGCTGATCGCGGCGGCCCTGGCCGGCGCGGCGATCGGCTGGGCCGCCGGCACCGCCGCCCGCGCCGCCGGCAGCCGGGAGCGTGCCGCCGACGAGATCGAGTTCGTCGACGTCGACCGCCCCAACTCCCCCGCCGGCCTGGACGGCTGACCGCACCCGCACAGAACGAACGGTGGCCGTCCCCGACGAGGGGGACGGCCACCGTCGCGTCAGCGGGCTTCGATGATCATGAGGTTGACGGGCGGAAGAGCGCTGTCCAGTTCGGTCAACCTCATGGTCATCTCGTGGTACCGCCCGCGGAACCCGTCAGCGCGCGGCGCAGGAGACGGTCGGTGTCCGGTTGCCGTTGGGGGCGGTGGCGGTGAAGCCGACGGTGGTCGACGCGCCGACGCCGAGGTTGCCGTTCCAGCCGGCGTCGGTCACCGTGACCGCCGAGCCGGTCTGGGTGTACGTCCCGCTCCAGAGCTGGGCGATCCGCTGACCGTCCGGATAGGTCCAGGTCAGCGTCCAGCCGGCGATCGGCGTGGTGCCGGAGTTGCGTACCGTCACCTCGCCCTGGAAGCCGCCGGGCCAGGAGTTCGTCACCGCGTAGGTGGCGGCGCAGCCGCGTCCGGTCGGCGTCGGGGTCGGTGACGTCGGCGTCGGTGACGGGCCGGTCGGCGTCGGGGTCGGACTGGTCGGCGACGGGGACGGGCTCGTCGGGGTGGGCGACGGGCCGGTCGGGGTGGGGCTCGCCGACGTCGGCGTGGGCGTGGGCGTGCCGCCGAGGCGGTCCGCGACCAGGATGCCCCGGCCGTTGGTGCCCAGGTAGACCCGGCCCCAGACGCGCGGGTCGCCGGTGAGCGCCTCGCCCGCGTTGCCGTACTGGTGCTGGTCGTCGTTGATCCGGACCCAGGTCGCGCCCGCGTCGTCGGAACGGTGGACCCCGTGCGTGCCGCCCACCGTGCCGACGGTGAACAACGCCGGGTACGTCTTCCCGGGCGCCGCCTTGCCGAAGCCGACGTTCACCGCCGTGGACACGCCGGTCAGCTTCGTGAAGCTCGCGCCGGAGTTGGTGGAGTGCCAGAGGCCACCCTCGCCGGCCAGCCAGACGTCGCCCTCGACGCCTGGCAGCGCCTTGAACTTGACGCCGGTGGTGGGCAGGCCGGTCGCCGCGGTGGCGGTGAACGCCGCCCCGCCGTTGGTGCTGACGTAGAACTTCCCGGCGCTGACACCGTAGAACTTGTTCGGGTTGACCCGGTCGGACTCGACGACGGCGTTGGCCGGGATGCCGGTGGCGGCGGTCCACGAGTTGCCGAAGCCGACCGAACGGACCACCTGCTGGCCGGCGTCGCCGGGCGACCAGACGAACTGGCTGCCGTCGGCGGACGCGGCCACCGTGCCACCGTTGTTGATCCCGCCGGGCTCGGTGCCCTGGAACCAGTTCGCACCGCCGTCGGTGGAGAACGCCACGTGGCTGTCGTTGGGGCGGTCGGCGTCGGTGAAGTTGCCGGCCCGAACCATGACCGCCGGCTTGGTCTCCGCGTAGTCGAGGCTGGTGGTGCTGGTGAAGCCCGGCTGGGTGAACATCATCGGCGGCACCGCCGCGAGGTCGGTGTGACGGAAACCGCCGATGTCGCCGAGGCCGCTGATCAGCGGCGCGCCCGACGGCGGGCTGACCAGGTCGAGCACGGCGGTCTCCTCCAGCCCCTTCACCATCGGCGTGATGGTGAACGTGCCGCCGGTGTCCCACTTCGTCAGGCCGGTGGTGCCGTAGATCGTCGCGCCGGTGCCGTACATCATCCGGTCGCTGTCGAACGGGTCGATCTCCAGCGACTCGTTCATCCAGCCCAGTTTCGGGGTCTCCTCCGGCGGCGCCGGATTGGTGCCGAACGTCAGCCACGGCACCGAGCTGACGTCCATCGTGTACTTCTTGGTGCGGTTCGGGTAACTGGCCCAGTCCCAGATCCGGGTCCAGGTCGCGCCGCCGTCGGTGCTGCGCCAGAAGATCGCGTCCGGCCACCAGGAGACCTGGGTGGCGACCATCAGCGTGTTCGGGTGCTGGCGGTCGATGGTCAGGCCGGAGTAGCCGAAGTACGCGTCGCCGCTGGACGACGGCACCGGGCTGATCTGCGTCCACGCGCCGGTGGCCCGGTTGAACTTCCACACGTCGCCCTTGCCGCCGTCGTACGGGCCGCCGGTGTCGCTGGTGGCGAGGTAGAGGAAGCCGCCGACCGGGTCGACCACGCCCTTGTGCGCGAGGTAGCCGGTGGGCTGGCCGGGGATCCGTTCCCAGGTCGCGCCGGCGTCGGTGCTGCGGTAGACCGGGTTCTGCTTGTCCGCCACCCCGACGTAGATGGTCTTCGTGGCGGTGCCGGCCGTGCCGGTGCCCTTGTCGAAGCTGACCCAGGTGAGGCCCTGGTTCTGGCTCTGGTAGCCGCTGCTGTCGTTCGGGTCGGCCCGGTAGTTGCCCACGTTCGGGAAGTTGGCGACCTTGGCCCAGGTCGCGCCGTAGTCGGTGCTGCGCCACAGGCCGTTGCCGCCCTCGGCGCCGTAGTAGAGCACGCTGTTGCGGTTCGGGTCGACCGCCAGCCGCTCCCCCATGCCCCGGCCGGGCATGTTGCCGCCGTTCTTGAACGGCAGCTCGGTGGCCTGCCAGGTGGCGCCCTTGTCGGTCGAGCGCAGGATCGCCCCGTGGTTCGGGTCCCAGTCGTTTGTGTACATGCCGACCGCCGCGTACACCCGGTTGGTCTGCACCGGGTCGGTGGCGAGGCTGACCACCCCGTTCCAGCCCCACCGGTCCGCGCCGACCCAGTCCAGCAGCGGCGTCCACGACCGGGTGGCCTGCTCCCAGCGGTACGCGCCGCCGATGTCGGTCCGCGCGTAGATCAGGTTCTTCTCGGTCGGGTTGAAGACGATGCCGGGGACGAAGCCGCCGCCGTCGATCCGGACGTTCTTCCAGGTGTACGGCTCGGCGGCCGCGGCGGCGGCCGGGGGTACGCCGGTGGCGACGAGCGGCACGACGACGGTCGCCACGGTGGCGGCCAGCGCGACGGCCGCCAGGCCGGCGAGTTTTCTGCGCATGGGGCGGATCCTCTCGGTTGCCCTTGGGGGCGGGGAACGGGAGCAGGGGGTGGCGCTTCGAGGAGGGGAGCTGCCCGGGCTCCCCGTCGGCGTACTGGCTCCCGCAGCCGAGGGACCCTCAGCGTACGCCGATCAACCGCGCCATGGAAGCGCTCCCATGTCACCCGTTCCGGGTGCGGTGGGATCACCCGGTCGCGCGCAGGATCGCAGGGTGCGGGGACCGCCCCGCGCGTCGACCACCCACCGGAAGGAGAACCGGATGACCACCGGGACGATGACGCGTACCGACCGGGAGATCCGGTCCGCGGTACGCGACGAACTGGCCCGGGCGGGCCTCGACGGCATCGGGGTGAGAGTCGACGGCGGCGTGGTGACGCTGACCGGCCCGGCGGCCGATCCCGCCACGCGGTGGGCCGCCGAACGGGCCACGCACCGGGTGGCCCGGGTCCGCGCGGTCGCCGACGACCTCGCCGTCCCGACCGTCCCGACCGGCGCCGGCCGGGACGACGCGGGGCTCGCGCTCGCGGCCGTCCGGGCGTTGGAGTGGGACGCGTTCCTGCCGGTCGGGGCGCTGCGGGTGACCGTCGCCGACGGCTGGGTCACGCTGCACGGCGAGGTCGAGTGGGAGTACCAGCGGCGGGCCGCCGAGCGGTCGGTCGCCCGGCTCACCGGCGTACGCGGACTGAGCAACGGGATCACGGTGCGGCCGTGAACCGAACCACCCGGCCCGGGTGAGCCCGGCTCACCCGGACGCCCGGCAGGGTGGACGGTATGAGTGATCCGAACGGGCTGATCACGCCCGGGCAGACCGCGCCCGGGTTCACGCTGCCGGCGTCGCCCGACGCGCGGGAGGTGGGCCCCGGGCAGTTCCGTGGCCGGCCGGTCGTGCTGGCCTTCTACCCGGCCGACTGGACGCCGGTGTGCGGCGACCAGATGGCGCTCTACCAGGCGGCGCTGCCCGAGCTGGAACGGTACGACGCGGTGCTGCTGGGCATCTCGGTGGACAGCGTCGACTCGCACCGGGCGTTCGCGCAGAGCCGGGGCATCCGGTTCCCGCTGCTCGCCGACTTCGAACCGAAGGGCGAGGTGTCCCGCCGCTACGGCGCGTACGCCCCGCGCGGGCAGTCGGACCGGGCGCTCGTGGTGATCGACCCGGACGGCCGGGTGGCCTGGAGCCACCTCTCCCCGCCCGAGGTGAACCCGGGGGTGGACGGCATCCTCGACGCCCTGGAGCAGCTCGGCACCGATCGGCGGGTGAGCACGCGATGACCACCCCGTTGCAGGTCACCACCGCCCGGCTGCGGGTCCCGGTCAGCGACCGGGACCATGTCCGTGGTCCGGCCGACGCCCCGGTCACCGTCGTCGAGTACGGCGACTTCCAGTGCCGGTTCTGCGGCGCCGCATACCCGAACCTGGCCGAGGTGCTGCGCCAGCGGGCCGACGTGGTGCGGTTGGTGTACCGCCACTTCCCCATCACCAACGTCCACCCGTACGCGGAGCACGCGGCGGAGACCGCCGAGGCGGCCGGCGCGCGGGGCCGGTTCTGGGAGCTGCACGACTGGCTCTACGAGCACCAGGACCAGCTCGACCCGGTGCACCTGTCGCTCGGCGTCGAGCAGGTCGGGCTCTCACCCGACGAGATCGACGCGGAGGTGGGGCGGCAGGCGTACGCCGACCGGGTCCGGCAGGACTTCGTGGGCGGCATCCGCAGCGGCGTCAACGGCACGCCGACGCTCTTCGTCAACGACATCCGCCACGACGGCGGCTACGACCTGGCCGAGCTGCTGGCCGTGGTGGACGCCGTCGCGCCTGCCTGACCGGGCCGGGCCCGCCCGCGACCGGTCAGATCAGCCGCAGCTCGCGCGCCCGCCGGACCGCCTCCCGCCGGCGGGTCGCGTCGAGCTTGCGGTAGACGTTGCGCACGTGCGTCTTCACCGTGTTGACCGAGAGCGACAGCTCGGCGGCGATCTCCACGTTGGTCAGGATGCTCTGGAGATACCGCAGGATGGTCAGCTCCCGTTCGGTGAGCGGCTCGTCCAACGCCCGCGCCGGCCCGTCCGGTGCCCCGTCGGCCCCGGACGCGTCGACGCCCCGGACCAGGTCGCTGACGGTCGCCCAGTACGCGGTGCCGGAGTCCAGGTGGGCGGCGAGCAGGTCGCGTACCCCGGGCTCGGCCCGGGTGAACACGCGCCGGCAACCGTCCGGCTCGGCCAACGCCAGCGTCTCCTCCAGCAGCCGCCCGGCCCGCCGACCGTCGCCGGCCGCCCCGGCCAGCGCCGCCTCCAGCAGCCCCGCGCCCAGCCGGACCGGCAGCGGCCAGCCCTCCGCGCCCGGCCCGGTCCAGTCCGGCAGCGCCCGCTCGGCCGCCCGGGCGTCGCCGGCCCGCAGCCACAGCCGGGCCGAGACCAGTGCGAGCGCCGGATCGGTGGGATCGTCACCGGCCGCGTCCAGCAGCGCGCGGGCCCCGCCCGGGTCGCCCACCGCGGCGCGGAGCTGGGCCTCGCCGGCGGTCAACCACGCGCCCAGCTCGGGCCCCGGCGCGACCGACCGGGCCGCGGCGAGCGTGTGCAGCCCGGCGGCCGGTTCCCCGCCGTCGGCCAGCAGCCCGGCCCGGCAGAGCGCCGCCAGCGCCGCCCCGCCCGGCTCCGCGCCGGCCGGACCGGCGAGCGCGAGCTGCGCCGCCGCCTCCGCCGGCCGGTCCCGGTGCCAGGCCACCAACGCCAACGCCAGGTACGCGTAGCCGCAGTCCCGCCGCGACGACCAACCCTGGCAGGGCGGCATCGACAGGGCCGCCCGGGCGCGCTCCTCGGCGGTACGCAGCGCGCCCCGGGCCGCCTCCAGCAGCGCCGACCGGCTGGCGCAGAGCAGCTCGACGCGGGACCGGCCGGCCCGACGCGCCGCGACGAGCGCCGCGGAGAATTGTCCGCCCGCCTCCCGCAGGTTCCCCTCGGCGAGCGCGACCAGCCCGTGCGCGGCCCCGGCCACCGCCCGCACGTCGTCGGCGTCGACGGCTCGGGCACCGGGATCGGCGCCGGCGTCGGCGACGTCCGGGCTGGTGGGGTCGTCGTGCGGGGCGGTGGCGAGCAGCCGGTCGGCGGCGCGGCGTACCTCCGCGTGGTCCCCGGCGAGCCGGGCCAGGCTCAGCTCGACCGCGGTGGCCAGCCTGCGGAACCGGTCGCGGCGCGGTGCCGGCAGGTCCGTCGCGTGCCCGACCGCGCGCCGCAGCAGCGCGTCGGCGGCGGCCGGATCCCCGGCGTACGCCCGTTCGGCCGCCGCGGCCAACGCCAGCTCCGGGTCCCGGCGTACCGCCTCGGCCGGAGGCTCGGGCGGCGCCGGCGGGACGGGCCGGGCCGGCTCGTCCGGGGCCAGTTCCGGCCAGCGGGTGACCAGCAGCTCCGTGGCATCCGTCCACTCGCCGGCCGCCAGCGCGTGCCGCAGCGCCTCGGCCGGCCGGTCGTGCGCGGCGAACCAGCCGGCCGCCCGCCGGTGCAGTTCGCCCAGCTCGCCGACGGGCAGCCGGGCCAACTCGTCGCGGAGCAGGTCGGCCAGCAGCGGGTGCGGCCGGTACCAGGGCGGGCTGCCCCCGTCCTGCTGGACGAAGCCGCCCTCCCGGGCCGCCTCGGCCAGCAGGCGCCCGGCGTCGGCCCGCCCGGTCACCGCGGCGGCCAGGTCGGCGCGGACCGCGACCGCCACCGCGCTCCGGCGCAGGACGTCACACACCGCCGGGTCCAGCGGCGCGAGCACCTCGTCCCGCAGGTACGCGGCGATGTCCGGCTGGTCGCCGGCGACGTGCGCCACGGCCCGCGCCGGGTCGGCGCCCAACGCCAGGGTGGCCAGGCGCAGCCCGGCCGGCCAGCCGGCGGTCCGCTCGGCGAGCCGGGGCACCGCCTCGGCCGGCACCGGCACGCCGTACGCGACCAGCAGGTCGGCCACCTCGTCGGCGGTGAACGCCAGCTCGTCCGGGCCGAGCACGGTCAGCTCACCGGCCAACCGCCACCGGTGCAGGGCCAGCGGCGGTTCCCGCCGCGCGCCGGCCACCAGCCGGAGCCGCCCGTCGCCGTGCCGGAGCAGGAACTCCAGCCCGGCCAACGCCTGCGCGTCGGTCACCCGGTGCAGGTCGTCCAGGACCAGCAGCACCGGGTGCTCTCGGGCGGCCAGCGCGGCGGCGAGCGCTTCGAGCTGCGCCGGCCGGGGCGGGTCCACCGGGACCGGCGGGTCCGCCCCCGGGTCACCGGCGACGGCGGTGCGCAACGCCGCGGCCAGGTACGCCCACAGCCGCTCGGTGGTGTCGCCCTCCGCCACGGAGACCCAGACCGGCGCCGGACCCGCCCGTTCCGCCCGCGCCCAACCGGACAGCAGCGTCGTCTTGCCCCACCCGGCCGGGGCGAGAAGCAACGTGACAGGTCCCGCCACGCCCCGCTCCAGCCGGTCCAGCAGCCGGGGACGCCGCAGCAGCGGCTCGGGCGACGCGGGCGGCGCCAGCCGGGACGCCAGCAACGGCGGCCCCGGCCGCTGCGGCGGACCGGCGTCGGCGGTGAGCGGTTCCGGCGTCCCGACGGCCGTCGGCGCGTCCGCGTCGGTCGGCGCGGCGGCGAAGCGGACCCGGTCGACCTGCTCCGGCATGCGTCCCTCCCCCCGTCGGTGCGGGGGGCGGTTACCCGGACCGCGCCGGTTCACCCCTTCCGGGCGAACCCGCGTCACCCGGACCGCCGCCACGCTGGGGACACGCGGACGGCCGGCCGCGCACCGCCGGCCGCCCGGGTGACCCGCGACCTCGGGGAGGGCCTGTGACCCGGACCGGACGGCTGGCCGTCGGCGTACGCGCCCTGGCGGCCGGCGCACTGGCACTGGTCCACCGACGGCGGGCCGCAACCGGGGCCCGGCCCGCGCGCTGGCAGGTGGTGACCGTCTCCGGGCAGCCCGAACAGGTGCTGCCGGGCGGGCGGTGGCCCGAGCCGCTGCGCCGGCTCGACGGCGCGGTGGAGGTCTGGGCCCGCCCGGCGCCCGGCGGGCGCGGCACCGAGCTGGCGGTACGCCCGCTGGGCGGGACACCGGCGCTGGCCGGGTTCGCCGCGCACCTGGTCGGCGACGACCCCGGCCGGTACCTGCGGCAGGTGCTGCGGCAGACCCGGCAGCTCCTGGAGACCGGTGAGGTGCTGCGGGCGGACCGCTCGCCGCTGGACCGCCCGGCGGCGCGGCGGACCCGCCGACCCGGATCGGAGGCGACCGGGTGAGGGCCCTGTGCTGGGAGGGCACGGACGCGCTCGCCGTGCGCCAGGTCCCCGACCCGGAGCTGCGCAACGCCCAGGACATGATCGTCCGGGTGCGACGCAGCGCCACCTGCGGCGGAGACCTGCCACTGCTGGCCGGCCGGGTGCCCGAGGCGGCCACCGGTGAGGTGCTCGGGCACGAGTTCGTCGGCGAGGTGGTCGAGGTCGGTCCGGAGGTACGCCGGCACCGGGTCGCGGACCGGGTGGTGGTCGGCGCGGCGATCGCCTGCGGGGCCTGCTGGTTCTGCCGGCAGGGGCTGCTGGCCTGCTGCGACAACGGGACCAGCGACGCGGCCACCGAGCCGGAGTGGGGAGCGCCCGCCGCCGGGTGCTACGGCCGGCCGGCCCGCCTCGGTGGTTTCGCCGGCGGCCACGCCGAGTTCGTCCGGGTGCCCTACGCCGACGTGGGCGCGTTCGCCGTGCCGGACGGGGTCGACGACGACCGGGCGGTCTTCGCCGCGGACGCCGCGCCGGCCGGCTGGCACGGCGTCGAGCTGGCCGGTGTCGCCCCCGGAGACGTGGTGGCGGTCTGGGGCGCGGGCGCGGTGGGACAGCTCACCGCGGCGGCGGCCGTGGCGCGCGGCGCGGCCCGGGTGATCGTGGTGGACGAGCACGCCGACCGGCTGCGGATGGCGGCCCGGCACGCCGGCGCCGAGCCACTCGACCACCGGTCCGTCGACGTCCTCGCCGAGCTGCGGGAACGCAGCGGCGGCCGGGGGCCGGACGTGTGCGTGGACGCGGCCGGCCCGCCGACCGGTCCGATCCGCTGGCCGGCCGCCGGGCCGGACGCCGGGATGGCGCTGCGCGAGGCGGTGCACGCCTGCCGCAAGGGCGGCACGGTGGTGGTGCTCGCCGGCGGGGCGACGTTCGTGGACCGGTTCCCGCTCGGCGCGGTCACCGAGAAGGGGCTGGCGGTACGCGGCGGCGCCCGGGTCGGCCCGGACGCCATCCCGGCGCTGCTGGACCGGATGGCCCGGGACGAGCTGGTCACCGAGCACCTCGCCACCCACCGGCTGCCGCTGGACCGGGCCGCCGAGGGGTACGCGTTGTTCCGGGACCGGGCGGACGGCTGCGTCCGGGCGGTCTTCACGCCGTGAGTCCGGCCGGCGGGTGGCACACTCGGCGGATGCCCGCAGACCGCGCGTACGACCTCGTCCTGTTCGGCGCCACCGGCTTCACCGGCGGCCTCACCGCCGAGTACCTGGCCCGGCACGCGCCGGACCGGCTGCGCTGGGCGCTCGCCGGCCGCAACCCGGCCAAGCTGGCGGCCGTCCGCGACCGGCTGGCCGCCATCGATCCCGGCCTGGCCGAGCTGCCCCTGCTCACCGCCGACGTCACCGACGCGGCGTCGCTGCGGGCCGTGGCGGACAGCGCCCGGGTGGTCGCCTCCACCGTCGGCCCGTACGTGCACCACGGCGAGCCGCTGGTGGCCGCGTGCGCCGCCGCCGGCACCGACTACCTGGACATCACCGGCGAGCCGGAGTTCGTCGACCTGATGTACGTGCGGCACCACGCCGAGGCGGTGCGCACCGGGGCACGTCTGGTGCACGCGTGCGGCTTCGACTCGATCCCGCACGACCTCGGCGTCTGGTACACCGTCAAGCAGCTCCCCACGGACGGGCCGGTCACGGTGGACGGCTACGTGCGGGCCGGCGGCCGGTTCTCCGCCGGGACGTACCACTCGGCGCTGACCGCGTTCTCCCGCACCGGTGAGACGAGCCGGGCGGCGAAGGCCCGGCGGGCGGTCGAGCCCCGGCCGGACGGGCGGCGGGTGCGGGCGGTGCCCGGCCGGGTCGGGCGGGTCCGCGAGTTCGGCCAGTGGGCGGTGCCGCTGCCCACCATCGACCCGCAGATCGTGCGCCGGTCGGCGGCGGCCCGCCCCGAGTACGGCCCGGACTTCCGGTACCGGCACTTCGCCGCGCTGAAGCGGCTGCCCACCGTGCTGGTCGCCGGCGTGGGCCTGGCCGGCGTGGTTGGGCTGGTGAAGGTGCCGCCGACCCGGCGCTGGCTGCTCGGCCGGCTCGCCTCCGGTCAGGGGCCGAGTGCCGCGCAGCGGGCGAAGTCCTGGTTCCGGGTGCGGTTCGTGGGCGCCGGTGGCGGCCGGCGGGTGGTGACCGAGGTGGCCGGCGGCGACCCCGGCTACGACGAGACCGCCAAGATGCTCGCCGAGTCGGCGCTCTGCCTGGCCTTCGACGAGCTGCCGGAGACCGCCGGCCAGCTCACCCCGGTCGCCGCGATGGGCGACGCGCTGCTGGACCGCCTGATCCGCGCCGGCATCACGTTCCGCACGCTGAAGGCGTAAGGCGGGGCCCCTTCTTAACGCTTTCGGTAGAGGCGGGGCCCCCGCTTAACACTCGGACGTTGACCCTCGACCTGGTGCAGGGCACAGGATGGCGGCCGTGGAGAGCGAGCTTCGCAGCATCGGTGAGCTGGCCCGGGCCAGCGGGTTGACGGTCAGCGCGTTGCGGTTCTACGACCGCACCGGCGTGCTGACGCCGGCCCGGGTGGACCCGGTGACCGGCTACCGCTGGTACGCCGACGACCAGGTGGGCCCGGCCCGCCTGGTCGCCGGCCTGCGCCGGGTGGGCATGCCGCTGGCCGGCATCGCCGAGGCGCTGCGGCACCGGCGTCACCCGGCCGAGGTGCACCGCCTGCTGGACGCGCACCTGCGCCGGCTGGAGGACGGCCTCGCCGACGCGCGTCGCGAACTCTCCCGGATCCGTAGCCTGATCGACCCGGAGGAGACCACCGTGACCACCCGACTCGTGCTGTCCCGCACCGACCTCGCCGCCGCCGTGGACGCCGTACGCTTCGCCGCCGGCGCCGACCCGGACCTGCCGGTCCTGTCCGGCGTGCTGCTGGAGGTCGAGGCGGCCGGCGTACACCTGGTCGCCACCGACCGGCACCGGCTGGCGGTGGCCCGGGTCGACGCCACCGTCGACGGCCCGCCGGTGCGCGCGCTGGTGCCGGTGGCGGCGGTCGACGAGCTGCGCGCGCTGCTCGACGGCGGCGGGGCGAGCGCGGAGGTGGTCGTCGCCGCGGACCGGGTCACGGTCGCGGTGGCCGGGCGCACGCTGACCACCGCCCCGCTGCCGTACGACTTCCCGGACCACCGCCGGCTGCTGGGCGCGCGGCTCGGGGCCGCGCCCGCGTACCGGATCCCGGTGGACGGCGCGGCGCTGCGCGCGGCGCTCACCGCCGACGACGTGCGGGTGTGCCACCAGACACACGACGGCGTCGAGCACCCGGTGGTCGCGCTCGGCCTGGACCACGGTGGCGAGTTGCGGCTGGTCGACCCGGCCGCCGTCGGGGACCCGGACGGCGGGTTGCGGGTCGGGTTGAACCGGGAGTACCTGCTCGACGCGCTGGACGCCGGCGGCAGCCAGCTCGTGCTGGAGCTGGACGGCCCGATCACCCCGCTGGCGGTACGCCGGGCGGACGACGCGCACGCGTTCTCGGTCTTGATGCCGGTCCGACTCTGACCGCTTCGTCGCGCACGGCGGGCCGGTCCGGGCGGGAGAGCCCGGGCCGGGCTGGCGGGGCCGCGACGGTAGCATCTGTGGGTTCCACCTGACGGCCCGGACGAAAGGCGTACGAGCAGCATGCTCGACATGGAGTTGATCCGGAAGGATCGCGAGGCGGTGGCGACCGCGCTGGCGAAGCGTCTGGATCCCGCCGAGGTCACCCGGGCGCTGGACGACATCCAGCGACTCGACCAGGAGCGGCGCGCCCTGATCACGGAGATCGATGCCGAGCGGCAGCGCCGCAAGGCCGAGGCGCGCGCGTACGCGGAGGCGAAGCGCTCCGGCGCCACGCCGCAGCCCGCCGCGCCGGAGGCCGAGCGCAAGCAGCTCGCGGAGCTGGAGTCCCAGCTCGACGACGTGCAGTCCCGGCTGCGCTCGGCGATGAGCGAGCTGCCCAACCTGCCCGCCGACGACGTGGTCGCCGGTGGCAAGGAGGCCAACCGGGTGGTGCGGACGTTCGGCGAGGCGCCGGCCATCGAGCAGGTGCGCGACCACGTGGAGCTGAGCCGCGCGCTGGGTCTGGTCGACCACGAGCGGGGCGTGAAGCTGGGCGGCTCCGGCTTCTGGATGTACACCGGCGTGGGCGCCCGGTTGGAGTGGGCGCTTGTCAACTGGCTGATCGAGCGGAACATCGAGGCCGGCTACGAGTTCCTGCTGCCGCCGCACCTGCTGCTCGACACCGCCGGCTTCGCGTCCGGGCAGTTCCCCAAGTTCTACGACGACGTCTACCGCATGGACAAGCAGTCCGCCCCGCGCGGCCAGTTCCTGCTGCCCACCTCGGAGACGGCGATCCTCGGCGCCTACCAGGACGAGATCCTGGAGACGTCGAAGCTGCCGCTGAGGGCGTTCGCCTACACGCCGTGCTACCGGCGCGAGGCGGCCGGCTCGCACTCCGACGAGCGCGGCACGGTGCGCGGCCACCAGTTCAACAAGGTGGAGATCTTCCAGTTCACGCTGCCGGAGCAGGCCGACGCCGCGCTCCAGGCGATGGTGGGTCACGTCGAGGGGCTGGTCGAGCAGCTCGGCCTGCACTTCCAGACCAGCCTGCTCGCCGCCGGCGACGCCAGCGCCTCGATGAAGAAGACGCTCGACATCGAGGTGTGGATGCCGAGCACCGGCAAGTACAAGGAGGTGTCGTCGGTCTCCTGGGCGGGCGACTACCAGGCCCGCCGCGCGGCCATCCGCTACCGGGAGCCGGGCGGCAAGCAGACCCGCTTCGTGCACACGCTCAACGGCTCGGCGCTGGCCACCAGCCGGCTGTTCCCGGCCATCCTGGAGCAGTGCCAGCAGCCCGACGGCTCGGTGGTGGTCCCCGAGGTGCTGCGCGACAAGCTCGGCACCGACCGCCTCACCCCGACTCGCTGACGGCCTTCCGCGCGGGGGTCGCGCCGCTCGCGGGGGTCTCGCTGTCAAGCGGGGCCCCCGCCTCTACCGGAGGCGTTGACAGGGGGCCCCGCCTTACCAGCAACCCGAGCGCGAGCAGGGTGAGGGAGAGGGCGGCCAGGGGGGCGGGGCCGGCGGTGTTCAACGCGCTCACCAGCGCCTGCTGGACGGCGGCGGCAGCGCGTACCACCGGGTCGCCGAACGCGTCGTGGCGGCCCAGGGCCAGCCGCACCTCGTACCAGCCGTACCAGGCGACGTAGCCGCCGGCGACCAGCAGCACCAGGCCGCTCAGCCGGGACACCCACGCGCCGGCGCCGCGCAGCCCGGCCACCACCCGCCCGCGCAGCAGCGCCACGGCGAGCGCGGCCACGCCGGCCACCAACGCCATTCCGAGCGCGTACGCGCCGAAGAGCGCCAGCCCGCGCAGCGGCGAGCCGGCCCGCAGGCTGGTCACCACGATCGCCAGGAACGGCGCGATCGCGCAGGTCAACGACGTGAGCGCGTACGCCGCGCCGAACAGCGCCATGGACGGCCAGGTGCGGATGAGCCGGGGCGCGGTGCGCCACGGGCCGGGCGTGGGCAGCCGCCGGCCGGCGAGCAGCCACAGACCGGCCAGCGCCAGCAGCACGCCGAGCGTCACGGTCAGCCAGGGCAGCCGGGGGCGCAGCCAGTCCGCCGCCGGTGCCACGGCCAGCCCGAACGCGCCGAAGACGGCCGCGTACCCGAGCGTCAGCCCGGCCGTCGCGGTGAGCGCGCGGCCGACCGCGCCGCGCCCGTCGCCGGGGCCGGCCACCAGCACCGAGAGGTACGCGGGCAGCATCGCGAAGCCGCACGGGTTGACCGCGCCGAGCATGCCGGCGGTCAGCGCGAGCAGCAGCGCGCCGGTCATCCCCGAGCCAGCGTCTCGACCTGCCGGGTCAGCGCCTCGCCGTCGAGGAAGCCCTGGTGGACCACGGTGCCGTCCCGGTCGACGATGACGAACGTGCTCTGCTCGGTCACCTTGAACCGGCGCCACAGCGTGCCGGCGCGGTCGTCGAGCTGCGGCGTGCCGGCCAGGTCGAACTCGGTGACGAAGTCCCTCATGGCCCGTTGCTGGCCGAGGCCGGCGACGCCGACGATCGGCACGGTGTCCCGGTAGGTCGGGGCGATCTCGGCGACCGTCCACGCCTGGCTGGCGCAGGTCGCGCACCAGGGGGCCCAGAACCACAGCACGACCGGCCGCCCGGCGAGGGCGGCGGCGGAGAATGTCGTACCGTCGAGCGTCTTCGCGGTGAACGCCAGCGTCTCCGGCACCCGGGCCGGCGGCGTCGACGGCGCACCGGCGGACGGGGTCGGGGCGGACGCGGCCGGGGCGGTGGTCGACCCGGCGGTCGCCGCGCCGGCCGGCGTGGCCCGCTCGGGGCCGACCGCGCAGGCGGCCGTGCCGGCGAGCGTGGCGGCCAGTACGGCGGCGACGCCGAGACGGCGGGCGGTACGGGGTGGCATCGGCGCCTCCTGGGCGGGACGGCTACTCGGCCTTGACCAGCCGGAGCGCGAGTTCGGGGCAGACCTTGACCGCCTTGAGCGCGCCCTCGCGCAGCCAGGTCGGCACCGGGGTGGGCGGGAAGGCCGGGTAGCCGTTGCCGTCGAGCCGGATGAAGTCCGGCACCACGTGCGCGCAGAGCCCGTGCCCGTCGCAGCGGGACCAGTCCAGGGTGAGTCTCTGCGGGTTGCCGTCGGGCGCGCCGGGCAGGCCCATGGTGCCCTTGACGCGTTTGCCGCAGCCCTCCCCGGTGGCGTGCAGCCGCAGGTCGTCGGCGAACACCTCCATGGCGGACAGCGCGAACCGGGCGGTGCCGTCCGGGTGGCTGCACGCGCCGCGTCCCTTCACGTCGCCGGCCGCGGCCCGGACCAGCTCGATCGGCGCGCTGCCGGAGACCGCGAGGTCGACGGAGCGGGCCAGGTCGGGCAGGCCCATCTTGCACGGGCCGCACTGGCCGGCGGACTCCCCGGCCAGGTAGCGGACCACCTGGGCGACCTCGCCGAGCGGACAGGTGTCGGTGCCGAGCGGCACGATGATGCCGGCGCCGAGCGTGCCGCCGATCGCGGCCAGCCCGTTGCGGGAGACCTCGGCCCGCTCCGCCGCCTCGGCGGTGATCCACTTGCCGTGGTAGCCGCCCATCAGGATGCCCGGCCCGGGGGGCACCTCGCACAGGTCGAGGATCTCGCGCAGCGGGGTGCCGGCGGCGCACTCCACCACGGCCGGTCGCTTCGCCGACCCGGTGACGGTGAGCAGCACGGTGCCCGGCTCGTCGTCGGTGCCGAGCGCCGCGTACTCGTACGGGCCGATCCGGGCGGCGACCGCGAGCTGGGCGTACGTCTCGGCGTTGGAGAGCAGGGTGGGCAGCCCGCTGACGCCGGAGTCGCTTGACCGCTTCTTGGTGCCGGGTGGGATGTGCGGCAGCCCGTTGATGCCGTTGACGAGCGCGCCGCCCTCGCCGGAGATGAACCGGTGCGGCACGGTCACGATGGTGGTCGGCACCGGCATCCGCCGTTCCTGCAACGCCTCGGTCAGTGAGGGCCGGCCCACGTCGTCGTCGGCCACCCCGATCACGATCTCCTCGGCGTCCAGCGCGAACGCGGCGAGCGCGGCGCCGTCCAGGACGAGGTGCGGGGCCCGGGTGAGCAGCACCTTGTCCTTCCAGCTCGCCGGCTCGCCCTCGGTGGCGTTGACCACCACGACGGTGGCGAGGTCCTGCCGTTCGGCGGACTCCAGCACGGCGCGCATCTTGCGGGCGAACGGGAAGCCCGCCCCGCCCTTGCCCTTGAGGTCGATCGCCTCGGCGAGCCGGAGCAGCGCGGCCGGCTCCATCGGGCCGATCGGGCCGTGCACCTCCTCGTGGGCGAGCAGGTCGAGCCGGCCGAACTCGGCGAACCCGGCGGTGAGCCGGGGCTCTCCGACGCAGGCGACCGGGGGGACAGCCGTCCGCTTCACCGGGCCTCGCCCCGCAACCCGGCCCAGTACGCCCCGTCGACCGCGTCCGCGTCGGCCTTGCGCCGGCGGCTGGGGCGGCTGTCCTTGGTGGCCCGCATCGCCCGGCGGGAGGCGAGGTCGACAAGCGTGGGGGTGTCGTCGACGAACGCGTCGTCGTCGGCGGTGTATCGGGCCGGCGGACGCCAGTAGTCGGGCTCCTCCGGCACGTCCTCCTCGTCCCGGTAGCGTCGCCCGGTCCCGCTGCGCGGCTCCGCCGAGAACGGGGTGCCGGAGATCGGGCCGGCCGACACCGGGCCGGCCGAGATCGGCTCGCTCGCCCAGCGGCGCGGGCTGTCCCACGGCTCCTCGGCCTCGTCGGTCGGGCGCGGCGGGGCCGAGTAGCGGGCCACCTCGGCGGGGGTGGCGTAGCGGCCGCTGTCCGGCGGCGCGGAGTGCCGGCCCCCGGTGTCCGGCGGCGCGGAGTGCCGGCCGCCGTTCTCCGGCGGCGCGGAGTACTGGGCGGCGACCTCCTCGTCGACCCGGGACCGGCGGCTGACCCGCTCCTCGGTGTCCCGGCGGCGCCGACGGGACCGTTCCCCCTCGCGCCGGCCGGCGACCGGCTCCATCTCCTCGTCCCGGCTCCGGCGCACCGGTTCGCCTTCGGAGTCGCGGACCCGGGTGGAGGTGCTCACCCGCTCGGTGTCCCGGCTCCGGGTGGACCGCCGGGCGGCCGGGACCTCCTGCGTGCGGGCGCGCCGCGCCGGCTCGGCCGGCTCCTCGGCGCGCCGCCGGGCGGCGGCGGCGCGGACCGGCTCCCGCAGCGATCCGGGCTCCGGCACCACCGGTACGGCGAACCGCTCGGGGTCCCGCTGCCGGGCGGTGCCGGCGGGCGCGGTCCAGGTGGCGGTGGTCTCGGCCCAGCGCCCGCCCCGACCCCGGCCGGCGGCGCTCTCGTCCTTGTCCGCGGTCTTCTTGCGGGCCAGCGCCGCGAACACGCCGGTACGTTCCTCCCCCTTGCCGGCCATCGCCTTGTTTAGGGCGGCGGCCTGGTGCTGCTCGCGGCTGCGCTTGCCGAGATGGACGGAGAGGCGCACCAGCAGCGCCATCACCACGAGCAGCACGCAGGCGAGGTAGCTGAGCACCACCCAGCTCTTCGCGGTCCGGCCGGCGTTGAGGCCGTGGAACAGCGCGAACGGCCAGGACACGTACGCCATCGAGTGCAGCGCGCGCCAGAACCACTTGGGACCGACGCCGGCGAACCGGACCCGGATCAGCCCGGTCCAGAGCACGCCCACCATGAGCAGCGCGGCGACGGTGCCCAGCCCGACGTAGAGGCCGCTGCCGCCGAGGAACGGCACCACCGCGTCGGTCGGTCCGGCCCGGCCGATCGCGATCTTGGTGATGACGTGGAAGACCAGCCCGACCACGCCGAGCACGCCGGTGGCGCGGTGCGCGGACTGGAGCAGCACCCGGTGCCGGATGAGCAGCACCAGCCGGTCGGTGGCGAGCAGCCCCAGCATCACGGTGAGGCTGAGCGAGACCAGGGTGACCACCCCGGCGAAGAACTCGGTGAAGAAGAATCCGTACGCGTACACGGCGCCGCCGGCGCCGGCCAGCTCCACACCCGCCCACGCGAGGCCGAGTGCGGAGGCGGTGAGTGCCACCATCGCGGACTTCGACACGGTCCGGACACCACGGCTGCTGGTGGTGGTCCGGACGGTCGTCGCCTTCTCGTTCTGCTGTGCCCGGGCCATCTGCTCCTCGATCGTCTCGCGGCGGCGCCCCCACCGGCCGACCCTGCTCCCACCTCAGGTACGGAGCGACGGCTCGGACGGATCACCTCCGGTGGCGAATTTCTCGACCGGTTCCTCGAACCATCCGGGCCCGACGCGCGTTATAGCGCCCCACACAACGACGGATGCCCATGCGTTGACATTTCTTGCAACATGCTCGTAACCTTGCGGAAAATTTCAGTGCCAGCTGCAAGAAGCCGGCACTGAAGCCCTCCCAGGCTCCACTCCCCCACATCCCCCGTCCCGTAGGAGTCCTGATGCAACGACGTCGACGCCGCGCCGCGGCGCTCGTCCTCGGCCTCGCCGCCAGCCTGCTCGTCCCGACCACGGTGGCGGCACCCCCGGCCGCCGCCGCCACGCCCGGCGGCAAGAAGGTCATCGTCCAGCTCTTCGAGTGGAACTGGACGTCGGTGGCGAGCGAGTGCACCAGCACGCTCGGCCCGAAGGGCTACGGCTACGTCCAGGTGTCCCCGCCGCAGGAGCACGTCAACAGCAGCCCCTGGTGGGTGTCCTACCAGCCGGTCAGCTACCGGATCGAGTCCCGCAAGGGCACCCGCGCCCAGTTCCAGTCCATGGTGAACACCTGTCACAACGCCGGCGTCAAGGTGATCGTCGACGCCGTGGTCAACCACATGTCCGGCCAGGAGAACGGCGGCACCGGCTGGGCCGGCACGTCGTACGGCCACTACAACTACCCGGGCACCTACTCGGCGCAGGACTTCCACTACTGCGGTCGCAACGGCAACAACGACATCGCCAACTACAACGACCGGTACGAGGTGCAGAACTGCGAGCTGGTCAACCTGGCCGACCTCAAGACCGAGTCGGACTACGTCCGCACCCGGCTCGCGACGTACCTCAACGACCTGCTCTCGCTCGGCGTGGACGGGTTCCGGCTGGACGGCAGCAAGCACATGCCGGCCGCCGACATCGCCGCGATCAAGGCCAAGCTGTCCCGGCCGGCGTACCTCGTGCAGGAGGTCATCTACGGCGCGGGTGAGCCGGTCCAGCCGACCGAGTACACCGGCAACGGCGACGTGCACGAGTTCCGGTACGGCAAGGACCTGGCCCGGATGTTCAACAACGAGCGGCTGGCGTACCTGAAGAACTTCGGCGAGTCCTGGGGCTACCTGCCGGGCGGCTCGGCGGTGGTCTTCACCGACAACCACGACACCCAGCGCGACGGCGGCGTGCTCACCTACCGCGACCGCGGCGAGTACGCGCTTGCCAACGCGTTCATGCTGGCCTGGCCGTACGGCACCCCGGCGGTGATGTCGAGCTTCACGTTCAGCAACAAGGACCAGGCCCCGCCCTCGGACGGCAGCAACAAGATCACCAACACCACCTGCTACTCGGGCTGGGAGTGCGAGCACCGCTGGCCGGTCATCGCCAACATGGTCGGCTTCCGCAACGCCACCGAGGGCGCCGCGGTCGCCAACTGGTACGACAACGGCTACCAGCACATCGCGTTCAGCCGGGCCGGCAAGGGCTACCTGACGATCAACGACGAGGACTCCGCGGTGAGCGGCCGGTCCTACTACACCGGGCTGCCCGCCGGCCGCTACTGCGACGTCATCCACGGCACGTTCAGCAACGGGTCGTGCAGCGGTCCGGTGCTCACCGTGGACTCGTCGGGTTGGTTCGCCGCGACCGTCAACGCGCACGACGCCATCGCCATCCACGTCGGAGCGAAGGTGAGCTGACCTCGCCCGTACCCCGTGAAGCCCCCGTGCCGGCAGTTCCCGGCGCGGGGGCTTCGTCTCGGTTAGAGTCGCTTTCGTGCATTATGACCACGTCACCGGGCGGCGGATTCCCGGCTGGCTGTTCGCCGCGCTCGGCGTACCGCTGCTGTTGGCCACCGCGCTGCTGGTCGGTCACGCGCTCACCGGCACGCCGGCGCCCACATTGGTCGGCGCCGGACCGGCCCCGACCGGGCCGGCGTCACCGCGGCCGTCGCCTGTGGAGTCCGTGCCGCCCGCCGCGCCCGCGCCCGCCGACCTGCCGGTGGTCACCTACGACCCGGCACCACGCGGCTTCCCCGCCGACCCGACGCCGACCGACACCCGGCAGCTCCGCGAGGGGGCGCGGCCGGACCGGAAGATCCCCGCGTACGACGCGCCCGGCGGCCGTCCCCGGGCCTTCCTCGCGCCGACGATCAACGACGTCCCGCTGACCGTGCCGATCGTCGAGCGCCGCGCCGGGTGGACCGCGGTGCTGCTCCCCTCCGCGAACCGCACCGTCGCCTGGCTGCCGGAAGGCGGCTGGACCACGGTCGCGCTGCGCGACCAGATCGTGGTGGAACGCCGCACGCACCGGCTCACCTGGCTGCGGGACGGGCGCGCGGTGCACACCTGGCCGGTCAGCCTCGGCATGCCCGGACAGCTCACCCCGCTCGGCCGCACGTTCATCCTGGGCCGCACCCCGCCGCCGCAGGACGTCTACGGCGGCGTCGACATCTTCGCGCTCGGCGCGATCCCCGACGACCCGGACGCGGTGCCGACCGGCCTGCGGGGCGCGCACATCGGGCTGCACACCTGGTACAACGACGACACGCTCGGCAAGAACGTCACCAACGGCTGCATCCGGCTGACCCGCGCCGCCCAACGCCAACTCCTCGCCGAGCTGTCCCCCGGCACCGCCCTCGTCATCGTCGACCGCCGGTAAGGAGGGGCCCCCTGTTAACGCCTCCGGTAGAGAAGGGTTCCCCTCTCACACCGTGCGTTGACAGGGGGCCCTCCTTCAACCCAGCAACCAGCCGTTGGCCTCCGCGACCCGGACCGCGTCGGCGCGGTTGCGGGCGCCGGTCTTGCCGATGGCCGACGAGAGATGGTTGCGGACGGTGCCCTCGGAGAGGTGCAGCGTCGCCGCCAGTTCGGCCACCGTGCCGCCGCCCCGGGCCGTACGCAGCACCTCGGTCTCCCGCTCGGTGAGCGGACTCGCGCCGGTGGCCAGCGTCTCGGCGGCCAGCGTCGGGTCGACCACCCGCAGGCCGGCGTGCACCCGGCGGACCGCGTCGGCGAGCTGGCGGGCCGGGGTGTCCTTGACCACGAAGCCGTTCGCGCCCGCCTCCATCGCCCGACGCAGGTAGCCGGGCCGGCCGAACGTGGTCACCACCAGCACCCGGCATCCGGGCAGCGCCGCCCGCAGCGCCGCCGCGGCGGCCACCCCGTCCAGGCCGGGCATCTCCACGTCGAGCAGCGCCACGTCCGGGTGGGTACGCAGCGCCTCCGGCACCACCTCGTCACCGCGGCTCACCTCCGCCACCACGGTCAGATCCGGTTCCAGCGAAAGCAGCGCGGCCAGCGCGCCGCGGACCAGCGCCTGGTCGTCGGCGAGCAGCAGTCTGATCGGCGTGGTCATCCGGGTGTCCTTCCGTCGGGGTGCGGCACCGTGACCCGGAGCAGGAAACCGCGCCCGCCGGACGCCCGGGCCACCGTCACGGTGGCGTCCAACCGGGCCGCCCGCTCCCGCAGCCCGACCAGCCCGTGCCCGGCGCCCGCCGACTCGCCGGCCGGTCCCCGGCCGTCGTCGCGGACCTCCACCCCCGCCGGGTCCACCCGGATCACGCAGCGCCGCGCGCCGCTGTGTCGCACCACGTTCGTCACCCCTTCGCGGACCGCCCAGCCGAACAGCTCGTCCCGGTCCGCCGGCAGCTCCGGCACCGACTTCGGCAGCTCCGCGACGATGCCCGCGGCGGCCAGCGCCGACCGGGCGCCGGCCACCTCGGACGCCAGATCCACCCCGCGGTACGCCCCGACGGTGCCCCGCACGTCGGCCAGCGCCTCCCGGGCCAGCCGCTCCACGTCGGCGATCTCGACGGCCGCCCGCGCCGGGTCCAGCTCCAGCAGCCGGCCGGCCAGCTCGGCCTTCACCGCCACCACGGTCAGCGAGTGCCCGAGGATGTCGTGCAGGTCGCGGGCGGTGCGGGCGCGCTCCTCGGCCACCGCGAGCCGGCGGATCTCGGCCTGCGCGGCCTGAAGTTCGCCGTTGCGCTGGGCCAGCCGACTCACCCCGAACATGGCGAACGAGGCGAGCAGCACCGCGAAGACGACAGTGCTCTCCGACTCCCAGCCGGGCACCAGGCGCGAGGTGACCGGCGGGGTCGCCGCGGCCAGCACCACCACGACCAGCGCCTCCACCGACGGCAGCAGGAACACCGCGGCGGCGGCCACGAAGACCAGTGTGGTCAGCCAGTCGCCGCCGGTGCCCGGGATGCCGGCCAGACCGAGCGCTAGCAGCACCGCGATCAGCAGCCGGGCCCGGTCGGCCGGGATCGGGCGGTGCTGCTGCCGGCGGGCCCGACCCCACTCGAAGATCAGCACGTACGCCACGGCGAACGCGATCACCGAGGCGAGCCCGAGCAGCCGCCGCCACAGCTCCGGCTGGTGCAGGGCGGTGACGAACGGAATGTTGAGGAAGAACAGCCAGACCGCCGCCAGCAGCCAGCCGGTGAACCGCCAGTGGGGACGGTTCACCGGCCGGGCCGGGACGGTCGGCAACGTCACGCCCACCACGCTAGTGCTCGCCGCCCCGGTCAGACCCGGGTGGTGTCGCGGCGGAACAGGCGGGCCGCGCCGAGACCGAAGAACGCGGTCCAGGCGGCCACGTTGCCGACCGCCGCCCAGTCCACCCCGGTGCCGGTCAGCGGCGCGCGAGCGAGCTGACCGACCCCGTACACCGGGGTGAACGTGGCGATCTGCCGCATCACGTCGGGCAGCAGATCGAGCGGAACGAACAGACCGCCCAGCATGGCCAGGATGGCCAGTGCCGGGCCCATGAACTGCATGACGTTCTCGGCCGGGGCGAGGTAGCCGACGAACAGGCCGAACGCGGCGAAGACCAGCGAGCCGATCCACGCGGTCAGGCCGGACTCCAGCCACACGTGGGCCGGCAACCGCACCCCGGAGGCGGCGCCGACGCCGAACTCGACGAGCACGCCGAGCAGCCCGAGCACCATCGCGGTGGCCACCTTCGTCGCCACGTACGCGGCCGGGCGCAGCGGGGTCAGCCGCAACTGCCGGCTCCAGCCCAGCGCACGCTCGGTGGCGACGGCCGCGCCGGCGCTGGTGGTGGCCACCATGGCCGCGTACACGGCCAGGCTGATCATGATCCAGCCGGTGACCGGCAGGCCGTTGTCGAGCTTCTCGCCGCGCGACGGCAGGCCGAACAGGAGGAAGAAGACCGCCGGCATGACCAGGATGAACATCAGCGTGCGACGGTTGCGCAGGACCCGGCGGATCTCGATGGCGAGCACGGCGGTGGAGAAGCCCCCCAGGGCGGGCGGCCGGCGGTCGGGCCGGCGCGGGCCGGTGGTGGTGTCGGGTGAGGTGGTGGCGGTCATGCGAGGCTCCCGGGCAGGTCGGTCAGGCGGCGGTCAGGGCGAGGAACGCGTCCTCGAGGTTGCGTGAGGTGATCTCCAGGTCCCGGGCGTCGGTGCGGGTCAGCAGGTGCCGGGCGACGACGTCGGAGTCCTCGCTGTGCACGAGGATCGCGTCGCCGCGTACCTCGACGGAGCGGACGCCGGGCAGCGCGGCGAGCGCGGCCTGGTCGGCGCCGGGCAGCGTGGCCCGGACCACCCGGCCGGCGGCCAGGTTCTTGATCTCGGCGGTGGTGCCGTCGGCGACCACCCGGCCGGACCGGACCAGCACGATCCGGTCCGCGTACGCGTCGGCCTCGTCCAGGTAGTGGGTGGCGAACAGGACGGTCCGGCCGGAGCGGGCGTCGGCCCGGATCGCCTGCCAGAAGTCGCGCCGCCCCTCGACGTCCATGCCGGTGGTCGGCTCGTCCAGCACCATCAGGTCCGGGTCGGGCAGCAACGCCAGGGCGAACCGCAGCCGCTGCTGCTGGCCGCCGGAGCACTTGCCGACCGGCCGGTCGGCGATCTCGGCGATGCCGGCGCGCTCCAGCACCTCGGCCACCGGCCGGGTGTGGCCGTAGAAGTGCGCGGTCATCCGTACCGTCTCGGTGACGGTGAGGTCCTTGAGCAGCCCGCCGGTCTGCATCACGGCGGCGACCCGGCCGTGCCGGACGGCGTCGGTCGGGCTGCCGCCAAAGAGCCGGACCGTGCCGGCGTCCGGTCGGGCCAGCCCGAGCAGCATGTCCACGGTGGTGGTCTTGCCGGCGCCGTTGGGGCCGAGGAAGGCCACCACCTCACCGGGGGTGATCCGCAGGCTGAGCCCGTCCACGGCGGTCACCGGGCCGTAGGTCTTGGTGAGTCCGGCCAGTTCCACGGCCGGTGCGGTGTCGGTCATGCCAACGATGCTCCGGCCCGCGACGTCCGGGTCCCGGGAACAGGCGTCACCTTCCGCCCGTGACATTTGTCAGGCAGCCGCAGCCTCGTCCACTTACCGCGATCTTGGAGTTGCGGCGCCAGAGAATGTCGGTTTAGTGCCGTTATCGGAGGTGCCACAACTCCAAGATCGATGTGGGCTGGCCGGCCCGGGGGCGCCGGGTGGGAGTGAGGGCGGGCGGGTTGGGTAAGCCGCGGCATGGGGGTACCTACCGGACGCGTCGACACGATCGTGCTCATCCACGGGCTCTGGATGACGTCGCGGAGCTGGGAGCGCTGGGCCGACCGCTACACGGCGCGCGGCTTCCGGGTGCTCACCCCGGCCTGGCCCGGCATGGACCGTGAGGTCGAAGACCTGCGGGCCGACCCCACGCCGATCGCCGGCCAGCGGATCGCCACCATCGTCGACCACTACGCGACGATCATCCGGGAGCTGCCCCGGCCGCCGATCATCATGGGGCACTCGTTCGGCGGTCTGATCGCCCAACTGCTGCTGGACCGCCGGCTCGGCGCCGCCGTCGTCGGCGTGCACCCCGCGCCGGTCAAGGGCGTGCTCAAGCTGCCGCTGAGCACGTTGCGCTCCGGGTTCTCCATCCTGCACAACCCGGCCAACCGGCACCGCGCGGTCCCGTTCACCGCCGAGGACTTCCGGTACGCCTTCGGCAACACGCTCACCCGGGCGGAGTCCGACGCCGCCTGGCAGCGGTACGCCGTACCCGGCGCCGGGCACGTGCTGTTCGAGGGCTCGTTCGCCAACCTGGACCCGGACTCGGCCACCGAGATCGACAAGAAGCGCAGCGACCGGGCACCGCTGCTGATCACCGCCGGTGGCGAGGACCATGTGATCCCGCCGTCGCTGGCCAGCAGTCTCGCCAACCTCTACCGCGGTTCCACCGCGATCACCGGCTACCGGGAGTTCCCCGGCCGGTCGCACTTCGTCGGCGGCGAGCCGGGCTGGGAGGAGGAGGCCGACCACGCGCTGGAGTGGGCGGTCGAGGCGGCCAACGAGTTCTCCCCGACCGTGGTCAGTGAGGCGCCCCGACGCAACCGGGCCGGGTAGCGGTCACCGGGGATCACCAAGATGCTCCAGATCCCGCCGAACGCCACCCCGAACCAGCCGACGGCCATGACCGGCTTCGGACTGGCCGGGGTGAAGCCCTACTTCTGGCTGATCGACGGCGGCACGGTCGGCACGAACATGCACCTGGCCCTCACCGTCGACACCCGCGAGGATGTCGCCACCTTTACCGGGCCGCGCTCGACGCCGGTGCCACGTCACTGCTGACGCCCGCCGTGCATCCCGAATACCACGACGACTACCACGGCACCTTCGTGCGGGACCCGCACGTTCGACGTCCTCGTCGGTCACCCGGTAACCGCGCTCGGCCCACCGGGCCCGCAGCCCGTCCGCCCGCATCTTCCGTCGCAGGGCGTCCGCGATGAAGCCAGACATCCTGGCGGCTGAGCGCTCGACGTAATCGGCGACGTCGTCGGGCAGGCTGATCGTGATCCGCCGCGTCATGCTCCCGGCATCGTGGGTGCCTACCTCGTGGCGAGCGCGGCGCGCTGGGCCGTTCGGGACTGGTGTGGGCGCGGGTGGGGCGGGTATGACGGAGCGATGAGGGCGAGTTTCCGGCTCGGCCGGGTCGCGGGCGTACCCGTCGGCGTCAACTGGAGTGTCCTGGTCATCTTCGTGCTGATCGCCTGGACGCTGTCGGCCAGCCTGTTCCCGCGCTCGTACCCCGGCCACTCCACGATCGCCTACGTCGCGGCCGGCCTGGCCGCCGCGGTGGTCTTCTTCCTCGGGCTGCTCGCCCACGAGGTGTCGCACGCGGTGGTGGCCAAGCGCAACGGCATCGAGGTCGAG
Source organism: Micromonospora sp. NPDC049240 (assembly GCF_040647835.1). Lineage (NCBI taxonomy): Bacteria > Bacillati > Actinomycetota > Actinomycetes > Micromonosporales > Micromonosporaceae > Micromonospora > Micromonospora sp. NPDC049240. The sequence goes on from NZ_JBEZCX010000009.1 coordinate 144,898, forward strand.
GGCATCACGCTCTGGCTCTTCGGCGGCGTCGCCGAGCTGAAGGGCGAGGCGAGGGATCCCGGCGCCGAGCTGCGGATCGCCGGCGTCGGACCGCTGGTCAGCCTGATCATCGGTGTGGTGTTCGGCGCGATCGCGGTGGCCGTCGCGGTGGCCGGCGGGCACGGTCTGCTGCTCGGCGCGCTCTCCTGGCTGGCCGGCATCAACGTGCTGCTGGCGCTCTTCAACGTGCTGCCGGCCGCGCCGCTGGACGGTGGCCGGTTGCTGCGGGCGGCGGTGTGGAAGGCCACCGGCGACCGGACCCGGGCCTCGGTGGTGGCCGCCGGCGCCGGCCGGGTGCTGGGCATCGTGCTGATCGGGCTCGGGCTGTGGCGGTTCCTCAGCGGCGCCGGGTTCGGCGGACTCTGGCTGGCGCTGATCGGTTGGTTCCTGATCGGCGCGGCCGGGCAGGAGGAGCGGCAGGCGCGCGTCGGCGACGCGCTGCGCGGCGTCCGGGTCGGCGACGTCATGACGCCGCAGCCGCAGACCGCGTCCGGCGACCTGACCGTGGCCGACTTCGTCGACCACTATCTGTTCGCGTACCGGCACTCGGCGCTGCCGCTGACCGCCGACGGTCGGCCGGTCGGTCTGGTCACCCTCGACCGGGTACGCGGTACCGCGCCGGACCGCCGCGCCTCCACCACGCTGGCCGAGGTGTCCTGCCGGGCCGACGAGCTGGTGCTCGCCCGCCCGGAGGAACAGCTCACCGACCTGCTCCCCCGGCTCAACGAGTGCACCGACGGCCGGGCGCTGGTGGTGATCGACGACCAGTTGGTCGGGATCGTCTCGCCCAGCGACATCAGCCGCGCGGTGCAGCGCGGCAGCCTGCGCCAGCAGACCTCCACCGGTCGCTGACCGCGCGCCGTGGGCCGTCAGTCGCGGGGGAAGTAGCGGTCCAGCTCCGCGGTGCGGAACTTCCCGGCCGGGTCGAACTCGCGCAGCAGCGCGACGAAGTCGGCGTGCCGGGGGTACGCGGCGGCCGGGTCCCGGTCGAACAGCTTGCCCCAGTGCGGGCGCGGCGCGAACGGGGCGAGCCGCTGCTCCACCTCGGCCAGCACCGGCGCGACCGCCTCCGGGTCGCCGATCCAGGTGAAGTGCAGCGCCAGCGTGTCCCGGCGGAAGTTCGGGCTCAGCCACAGCTCGTCGGCGGCCACCGTACGCAGCTCGCAGATCTGGAGCACGGCGGCGATCCGCTCGGCGACCGGGTCGAGCGCGGCGAGCGCCGCCGCCGCGTCGGCGCGGGCCACGTGCCACTCGGACTGCAACTCGTCGCCGCTGCTCGGGGTGAAGCCGAGCCGGAAGTGCGGCAGCCGCTCGTGCCACGGCCCGGGCTCGCCGAACTGGGCGGTGCAGTGCTCGGGTGACATGCCCGGCACCGGGTGCTGCGGCGTCTCGGCCGCCTCGGTGTCCAGCCAGTCGGCCGGCGGCGGCGCCTGGTCGGCACGCTGCTTGACCCACACCTGGTCGAAGCGCGCCGACCGCCAGCCGGTGAAGACGCTGACGCTGTACGCGGCGTCCAGCGCCTCGTCGAGCGCGGCGCGGGGCAGGCCGAGCCGGACGTACTGCCGGACCGTGAACGTGGGGACCATGTCGAGCGTGAGCCGGGTGACCACGCCCAGCGCGCCGAGGTTGACCACCAGGCCGGCGAACCGGCTGTCGGTCCGGTCGACGGTGAGCAGGTCACCGTCGGCGGTGACCAGTTCCAGCGCGGCGACGGCGGCGGCCAGGTTGCGGTTGGCGACGCCGGAGCCGTGGGTGGCGGTGGCGACCGAGCCGGCCACCGAGATGTGCGGCAGCGAGGCGAGGTTCGCCAGCGCGTACCCCTGGGCGTGCAGTGTGGTGGCCAGGTCGCCGTGGCGCAGGCCGGCGGCGACCGTGACCGTGCCGCGGTCGGGGTCGAGCGCGACGGTGGGCGGCAACCCGTCCAGCGCGACCTGGACGCCCGTGGTGTCGCCGAGCCGGTTGAACGAGTGGCCGGTGCCGACGGCCCGGACCCGGTCCGCCCCGGCGACCAGCCGGCGCAGTTCGTCGAGGGAGGTCGGCCGGTGCCGGGTCCGGGCCGACCAGCGGACGTTGCCGGCCCAGTTGGTGTCGGTCATGCGCTGCATCATCCGCCATCCGGCGCGGGCAGGGTTGCTTCGGGGTCGCAGCGGGAATCCTGGACGGATGAGCAGCTACCGCGACCCGAGCCTCCGCGGCGACGTGTACCCGTCGGAGGAGGAGATCGACCCGACCGGCGTCGGCCCCGACCTGGCCGGGGCCGGTGCGGACCTGACCGCGCCGGCGCCGACGCCGGAACCCGAGCCCGACCCGGTGCCCCACCCGGGGCCGCCGCCACGCGAGGGGCCGGGCCGGTCGATCGTGACCCGGCATCTGGACGGCTCCGTCGAGGTGGTCACCGACCTGGACGGCGACGGCGTGGCCGACGTGGTGCAGGTCGACCTGGACGGCGACGGTGTCCCGGACCTGACGTACCTGGACAGCGACCGCGACGGCCGACTCGACACGATCCGGCGGGCGACGGCGGGCTGACCGCCCCCGGCCCTGGTCGCGGGTCCGCGCTCAGAGCTGCGGCATCACCTCGGCGGCGACCAGTTCCAGGTGGTCCAGGTCGGTCAGGTCGAGCACCTGGAGGTAGATCCGGCTGCTGCCCGCCTCGGCGTACCGGCCGAGCGTGTCGACCACCTCGGCGGGCGTGCCGGCGGCGCCGTTCGCGCGCAGTTCGGCGGGCTCCCGGCCGATCGCCTCGGCGCGCCGGGCCACCTCGGCGTCGTTCCGGCCGCAGCAGAGCACCAGCGCGTTGGACCAGGTCATCGTGGCCGGGTCCCGGTCGATCTCGGCGCAGGCGTCCCGCACCCGCCGGAACTGGGTCGTCGTGTCGTCGACCGAGGCGAACGGCATGTTGAACTCGTCGGCGTACCGGGCGGCCAGGCCGGGCGTGCGCTTCGGGCCGCGACCGCCGAGCAGGACCGGTGGGCGGGGCCGCTGCACCGGCTTGGGCAGCGCCGGCGAGTCGGTGACCGGGTAGTACGTGCCGGGGAAGTCGAACGTGGCACCGGCCGGGGTGGACCAGAGTCCGGTGATGACCGCGAGTTGCTCCTCCAGTCGGTCGAACCGCTCGCCCACCGGCGGGAACGGGATGCCGTACGCGGCGTGCTCCTCGGCGTACCAGCCGGCGCCGATGCCCAGCTCGACCCGGCCGCCGCTCATCTGGTCGACCTGCGCCACGGTGATGGCGAGCGGCCCGGGCAGCCGGAACGTGGCGGCGCTCATCAGCGTGCCGAGCCGGATCCGGGTGGTGTCCCGGGCCAGGCCGGCGAGCGTGGTCCAGGCGTCGGTCGGTCCGGGATCGCCGCTCACCGAGCCCATTTTCAGGTAGTGGTCGGAGCGGAAGAACGCGGCGAAGCCGGTCTCCTCCGCGCGGCGCGCCACGGCGAGCAACTGGTCGTAGCTGGCCCCCTGCTGGGGTTCGGTGAAGATCCGCAGTTCCATGCCCCGAGCATAGGGACACTCTCTATGCCCACACAGACATATAACCCGTGTGGCATATTGGGTGGGTGCCCGTGGACACCTTCGCCGTACTGGCCGAGCCCGCCCGCCGCCGCATCCTCGACCGGCTGCGCCGGGCGGAGAGCAGCGTCGGCGACCTGGTGGACGCGCTGGGCATGAGCCAGCCGACCGTGTCCAAACACCTCCGGGTGCTGCGCGAGGCGGGCCTGGTCACCTGCCGCAGCGCGGCCCAACGGCGGATCTACCGGGTCGACACCGGGCCGCTGCGGGCGGTGGACGACTGGCTCGGGCCGTACCGGCTGATGTGGACCGAACACCTCGACGCCCTGGAGCGCCATCTCGACCGTCAGGAGTGACGATGCAGCGTGACAGTTTCCGCCCCGGCCCGCTCGCCGACGTCGACCGGGTTCCGGTCGACGACCGGTGGGACCTGGTCCTCGTCCGCGGCCTGCGGCACCCGCCCGAGCGGGTCTGGACCGCGCTGACCGACCCGGCACAGCTCGCCGAGTGGGCCCCGTTCCTGGCCGACCGCGACCTGGGCAGCCCCGGCGAGACCACACTCCGCACGGTCGACGGCGACCGGGCGCACCCGGCACCGGCCACGATCCTGCGCGCGGACCGCCCGCGCGTGCTGGAGTACACCTGGGGCACCGCCCTGCTCCGCTGGGAACTGACCCCGACCGACACCGGCACCACGCTCACGCTGCGGCACCGGATCGACCGGCCCGACCTGGCCCCGATGGTGGCTGCCGGCTGGCACCTCTGCCTGGACGTCGCCGGGCACCTGCTCGACGGCGACCCGGTCGGCCCGATCCGTGGGGCGGAGGCGAAGGAATTCGACTGGGCGGCGCTGCGCGACGCGTACGCCGAACGCCTGGACCGCCCCTGAACCTCAGGCCACGCGAGCGGCGTCGCCCACGACGGCGAAGGTCCGCCGGGCCGCCTCGGCGGCGTCCCGCAACTCCGCTTCCGACCACTCCCGCCCGGCCAGCGCGCGCCGGAAGTCCCGCCAGTCGCGCCCCGGCGAGCCCCCGCTGCGGCGGAAGAACCGGGTCGCCTCCCCCTCGGCCAGCCCCAGCCGGCGCTCCACCTCCGGCGCGATGACGCTGCCACCCAGGGCGCTGCCGAGCAGGACGTACCGGCCGCCGACCGCCCGGGCGAGGGTGTCGAAGCGGAGGCCCGACGAGCCGGCGACCGGCCGGTCGGGCGCGACACCGAGGGCAGCCAGGTCGGCGCGGAGCAACGCGGTGGCCCCGCCCAGCCGGGGGTCGAGCGGGAGCCCGGACCAGTCGGCGGCGGCGAGGTCCCGCTCCAACGGTGACCAGGCCGCGAGCAGCCCGACCAGCGCGGCGGCCAGATCACCTCGGGAGCGGATCCGGTCGGGCAGGCCGAGTCGCCGTTCCACGGCGGCGTGGTGGTCGCGGGTGCCGTCGCGCAGCGCGGCCAGCATCGGCGACGCCGCCGGGCGCCGGGACTGATCGGACATCCGGCGAGTATGCCCAGTCGGGCCTCGCGGCGCACATCGCCACCGCCATCCGGGTCGGCCGTTCACCGGTCCAGGTGGTCGGCGGGCGCGGTCTGCAACAGCCAGGCCAGCGGCATCCGGGCGTGTGCGGCGTACCGGCCGTCGCCGGTCAGCTCGTGGAGCGTGACGGTCTGCGGGCCGTCCCGTTCGACCACCCAGTAGCGCGGGATGCCGGCCGAGGCGTACTCCCGCACCTTGGTCACCGAATCCATCGCCTCGGAGCCGGGCGAGACGATCTCCACCGCCAGCACGAGGTCGGTCACGGGTGACCAGACGCCACGGCCAGGCGGCTTCCGCCACACCGTCAGATCGGGAATTCGGCCGCCATCCCCGTTCGGCCCGGGAACCCGGACGCCGACCGCCTGGAGCACCTGCTCGGCGGGCCAGCCGGCCATGATCAGCCAGGCGAAGAGGCGGCTCGCGATGATCGCGTGCTCCGAGTCGGGCGGCGGCATGACCGACAGGACCCCCTCGGGGCTGGTCTCGTAGCGGTGACCGTTCGGGTCGGCGGCGTTCATCGTCGCCACGTCGTCGAGCGTCACGACGGCGGGCATGTGCATGCCGACAGCCTCAGCGCTCATGCCGCCATCCTAGGCGAGCGAGCACCTCCTGTCGGTCGGCGGCGCGGTGTGCGTACCGGTGTCAGCGTCGTGTGCGGGCGCTACCAGCGGCGCCCGCCATGGTCGGTGCCATGAGTTACGCATTCGAGGCGGAGGGCCTGGTCAAGCGGTTCGGTTCGACGACCGCGCTGGCCGGGATCGACCTCGCCGCACGACGGGGGACCGTGCTGGGGGTGCTGGGGCCGAACGGCGCCGGCAAGACCACCGCGGTACGCATCCTCGCCACCCTGCTGCGCCCGGACTCCGGGCGGGCCACCGTCGGCGGTCACGACGTGGTCGCCGACGCCGCCCGGGTCCGCCGGCTGATCGGCCTGACCGGGCAGTACGCGTCGGTCGACGAGGACCTGACCGGTACGCAGAACCTGGTGCTGATCGGCCGGCTGCTGGACCTGAGCCGGCGCGACGCCCGGGCGCGGGCGGCCGAACTGCTCGCCTGGTTCGACCTGACCGCCGCCGCCGGACGGCCGGCGAAGACGTACTCCGGTGGCATGCGCCGCCGGCTGGACCTGGCCGCGAGCCTGGTCGGCCGGCCGGAGGTGATCTACCTGGACGAGCCGACGACCGGTCTGGACCCGGCCAAGCGCGAGGAGATGTGGGGGGTGGTCCGCTCGCTCGTCGACGACGGCTCGACGGTGCTGCTCACCACGCAGTACCTGGACGAGGCGGACGCGCTGGCCGACGAGATCTCGGTGATCGACCACGGCCGGGTGATCGCCCACGGCACGCCGGCCGAGCTGAAGCGCATCGCCGGCAGCCAGACCATCGTGGTCCGGCCGACCGAGCCGGAGCGGATCGGCGAGGTCGCCGACATCCTGCGCGCCGGCGCCGGCGCCGAACCCGAACTCCCCCGGCCCGGCCTGCTCACCGTGCCGGTGGAGGGCGACGCGGCGTTCACCGCTGTGGTGCGCCGGCTCGACGACGCCGGCATCGGGGTGGTCGAGCTGGCGCTACGGCTGCCCAGCCTGGACGAGGTGTTCTTCACGTTGACCGGCCACGGCGCCGAGCAGCCCACGGAGGTGGCGGCATGACCACGACCACGCACCCGGCGGCGACGCCGCCCCGGACCCGTGCGCCCCGGCCCGGCGCCCGCCCGTTCGGGCTGGTCCGGCACAGCCTCGCGCTCGCCGGCCGCAGCCTGATCAAGACGCTCCGCACCCCGGAGCAGCTCCTCGACGTGACGCTCCAACCGATCGTCTTCGTGCTGATCTTCGTCTACCTGCTGGGCGGCGCGATCTCCGGCTCGCAGCACGCGTACCTGGAGTTCCTGCTCCCGGCGATCATGGTGCAGACCGTGCTGTTCGCGTCCGTCGCGACCGGCGTCAGCCTCAACACCGACATCGAGAAGGGCGTCTTCGACAGGTTCCGCAGCCTGCCCATCGCCCGGTCCGCGCCGCTTGTCGGCTCGGTGGTCGGCGACCTGGTGCGGTTCGTGGTCTCGATCGTGGTGCTGTTCACGTTCGGCTACGCCATCGGCTTCCGGATCGGCACCGATCCGCTGTCCACGCTGGCGGCGTGCCTGCTGACCATCGCGTTCGCGTTCGCGGTGAGCTGGGTCGGGGTGCTGCTCGGCGTGCTGATGCGCAGCCCGAGCGCGGTGCAGGGGACCGCGTTCCTGGTGATGTTCCCGCTGACGTTCGGCACCAACATGATGGCGCCGACCGACACGATGCCCGGCTGGTTGCAGTGGTGGGTCGGCGTGAACCCGGTGGCCGACGTGATGACCGCGGCGCGGGGCCTGATCCTCGGCGGTCCGGTCGCCGGGCCGGTGACCCGGTCACTGATCTGGACCGTGGCGATCATCGCGGTCTGCGCGCCGCTGGCCGTACGGGCCTACCGGCGCCGCGCCTGACCGGCCGCATCGGGCCGCCGCTCGCGAACGCCGGGGCGGCGGCCGGCTCAGGCCGTCCGGACCGGGTCGCCGCTCACGGACGCCAGGGCGGCGGCCCGGCTCAGGCCGTGCCCCCGGGCGTACGCGGCGGCGTACCCGTCGTCGCCCAGCTCGGCGCGCAGCCGCTCGGCGAGCCGCTGCGCGTCCGGGTTGGACCGGTCCGGCCAGCCGCGCAGCGAGTCGGACGTGCCGAGCAGCTCGGCGGCCCGCTCGTACCGGCCCTCCGCCGCGGCGACCGCCACCCAGCCGACCGCGATGATCGCGACCACCGGCATGTCCCGGGCGGCGAGCCCTCGGGCGGTGGCCTCGGACAGGCAGCGACGCGCACCCGGCACGTCGCCCCGGGCGAGCGCGAGGTTCGCCATCGCGGCCAACAGCAGCCCACGAAACTGCGGCGCGACGAGTGGTGCCTCGTCCTGGCGGCGCATCGCCTCCGCGAAACACTCCGCCGCCTCGTCGAGCGAACCCTCGATCCGGGCGATGTCGCCGAGCATCATCAGCGCGAACGCGGCGTCCCGGCCCTCCCGGTCGGCCACCCGTTCGGCCACGAACCGGCGCAGTTCCGCCTTGGCGCCGGCCACGTCCCCGGACCGGGCCCGGATGGCCGCCAGCCAGATCAACTGGAAGCCCGGCTCGGCGCTCGGGTTCAGTTCGCGGACCAGCCGCGCCGACTCCTCCAGCGCGGCCGTGGCCGCCGGGAAGTCACCGCGCTTGGTCAGCGCGTCGGCGTACTGGCTCAGCACCATCGACAGGCTCCACCGTTCGCCGACCACCCGCAGCTCCGCGACCGCCCCGGTCAGGTCGCGCAGCATCCCTTCGGCGTCGCCGTCGTTCTCCCGGATCTGGCCGCGCATGGTGAGCAGCGTGCCGTCGGTCCACGGGTCGGGGTGCCCGCGGGCGCGGTCCACCGCCGCGATCCCGGCGGCGGTGTCGTCGGTGAACATCGACAGGGCCGGTTCGAGCAACGCCACCAGCGGGTGCCCGGTCCCCTGCGCCGCGCGGACCGCGTCGGTCAGCTCCGCGATCCGCTCCGGCGTGGGCTCACGGGCGCTGTGGAACATCTCGGTGATCATGCGGATGGCGAGCACCACGGCCCGCTCCGCCGCCGGCGCCGGGCCGGGCAGCGCGAGCGCGCGGGCCAGCACGTCGCCGCCGATCCCGCCGTCGTCACCCCAGATGATCAGCGGCAGCGCCAGCCCGGCGCCGATCCGCAGCGCGGTGTCGGCGTCCCCGGCGTCGCAGGCGAAGTGCAGCGCGCCGACGATGTTCTCCCGTTCCGCCGCCAGCAGCCGCAGCCAGGGGAGCTGGCCGGCGGTGCGCAGGTGCGGCTCCGCGGTCACCACCAGGTCCCGGAAGTACGCGGCGTGCGCGGCCCGCGCCTCGGCGGCGCCGCCGGCCGCGACGAGCCGCTCCAGGCCGTACTCCCGGATGGTCTCCAGCATCCGGAACCGCCCGTCGCCGACCACCTGGAGCAGCGACTTGTCGACGAGCGCGTCGAGCAGCGCGGCGGCGGCCGGGCCGGCGACGCCGGTCGCCGAGTCGGCGGTGACCGAGGCCGGGAACACGGCGAGCCGCTCGGCGAGCCGGCGCTCGTCGCCGGTGAGCAACCCCCAGCTCCAGTCCACCACCGCGCGCAGCGTCCGGTGCCGGGGCAGCGCGGTCCGGCTGCCGCCGGTCAGCAGCCGGAACCGGTCGTCCAGGCCGGCCGTGACCTGCCGCGGCGACAGCGTCCGCAGCCGCGCCGCGGCCAGTTCGATGGCGAGCGGCAGGCCGTCCAGGCGGCGGCAGATCTCCACCACGTCGGCGACGTTGTCGTCGGTCACCGTGAACCCGGCCCGCACGGCCCCGGCCCGGTCACGCAGCAACTGCACCGAGGGGTACGCGACCGCGTCGGCCGGCGACACGTCCGCCGGCGGCAGGCGCAGCGGCGGTACGGGATCCAGCGCCTCGCCGACGATGCCGAGCGGCTCGCGGGACGTGGCCAGCACACGCAGCCCCGGGCAGCGGCCGAGCAGTTCCTCGGCGAGCCGGGCTGCGGCCTCGACGACGTGCTCGCAGTTGTCCAGCACGATCAGCGTCTCGTCGGCGGCGAGCGCGTCGACCAGCCGGCCGAGCGTGTCGCGGATCGGGGTCCGGGCCGGTTCCAGCGTCCGATCCCGGCGACCGAGCGCGTCGAGCACGGCGCGTGGCACGTCCGCCGGGTCGGTGATCGGGGCCAGCTCGACCAGCCAGGCCCCGCCCGGTACGCCGTCCGCCAGCCGGCCGGCCGCCACGCTCGCCAGCCGGGTCTTGCCGGCGCCGCCCGGCCCGAGCAGCGTGACCAGCCGGTTGCCGGCGAGCAGCCCGGTGAGCCGACGCAGGTCGTCGTCCCGCCCGACGAACGTGGTGAGCGCGGCGCGCAGGTTCCCCCGCCGTCCGGTGGGTGCCGGTGGCGGGGCCGCCTCGCCCCGCAACAACGCCAGGTGCGCGGCCCGCAGCTCGGGCGAGGGGTCCACCCCCAGCTCCTCGGCGAGCCGCTGCCGGATCCGCTCGTACGCGGCCAGCGCCTCAGCCGGCCGACCGGCGGCGGCCAACGCCCGCAGGCGCAGCGCGGCCAGCCGCTCCCGCAGCGGGTACGCGGCGGTCAGCTCGTCCAGCTCGGCAACCAGCAGCTCCGGCCGGCCGATCCGCAGCTCCGCCTCGATCCGGTCCTCCTGGGCGGTGAGCCGCAGCTCCGTCAGGCGCGCCACGGCGGCGTCCGCGTACGAGGCGTCGGCGACCTCGGCCAGCGCGGGACCGCGCCACAGCGCCAGCGCGTCCCGCAGTGACCCGAGCGCCCGCTGCGGGTCGCCGTCGCGCAGCGCCTCCCGCCCCTGGCGGGCCAGCCGCGCGAACCGCTCCGCGTCCACGTCGTCCGGCGCCAGGTCGAGCCGGTACCCGGTCGGGCCGCTGCGTACCCCGAGCCCGGGCACCGCGCGGCGCAGCCGGGACACCAGCGTCTGCACGGCGTTCGCGGTGTCGGCGGGCGGCGCGTCCGCCCAGAGCGCCTCGGCCAGCGCCGGCACGCTCACCGGACGGCCCGGGTCCAGGGCGAGACGGATCAGCAGCGCCCGCAGCCGGGCACCGGCGACGGCGACGGCCTGTTCGCCGTCGCGGACCTCCAGCGGCCCAAGGATCCCCACCCGCACGCCGTCACTCTCTCATTCGCGTCCACCGAGTCCCGCGCGTCGTGGGAGGCCAGTCACGGAGGTCAGTCCGCCGTGCCCGGCCAGACCGTCACCCGGATCTTCCAGCCGGCCTCGATCGGTGCGACGAACTCGACGAACGCGACGTGGACGTCCTCCCGCGTGTGCACGCAGTATCGGCTGCCCTTGCGGTAGGTGGAGTCGATCGTCGCAAAGCCGTTGAGCAGGGAGACGCAGTCCTCCCGGGTCGGTGAGCCGGTGCGACTCCACCTGGCCAGGCCGGCCCAGATGGGAAAGCTCTGGATCGAGCCACCCCCGTCGTAAATGTCGATCTCGGGGTCCGGCCCGGTGGCCACCCTGGGCGGGTCGGCGTCGAGATCGACGCCGTTGTTGTTGAAGAGCAGTTCGAAGGGGCCGTCCCCGGCACTCTCCGGGGTGGCGGCCTGCGGTGGGGACGTCTCCGCGCCTGCCTCCCGGGGCGAAACCGACGGAGTGGGCGACCGCGTCGCCGGAGCGGAGGTGGAGCCGCCACCGGTGACCTGGTAGACGAATGCCGCGACGCCGACGAGCGCGGTGATCAGGCCGGCGACGGCGGTGAGTATCCCCGCCATCGACTGCCAGAACGACGTCCGTGGCGCGGTGCCGCGCTGTGGCTCGCTCACACGCCCTCCCGCCGGTGATCCCGGCATCGATCATCACACACGGCCGCTCCTTGACGGTGTCCCGCGCACGACCGACCCGGCGCGTGGGTCACTGGTCGCCGCGGACGCGGGCGTGCAGGTGCATGTCGTGTCGTCCGTCCGGGTGCACGGCGGCGTTGCGCCTGGTGCCCTCGGCCCGGAATCCGGCCTTGACGGCGACCCGGCAGGACGCCTGGTTGCGGGTCGAGTGGTCGAGTTCGAGACGGTGGAAGCCGGCGCCGAGCGCCCAGTCGCTCACCGCCCGCAACGACCGGGAGGCCACGCCCGCGCCGCGGGCGGCCGGCGCCACCCAGTACGCGCACACCGCCACCCCGTCGCCGAGGTCCACGGCGCCCAGCACCATGCGCCCCAGCGGCTCACCGCCGCCGTGCGTCATGGCCCAGCTCGCCGCCGTCTCCTGTCGCCACGCCTGGCGGTAGTACGCGAACCACTCGCGGACCTGGTCCTCGGAGTCGGGTCGGCGGGTGTGCCAGCGGCGGATCTCGGGATCCTGGTAGGCGGCGAGGAACGTCGACGCGTCGGACGCCTGCCACGGCCGCAGGACGAGGTCGTCGCCGACGGCGAGCGTCGGCTGCGGACCGGACGCGAGGGTGCCGGCGGGGATGGCGGGCGGCGTCGAGAGGGGAAATCTCACCCGCCCATCCTCCACTCGGCCGGCTCCTAGAATCGAGTGGTGAGCAGGATCGATCGGGCGCGCAGGACGATCGCCGCGGCGCCGGCGACGGTCTACGACGCGCTTCTGCACCGGGACGCGCTGGAGGCGTGGCTGCCGCCGGACGGCATGCGCGGGCGGATCGAGCGCTGGGATCCCCGCCCCGGTGGCGGCTTCCGGATGGCGCTCACCTATCTCGACCCCACCGGCAGCCCGGGCAAGACGTCGGACGCGACGGACGTCGTCGACGTCGGGTTCGCCGACCTGGTCCGGTCGGAGCGGGTGGTGCAGACCGCCGTGTTCGAGGCCGACGACCCGGCGTACGCGGGGATCATGACCCTGACCTGGCACCTGGCCCCGGTCGGCGACGCGACCGAGGTGACCGTCACCGCGACCGGCGTGCCACCCGGCATCGACCAGGCGGTGCACGAGGAGGGCATCGCGTCCTCGCTGGCCAACCTGGCCGCATACGTTGAATCGACGCGCTGACGTGCCGGCCGAACGCCCGTCTCGGCGCCCAGCCGGCACTTCCGTCCGAACTACAGGTACGGGCGGGTGATCAGCTCGATGGCGTGGCCCCCGGGGTCCTTGAAGTAGACACCCCGGCCGCCGTGCTCGTTGTTGATCTCACCGGGTCGACGCATCTGCGGATCGGCCCAGTGCTCGACGCCCTGGTCGCACAGCCGCCGGTACGCCCGATCGAACAGGTCGTCGTCGATCAGGAACGCGTAGTGCTGCATCTGGATCTCCACCGGCGGCTCGGCGAACTGGAGCAGCACGCCGTCGGAAAGCTGCACGTTGGTGAACGGACCCCAGGACGGCGCCTCCGGCAGCTCCAGCAGCTCCCGGAAGAACCGGGCCGACGCGTGGCGGTCCCGGGCGGCGACGATGGTGTGGTTGAACGAAACGGTCATGCGGTTGACCTCACGGTGCTCGACACGAATGGGAACCATCGGTGCGCGAGCGGCGGGGAGGTCCGCGGGCCCGACCTGGCGGGTGCCCGTGGCGCACCCGCGGCGCGGTCAGACCTCCACCGGATCACCAATCCGTGCATGGCCTCGGGCCGGTCCGGTGTTCACGAACGCTGACGCTAGTCGGCCCGGTCGACAGCCGCAATCGTCACGCCGGCCGGACCCGCCGGCCGGGGGGCGCCGCGGCGTCGTACGACTCGCGTGCGTCGAGCAGCTCGTCCCAGTGCCGCTCGGTCCAGGCACACGCCACCGCGATCGGTTCGAGCATGCTGCGGCCCACCGGCGTCAGCTCGTACTCGACGGCGCGTCCGGCGTGGACGGTGCGCGTCACCAGACCGTCCCGTTCCAGGGCGCGCAGCGAGCCGGTGAGCACCTTCGGTGTGACGCGGCGCAGCGGCACCCGCAGCTCGGAGAAGCGCCGGGGCCCGCCTTCGAGGCAGCGGATGATGAGCGCCGCCCACTTGTCACCGAACCGGATCGGGTTGAGCGAGGACGGGCACAGCTCGTCGAACATGTCGGCGGGCAACGGTTGCCTCATGCCGCTCACGATAGCCGGTATCCCCGAGGTAACCAGGCCCGTCGATACCGTCGGCGCACCGGCCGGGCACAGGGCTCCGGCCCTGGTGAGAGGCGTCTTCTCATGAACATCGTGATCTTCGGCGCCGGCGGTCGCGCCGGACGCCGGGCCGTGGCCGAGGCGCGGCGGCGCGGCCACCAGGTCACGGCGGTGGTACGCGACCCCGCCCGGCACCGCGACCCGATCGACGCGCCGGTGGTGGCCGGCGACGTCACCGACCCGGGCAGCGTGGCGCGGGCCGCCGCCGGGCAGGACGCGGCGATCAGCGCGGCGGCGGACCTGACCGTGCCAGCGCAGGACTTCTTCCCCGCGTCGTCGCGCGCGCTGGCCGCCGGGCTTACCGAGGCGGGCGTACGCCGCCTGGTGGTGGTCGGTCTCGCACCGGTCCTGCCCGGGCCGTCCGGCACGCCCCTGATGGACGAGCCCGGCTACCCGGACGAGTACCGCCCGTTCTTCCTCGGCCATGCGGCGGGCCTCACCGAGCTGCGACACTGCGACCTCGACTGGTCGTACGTGGCACCGGCGGGCGACTTCGACCACGACGGCGTCCGCACCGGCCGCTACGAGTTCGCCGCGCACGGCGATCCGGCCAGCCGGATCAGCTACCAGGACTTCGCGATCGCGCTGCTCGACGAGATCGAGGCGCCCCGCCACCTACGGGGGACCGCGAGCGTCCGGGAGGCGTGAGCCCCGAGCCGGCCGGGCCCCGTCCCGACGAGGCTGGTCAGTGTTCGCGGTTGAGGGCCGACAGGCCCCAGAGTTCGGCGATGCGTCCGTCGCGTACCCGGAGGAACTCCAGCATGGTCGACGGCGGCTGCCCGGGCACGCCGTGCACGCTGGTGCGGACCGCGACCCGGTCCCCCTCGACGACCGTGTCCTCGACGACGACCCGGACGTCGGGGACCGCCTCGTGGAACCGCCGCCAGGCCGGAGCCACGTGCTCCGGCCCGGTGGTCCCCAGCGGATGACTGCGGAAGTCCACCGCGAAGATCCCCGGCACGGCGTCGTAGTCACGATTGTTGAACGCCGCGTACATGCGCCGGGCCACGGCGCGCCCGTCGTCGGTCACCGGCCGTCCGGTTCGGTCGCGTTGGCGCGGACACGGTGCAGGACGCGCCGCACGGTCTGCCGGTCCCGTGCGGTGACGCCGTCGAGCAACCGCTCCTGGTACGCCTGGTGGGCCCGCACCAGGTCGTCGGCCACGCGTACGCCGGTGGGGGTCAACGCGGCCAGGGTGTAGCGGTTGTCCGCCGGGTCGAGACGGCGGCCGACCAGCCCTTCGGCCTCGAACTCCTTGACCAGCCGGGTGATGCTCGCGCCGTCGACGCCCAACGCCCGGCGCAGGTCGCGGTGACTGGTCTCCCCCGCGCGTCGCAGCCGGACCAGCAACTGCACGCGCTGCGGGCTGATGCCCACGTGTCGGGCGAACGCCTGCCGCAGCTCGGCGCAGGTGCCGCCCAACTCCCGGAAGAAGGCGTCCTCGGACGTCTCGTCGGTCACGGTCTCTTTATATCGTCAACTCTTGATAGCATCAAGAGATCATGCGACGAGGGGGCGACCGATGACATTGCCGGTGGCGGACCTGCTGGCGATCCACGAGTTGTTGGCCCTGCACGGGCATCTCGTGGACGCCGGCGAACTCGACCGGATGAGCGAGCTGTTCACCGCCGACGTGGTCTACGACGTGACGTCCTTCGGATTCGGCGAGTTGCACGGCCCCGAGGCGATCAGGAGCGCGGCCCTCGCCCTGGGGGACCGCAATCCGGTCGGGCACCACGTCACCAACGTCCACGTGACCGAGGACGCGGACGGCACGGTCCGAGCGGTGTCGAAGGGGATCGGCATCCACGCCGACGGGTCGGTCGGCAGCGTCGTGTACGAGGACGTCGTCCGCCGCGAGGGTGCCGGGTGGCGGATCGCGCACCGGAAGGTGATCCCCCGCCGCACGCCCCTGCGACCCTGAGTCAGTCCCCCTCGACGCCGGCGGCCCGCAGGATCTGCCGGACCCGCTCGCGGCTGTAGCCGGTGCGACGAATGAGATCTACCTGGCGGGCACCGGCCCGGTACTCCGCCACCATGACGCGATGCAGCTCGACGCGGGCCGCCTCGACCCGGGCGCGAGCCTCGGCCTTGATCTGCCGGGCGGCCTGCGCGGCGCGCTCGTCAGCACCGGGCAGCGCCTCTTCGGCGTCCCGCAGTGCCCGCATGGCCCCATCGAGATCCACTAGGCCATCTTCGTCGGCAACCCTTTGGGCCAACCATGCTGGGGCACAACATAGGCCAAGTCACACTAACATCTATTTGGCCTATCTGATGTAGCATCAACTTGGCTTCAGCGGGACGCCATCCCGGCTCGCGCCGGGCCGCCGGCCCGGGACTTCATCGCATCGGAGGTATGCCCCGTGCGCGACCTACCGTTCAAGCTGGCCGATTGCGGAGCGCCCGCAGCAGGCCGGATCGAGATCTACAGCGACCTCCTCACCGAGTCGCTGGACGGCATCGCCTACGTCTGCCATACCCACCCGGAAGCGGCTACGCATGCCATCACGGCCGCCGGGCTGACCGCGTCTACGTCATGGGGGCCTCCCTCCGGACATGGTGCGGAAGTGCGGATACGTTCACCTCTTCCCCACCGGCATGTTGGGAGCAGACGACCGGCATCCCCGGTGGTGCGACCGGCACGACTGCGCCCAGCGGGGAGAGCACCGGTCGCGGGTTTCAGAGATCAACACCAGCCGGCCGGAGGCGTACCTGGTCACCGTGGCGCTGGTGCAGGCCGGTCACGCCGCTGCTGAACCGGTGGTGATACTGAGCGCGACAGACGACACAGGAGGCGCCCAGGTGGCGTTGTCGATCGCTCAGGTACGCGCGTTGCGGTATCGGCTGGGCAAGTCGCTCGACGCTGCCGGGCGCAGCCGGAGATGACCTGCTGCCGCCTGCGACTGGCCCCGGTCGCCACGGTCAGGGACGAGATGGCGGCTGGCCCGAGCAGACCTCAGCGCCCGGCGGCCTCCCGCGCGTTCCGCTCCACCATGTCCCGATGCTCAGCCATGGCCGCCGGGTCCAGGGCCGGCATGTTCGTCATGGTGGGGAGCAGACCGACCGCGCCGTCGATCAGCTCGCGGACGATGTCGGCGTGACCGGCATGGCGCTGCGTCTCGGCGGTCACGTGCACCAGGACGTGATGCAACGTCACGTCGCCGCCGTCGCCCCACCACGGCACCCGACCGACCGCGTCCAGCGGCAACGCCTCGATCGTGGCGTCCGCGTGCGCCCAGGACCGTCGGTACAGCTCGATGACGGACTCGCGCGACTCGGTCGGCAGGGCCCACGCCTCCCACGTCTCCTCACCCGCCGGCCACTGTGGAACGGCGTCGCTCGGCCGACCGAAGGTCTCACCGAAGTAGCCGAACTCGCCTCGGGCCGAGTGCTTGACCAGGCCCAGCAGGTTCGTTCCGGTGGGCGTCAGCGGGCGGCGGATGTCGTACTCGCCCAGCCCGTCGAGCTTCCACACCAGCACGCTGCGCGCCCCGCGCAGGTAGTCGAGCAGGTCGGCCTTGGGGTCGAAGATCGCCATGGCGGACAGCATGCGGCATCCAACTCCGGCGGCGCAGCCCCGGCCCCGACGATCGCCGCTAGGGTGGGTCGGTGGCTGAGCTGCTGGCGATCGTGCTGGTCGTCGGTGTCCTGGCGGCCATCCTGGGGTCTCTCGCGTGGCTGGCGGCCCGGGTCCGTCGCCGGGGCGTCGGCGACAACGTCATGGGGCCGTTCGAGGAGATCTGGCATCCGGCCGCGCACCGTTTCCGGGCCGAGATCCAGGTGTACGAGGAACGCACGGTGCCGTTGCCGCCAGTGCAGGATCCGAGACGGCGGGGTGACGAGCCGGCGGGGTGACGAGCCGGGGCGCCCCCGGCCGGCTGACCGTTGACTCCTGTCTCTCGTCGTAGGCAGACAGCGGCCACGACTGCCGCCCGTCACCGACGAAGGTCGATCCCACGGGGCAGTGCGGTCTGCCCGCTCTCGGTAGCATCTCCATGTTTTTGCCTACAACGGGGAGGACCATCCACGTGCGATGGAAGTTGTCGGCCGGCGTCCTGGTGGCGCTGGCCTTTTTGATTCCGGCTGCGCCGGCGGCGGCTCAGGCTCAGGTGCCCGGGTTGGACCCGGCCTGCCAGACGATCGAGCGCAAGGTCTACAAGGACTTCCGCGAGCTCATCACCATCGATGTGGGCACCGCCACCAACGCCGAGTTGCGGTTGTTGGCCTACCGGCTCCTGGCCGAGGCCCAAGCCGAATCGTTGCTCGTGCTGCCCAAGGCCATCGAGGACCGGCTGAACGGCACCGCGGATGATCTGCGTGCGTTCCTCAAGTCGGACGTGCAGGGCCGTTGGCAGACGGACCTGCGGGTCAAGACGAACCAGGCCATGACCGGCGCCGGCCCCAACGTGCGGGCCGCGACGCAGAAGGCCCTCGACGACGGGTCCATCGACGTCCTCCTAGCCTTCCTGAACACCGGCCTGTACGACGCCCGTGCGCTCGACTGCGCGGCTCAGCCGACGGCTACGGCGACTCCGACGGTTCAGCCCACGCCGACGGCGAGCGCCACGCCCAGCGCCTCGACGACGGTCGTGCCGACCACTGCCCCCTCCGTCAGCCCGGGTGCTCCCGGCGGCGAGGGCGGCGGGCTGCCGGTGACCGGTTCCGACACCGCGACCGTCGCCGGCATCGGCGGCACGCTGCTGCTCCTCGGTGGCGTGGGCTACGTGATCGGGCGCCGGCGCCGCGCCCGTTTCGTGGCGTAGCCCGCGCGACGCGCCCGGCCCGATTCACCGTCGGGCCGGGCGCGATCAGCGCCGTTGACCTGGGCGTTCGGCGTGGTGGGGCGGGCGGGGTTCGAACCCGCGACCGAGGGATTACGAGATCGAGATGGTCGCCCCGACGACCTGCACAATTTGGCTGCTACCAGCGGAAGTGCCTCTCGACATCTCACCACTCCCCCGCCATCCGCCGGCCTCTTGCGGACCAGATACGGACTGCTTGCCTGCCGGCGGCTCGTCGTGCGTCAGGGCCCGTACACAGTTTACGTCTGGGCAAGACTGCACAGGTCTGCGGCCTCTGTAGCCTCTTGCGCGACCGGGGTAATGTCGTCCCGAACCTTCCGCAGTTCGGATGACTAGGGGGAATGGTGCTACGGCGGTTCCTGTACCTCAACAACACATCGGTAGACAGCTACCTCGGCGTGCTTGAGGGTGGTTTGAGCGACGAGAGGACTCGCCGCACGGGAGAGCGCGGGATCCGGGGCGGTGACGCTGGGCTCAGCTTCAGCCCCGTATCGGGAAAAATCTCTGGACAGCGTGAGCGCAGCGAGGAGGACGAACGTGTCGTGCGCGACACGCCCGAGCTGCGCTTCGACCGCCTAATGACCGCCTTGGAGGCAGAGTCAGAGCGGTGGAACTACGAGCGCGTCCTTGAGTCTGACGGGCTATTCGAGCGTTCTGCGATCGGAACCCTTATCAGCGTGGACTGCGAGGTCGAGGTTCCACAAATGAGCCTCCTCCTTGCACAGCCAGAACAACTTGGCGAGATGCTCGACATGATTGAGATCTTTGGCCCCATGGCGAGTGCTTTCGGAGCAAACACAGCGGGCATGCCCGATCCCGAAAAGATCAAGGCGGCGCGAGGATTCACCAAGATGAAGGCCGACATGATCGTTGTCGGCGACATTGACGAAGGGGCTCCCCGGCTGGCCGGCAAGCTTGAACGCCAACACGTGCGCGACATCCCCGACGGGGAGGCCACGGTGGTCGGCAAAGTGGCTCGCCGATGGAAGCAGGGTGAGCACTATTCACTCATGGCCCTTCCTGGTGCGGCATTGATGAGTCGGGCGCAGCGACGAAAGGCCCAGCCCGTTGATCCCGATGACGAGAATGTGTTGCACGGCCCGGCTTTGACGCTCGATATACTCGCGATCTTCCGCTAATCTGCGCCTGCTGGAACCATGGCGGCTCGGATCAGCGGATCTCCTCATCAGGCAGTCGTAGACCGTCCCGCCCTTCCCGTACGGGGACAAGGTGGAGCCTCCTGCGTACGTAAGACCAAGGAAGAATCCGGGGTCGACGTCGAGGTGACGGGGATTCTCGGCAATCCGAAGCACATCATGGCCTACAGCGACGGCAAGATTCGGCAGCAATTCTCAATCTGCTTCCGCGCTCGCTATTTGGGCGGTGAAACGACACCAAGTAGCGAATCATCAGAAGTGCGTTGGGTGGCCAAGGAAGACCTGGACACGCTGCCGATTCATCCGTCCATGCGTGTCCGCATCAAGCACGAATACGAGGGACCTCCACATGAGCCCTACATCGGCTAGAACCGACTGGCGGAAAACCACTCCTCTGCGCGACGTATTGTAGCGATGAGATCCGTCTCCGCACGGGCCCAAAACGGGTCACCACATGACCAGGTCCGCAACGAGGCCGAATTTCGGCCAAACGTTCGTAGAAGGTCATATCCTGCCCATCAGGACCTGTGATCATATCGGCATACCAAAGAACATCGCGCACAACTGAACTCTCGCCTCCGAATTCTGCGCTGAGTTCTTGATGCAGGTCGCGCTCCTTCGCTTCATAGAGCGCACAGGAATGATAGGCAACAAGCGCCCGCCACCCGTTCATCGAATCCCATGCGGCGTAGCCAGCGGGCACCGTCAAGTGCATGCAGGCCAGAGACGCGAACTTCCTGAGCGTATCCGACGTCGTGCAGCCAAGCTGCTTCGACAAGAACTCGCCGCTCAGCGTCACACAACGATCCGGCCATGCCGCTTGCTTCCGCCGCTACCGCCTGCACATGCCGCCGCCGCGGCGCTAGCTAGCAGCCTTCTTGCGATAACCTCTGCCTCTCCTGCAGGCTTCATCGCTACAAGGCTAGCCGCCGAGCAGGAAGAGCAGCTCCCTCGGCGTCCACCAAGTGCCACTTGCGGCGTTCTGAGTAGAAGACCACTTCCACTACCAGTGGTACTGGACTGCCCCATGTTCAGCATGCCTGGTCTGCAGGCAAACCACTGCTAACGTATGCCTCTCATCACTAAAAGCCACGAGGATGCAGAGACAAAGATGAAGCTCAGAACGGTCGAATTATGCGACTTTAAAAGCGTTGCTCATACCGAGTTGCTTGATTGCGAAGACTTCAACGTACTAGTTGGCAAGAACAACTCCGGCAAATCAAATATTCTTTCTGGAATAGTATTCTTCTTCACCCATTTACACGCCGACTCCCTGGTCTCCGCAATCGAAGAAGCACTCAAACCCTCGCTATTTCATCAGACCGATGAGGGGCCAGCAAATAAATCGCAGGTCGCTTTGACCTTCGTTATGTCGGCAGATGAAATTCAGTCACTCTTGAACGAAATAGAGACTGAGGCGCCGCAGATCAAAAACACTCTAGAGAGCATGCGAAGCCACAATCTCCTACATCTAAGCTTATCAGTGATCCGTGACCCCTTCGTCGCGTTCGTTGATAAGGTAGAAGTGTCCCCTTCAGGTGCGCCGGGCGGTCGCATGACGCTCTTGTCAACAGGAGATGAAGCGGGGCGGGAACTGGCTAAGCGCCACCTCACCGCGAGCTCATTGCACAGTGCAATCACGGCGGCCGAGCGAAACGCGACCCGAGTTGCGGACCGAGATGAGATTAGCCGAACCTATGCACTAAATCGAGCAGTAGAAGACATCTCTGGCGCACAAAGGATCGCCCTCCAGAGCCGCCTTGAAAGAACGAACCCGAGCCGCTGGCGCGACATATTCGAGGAGGTCGTCGGCAGCTGGAAGGACGAGCTGAAAGAGCACGACCTAGAAGAGCTATCCCATCGCCTCACTACCTTTACGGGGGAAGCAACGACGGTCCCCGATTACATCTGGCGACTTCTTGACCGTGTCAAAAGCATACGGGTTTTGTATCTTAGCGAACAACGACGACCGGTCGGCTCAAATGAAGCCCAACAGCTCCTACGATTGAAAGTAAGGCGAGGCGGAAACACAGAACTCCAGGCAATCCAGGCAACAGTCAAGAACCTTCTTAGTGTCCAAGTAGACGCATTCGAAAGTGCCACGCCGAGAATTCCAGCCCCACGAACGTTCTCAGCGAGGCCAACAAACAATGCCCTATCCGCAGAGATGGATGTAGATAACTTCCTGGTCCAGATCAACGGGTCCGGCGTGAGGGAGGCCTTACGACTCATTCTGGATGTACGCTTTCAAGAGCCCGACATCTTACTGGTAGAGGAACCAGAGGTTCACCTACACCCTGCGCTGGAATTTAATGTTCTGCAATATCTTAAGCAGCAGAGCCAACTCCGTCAGATTTTCATCACAACACATTCCACAAACTTCCTCGATTCTGCCGAAACGAGTAGCGTTTTCTTGGTGGCAAAGCCCATCAGCACGACCGCGCGGAAGATTGCTCTCGACTCTCTGGACGAGGAAATCCCTCGCGAGCTGGGGCTTCGGCTCAGCTCAGTTTTCATGTTCGACCGACTATTATTCGTTGAAGGTCCATCGGACGAGGCAATCCTGCGGCAACTTGCCTTCCGCATGAAAATTGACTTCGGAAGGCAGAGCATTGGATTTGTGCGGATGGGAGGGGCTCGGAACTTCGCCCATTACGCCAATGCCAGCACGATGTCCATACTTTCTCGCAGGCAAGTGAAGGTCTGGTTCGTTATCGACAGAGATGAACGAACGGAAGAGGAGATTTCTCGCCTGGCGTCCATGTGCGGCGATTGGGCCAACCTTCACATCCTTGCACGCCGCGAACTGGAGAACTATCTTCTGGATCCGGCAGCAATAGCAAAGTTCATTGCTAAGAAGACGAACGGCCAATCTAGACCAACGGCCGACGAGGTAGGCACGGCACTCAGCGAGGTGGCCGAGGAATTGAAAGCGACAACAGTCGCGAAAATGATTGCGCGAAAATACTGCACCCCGCTGTATTTCGATATGTCAGAGGCAAAACTTGATTCACCGGATGATATCGCGTCGCGAACGCTATCTCAGCTTGGTCGCATGTCTGCGCGACTCGCAGAATTGGCAAGCTCCGTAGAGTCTGACGTCTCCAAGATGGAAGTAGAGATGAGCGCTAATTGGAGTGAGCGGAAACTCGTTTCAGCACCAGGAACAGAGCTCCTAGACGGAGTTGCGAAGCGTTTTGGCTGTCGGTATAGGAAGGATCGCGATGGCGCAATCATCGCGTCTTTCATGGAGCCCATCAGCATAGACTCGAACTTGCAGCGGCTACTCCGTGAGGTTGTTACTGGGTAATACCCTAAGAAAGATAGACAGCCAGAGGGCGTTGTCTTGAACAACGCCCTCTTCGGCATTCTCCCTGCGAGAAGTCGAGCAGCTCGCTGGTCGGACTCGGAAATCCGCAAAGTGGCTGCTCCTCCTCCGCCGTGGCCGAGTCGTGGCCGAGTAGTGCCGTAGGGCGTGCAGGTTCGTGGTGATGCCGAGCCGAGCTGTCATCCGACCGAACCGCTGGGTGGCCGTGTCCGGCACCAGTGGCGCACCACCGTCCGGGTCCGGCGAGAACACGTAGCCGTCAGCTTGCAGCGACAAGCTGAGGGCCAACGCACGATCCTCGCAGCGGGCCAGCTGGTCACGCAGCACCTCTACCGTCTTCGCGTCCAGCGCTACACGCCGCTGCTGATGCGTCTTGGTGTCCTTCTCTCGCAGCTTCCCCGTGTCATCCACGTACAGGGCGGTCCGCAGGAGCAGCACGGCCACGTCTAGGGTCGGCTGCGGACCACCGCAGCGCGCACAGCTCGCCCGTCGCGCCCCCGTCGTCATCGCCAACCAAACGAACGCGCCCCAGTCGGGGTCCTTCCACGCCTTGGTGACCAGTCGGGCCGCTTCGGGCGCCGTTGGTGGGTGCGGGTTGGGGGGCATCCCGGTCTTCTCCGCTTGATCTGCCGGATCGAGGCCGGGGCGAGCGGCTTGCACTCATGCGGCCGACACTTGTCGGTGCAGTCGTGCGGCCCTGCCTTCTGGTGCTCGATTGCCTTGCGAGGCAAGCCTCCACAGTGGTCCCGGCACTTCCGCAGCACCGCGTAGAACGACTCCAGCGTCTCGACGTCCAGCCGGCCCACCGGTAGCTTGCCGAGCAACGGCCGTCGCTGTCCCCATGGGGACAGACCGTAGCTTGCTCGCACCACGACTAGCACCACGGAAAGATCGACAGCCAGTGTTTGCGCTGGTGGGGCGGGCGGGGTTCGAACCCGCGACCGAGGGATTATGAGTCCCCTGCTCTAACCGGCTGAGCTACCGCCCCGTCACCGCGCGTCGGATCGTAACCCGCCGATCGATCACCGGCCACCACCGCTCCGGCGCTGTGAGCCGCCGTGACGCCACGATGGGCAACGCGAGGATAACAGCGAGCAGCGGAGCGCCGAATCAACCCCGCAACTCGTCGAGCACCGCGCCGGCGGTGCGCCAGCCACTGGCCAACGCGCCCTGGATGGACGGGCTGTCCCGGTGGTCGCCGGCCACGAACAGGCCGTCGCCGAGCGCCACCGGCTTGCGCAGCCGGCCCTGCGGCGGCGGGGCGGCCGGCAGCGCGTCGGGCACCGAGACGGTGGTGAGGTGGGTCCAGTCGGCGGTGGACCGGCCGTAGAGGCGGTCCAGCTCGCGGCGGATCACCGGCTCGGGCGGGGCCTGCGGGCCGACCACCGACGTGGCCACCAGGTGCTGGCCGGCCGGCGCGTACGTGGGGGCGGCGTTGCTGATCACCACCGTGTTGACGACCAGTTCCCGCCGGTCGCCGTCGAGCAGCAGGATCGGCTCGTCCAGCGGCGGCGTGTCGGTGCGGTGGTAGTAGGTGGTGTACGCGTGCATGCGTACCCGCTCGACGGCCGGCAGCAGCGTGGCCGCCGCCTGCGGGTCGGCGGCGACCACGACGGCGCGGCAGGTGATCTCGCCGGTCTCGGTGCGGACCCGGCCGGGCGCGACTCCGGTGACCGGCGTGCGCAGGGCGAGCTGCTCGGCGGGCAGCGGCGCGGCGACGGCTCGGGGCAGCGCGCCCATCCCCCGCGCGGGCAGGCCGATCCGGCCCCGGGCGAACGAGCGCAGGATGACCGCGAACACGTGGCTGGAGGTGGCCAGCTCGCGGTCGAGCAGCACGCCGGCCAGGAACGGCCGGATCAGTTCCTCGATGATCGCGTCGGAGAGCCCGGCCCGGCGTAGCGCCGTCTCGGTGCTGGTCTCCGTGGCGGCGAGCAGCCGCCCGACGGGCAGGGTGGCGCAGCCGGCGGCGAGCGCGGCCAGGCGCAGCCGGTCGCGCAGCGACCCGACCTTGGCGGTCAGCGCGCCGGGCGCGCCGGTGGGCTCGCGCAGCGGGTTGACCAGCCGGGCCAGCCGGTCGCCGCGGCGTACCAGCACGCCGGAGGTGAACCAGCCCAGGTCGAGCGTGTCGAGGTCGAGCAGCGCGCCGAGCCGGGGGTAGGCGGTGTTGAGCACCTGGAAGCCGCGGTCCAGCAGGAAGCCGTCGACCTCGTCGGTGGCGACCCGGCCGCCGAGCCGGTCGCCGGCCTCCAGCAGTCGCCACGACACGCCGGCGCGGTGCAGCCGGCGGGCGGCGGCGAGGCCGGCCAGGCCGCCGCCGACGATCACCACGTCGGTGTCAGGCACGGTCCACTCCCGCACCGGCCCGGTCGCCGTCGCGGTGCGACCGGGACAGGCGGCTGGGCCACCACACCTTCGGCCCGATGTCGTACGCGAGCGCGGGCACCAGCAGCGAGCGGACCACGATGGTGTCGAGCAGCACCCCGACGGCGACCGCCACGCCCAACTCCACCAGCACGACGAGCGGCAGCACGGCGAGCGCGGAGAACGTGGCGGCGAGCACGATGCCGGCGGAGGTGATGACGCCACCGGTGACCGCCAGGCCGGCCAGCACCCCGGCGCGGGTGCCGCGCCGCACCGACTCCTCGCGGACGCGGCTCATCAGGAAGATGTTGTAGTCGATGCCGAGCGCGACCAGGAACACGAAGGCGAACAGCGGGAAGGACTGGTCGACGCCGGGGAAGTCGAAGACGTGTCGGAACAGCAGCGCGCAGAGGCCGAGCGTGGCCAGGAACGACAGCACCACGGTGGCGATCAGCAGCACCGGGGCGACCAGGGCGCGCAGCAGCAGCGCCAGGATGATCGCGATGACCAGCAGCACCACCGGGATGATCACGTTGCGGTCCCGGACGGACGCGTCGGCGGTGTCCACGTTGATGGCGGTGAAGCCGCCGACCACGGCGTCCGCCCCGGGCACCGCGTGCACGGCCTCGCGCAGGTCCCGGATGGTCTGTTCGGCGCCGTTGCTGTCGGGTGGGTCGGCGAGCGTGACGTTGAGCTGCACCCGGCCGTCGACGACCTTGGGCGGGGCGTTCGGGTCGGGCGGCGCGTTCTGGCCCTGCTGGCCGAGCGGCGCCACCGAGGCGACGCCCTTGACCCCCTGGGCCACCTGGGCGACCCGCTGCGCGGCGGCCTGCTCGGTGAAGATGGTGGCCGGGCTGCCGGTGCCGGCCGGGAAGTGCCTGTCGATGACCTCCTGGCCGGCCACCGAGTCGGTGCGCTGGGTGAAGAGCTGGGACTGGCCGAGGGTGGTGGCGCCGAGCTGGGTCACCCCGATCGCGAGGGCCGCCAGCACCACGGCGGTGACGATCCAGACGGTACGCGCGCGGCGCGCCACGAAGCCGGCGATCCGCCCCCACAGGCCGTGCTCGGTACGCGGGTCGGCGTCGTCGTGCCGGGGTCGCCGGGGCCAGAACGCCCACCGGCCGCCGAGCACCAGCAGGGCGGGCAGGAACGTCAGCATCACCAGCAGCGTGGCGGCGATGCCGACGGCGCTGACCGGGCCGAGCGCCCGGTTGGAGTTGAGGCTGGACAGCAGCAGGCAGAGCAGGCTGACGATGACGGTGGCGCCGGAGGCGATGATGGCCGGGGCGGCGCCCTTCCAGGCGGCCTTCATCGCGTCCCAGGGGCGTTCGTGCCGGTGCAGTTCCTCCCGGTAGCGGGCGATGAGCAGCAGCGCGTAGTCGGTGCCGGCGCCGAAGACGAGCACGGTGAGGATGCCCTGCGCCTGCCCGTTGAGCTTCACCACGTCGTGCTTGGCCAGTTGGTAGACGACGACGGCGGCCAGCGAGTACGACATCCCGGCGGCCAGCAGCGGGAAGACCCAGAGCACCGGGCTGCGGTAGACGATCAGCAGGATGATCAGCACCACGACCAGGGTGACCAGCAGCAGTGGCCCGTCGATGGCGGAGAACACCTCGATCAGGTCGCCGAGCAGGCCGGCCGGGCCGGCCACGTCGACGGTGAGCCCGTCGCGGTCCGGGCCGGTGATGGCCCGCAGCTGGTCGACCACGCTGCGGATCTGTTCGCCCTCGGCGCTGTCGATCGGGACGATCACCTGGGCGGCCTGCTTGTCCTGGCTGACGACCGGCGGTGGCAGCGGGCCGACCACGCCGGGCACCTGGGCGAAGCGGGCCGCGTCGGCCTGGATGCGCTGCTGGTCGGCGGCGGTGATGCCGCTGGTGCGCTCGTAGACGACCAGGGCCGGGGTGGTCTCCCGGTCGACGAAGCCGGCGGCGAGGTCCTGGGCGCGGGTGGCCTCGGCGTCGGCCGGGAGGAAGGACGCGTTGTCGTTGGTGGCGACGTCGCCGAGCTTGCCGGCGTACGGGCCGGCGACGCCGCCGACGATCAGCCAGCCGAGCACCACCGCCACCGCGATCAGCGTCG
Organism: Micromonospora sp. NPDC049240; assembly: GCF_040647835.1. Lineage (NCBI taxonomy): Bacteria > Bacillati > Actinomycetota > Actinomycetes > Micromonosporales > Micromonosporaceae > Micromonospora > Micromonospora sp. NPDC049240. Next base: position 172,311 of record NZ_JBEZCX010000009.1, read on the forward strand.
CGGTCCAGCGGCTGCGTCCTGCGGCCATCTCCACCACCCTCGAATCGACGCAACAATCGACGCAGCGGGAGTCTAAGTCGACCTCGACCATCCTGCCGTCCGAAACGGCGTTCGCGGGCGGAAACCGGGCGGCCGTAGCGGGCCCGGCAATGAGAAACGCCCGTCGGCGTGGCCGACGGGCGTGAGGTGGAGCGAAGCTCCCCCGATTGGACTCGAACCAATAACCTGCCGGTTAACAGCCGGCTGCTCTGCCAATTGAGCTACAGGGGACCGTGCACCGCCCGGCTCGGATCTTCCCCGCGCCGTGCGACGGGAAAAGAATACAGGACATCGGGGGGTGGCGCGCCAGGGGGTTTGCCGGCGGCGCAGAATCGGGATAAATCGTCATCTCGGCACAGGCAGGCATGAGCGGCGAGCAGGATGGGTAGTTAGCCACCAACAGAGTTCAGGGACGGAAGGAGCCGCCATGCGCGGAAAGATCATGTTTCTTGGCGGGCTGGCAGCGGGGTTCGTCCTGGGCGCCCGTGCCGGCCGCGAGAAGTACGAGGAGCTGGTGGTCCGCGGGCGTAAGGTGCTCGACCACCCGACCGTCCAGGAGGCGGCCGGCGTCGCGCAGGCTCAGGCGACCCGGCTCTACTCCGAGGGCAAGGACAAGCTCGGCCAGACCAAGATCGGTGAGAAGATCTCGACCGGCAACGGCAGCAAGCCGGGGCTGAGCGACGCCGACAAGCCGTTCGCCGGCACGCCGGCCGCGGTGGGCAGCAAGGCCGGCACCAGCGGTACGGGGTCGACCGGCGTGACCGGTTCGACCACGACCGGCACGAGCACCAAGCCCAACGGCACGAGCAGCACCCTCTGACACAGACGGACAGCGGGCCGGCTCACCCTCGGGTGACCGGCCCGCTCCCGTGTGTCCTCCCCCCGCACGTCACGCCGCCGTGACGCCGGTGTGGCACATTCTCCGGTGGGGAGGTGGACGATCACATGACGATGGTCGGACCGGAGACCGCGGATCAGGCGCGGCTGCTGCGACTGCTGCGCGACGACGGCCCCCGGTCCCGGGTCGAGCTGGTCGACGTCCTCGGCCTGCCCCGGGCACGATTCGCCGCCGAGGCGGACCGGCTGGCCGCGCAGGGCCTGGTGGAGACCGCGGGGCCGGCCGCGTCCCGGGGTGGTCGCCGCTCGTCGTTGCTGCGGGTCGGCGCGCAGGTGCGCTTCGGCGCGGTGCTCGTCGGCGACGGCCGGCTGCGGGTCGCGCTCACCGACGGCGAGCTGAACCCGCTCACCCGGATCGACGAGCCCGTCGACGTGCGACTCGGCCCCGAGGTGGTGGTCGGCCGGGCGGTCGAGCTGCTCGGCAAGCTGCGGGCCGAGGCCGGGCTGACCCGGCTGACCGGCGTCGGGGTGGCGCTGCCCGCGCCGGTGGCGGTCAGGGACGGCACGCCCGTCTCCCCGCCCGCGCTGCCCGGCTGGCACCGGTTTCCGGTACGCGACACGCTCGCCGCCGAGCTGGGCTGTCCGGTGCACGTCGACAACGACGCGAACGCGATGGCGCTCGGCGAGTCGCACGCCGGCACCGGCCGCCCGTTCGACGACTTCCTGTACGTCAAGCTCGGCGACGCGATCGGCTGCGGGCTGGTGCTCGGCGGTTCGCTCCACCGGGGCGCGACGAGCGGCGCCGGCGACATCGGGCACCTCCAGCTGGCCGAGGACGGGCCGCTCTGCGGCTGCGGCAACACCGGCTGCGTCGAGGCGTACTGCGGGGACGCCGCCCTGGTCCGGGAGGCGGTGACGGCCGCGCGGGCCGGGCGCTCGACGGTGCTGGCGGAGCGGCTCGCGGCGGCCGGCGCGCTGACGGTGGCGGACGTGGCCGCGGCGGCGACCGAGGGCGATCCGGCGGCGCAGACGCTGGTCCGGGACGCCGCCCGCCGGCTCGGGCAGGTGCTGGTCGGGCTGGTCAGCTTCGTCAACCCGGCCATCGTCATCATCGGCGGCGCGGCGCCCGGCATCGGGCCGGTCCTGCTCGCCGAGATCCGGGGCGTGGTCTACCGGCGCTCCACGCCGCTGGCCACCGGCAGCATGCCGATCGTCCTGTCCGACCTCGACGACCGCGCCGCCCTGATCGGCGCCGCCCGCCTCATCAGCGACCAGGTCTTCACCACCCGCTGACCCCGAACGCCACCGCGTCTGCCCCGCCCGCGCTGGTCGCAGCCACTACCTCAGCTCCGAACCTGACCAGCGGCTCGTTGCGGCAGCCTGTCCCCTGCGTCGGCCCGCTGGCGCGAACAGTGGTGCGACGCCGCTCGTTTGCCTTTCGCGTCCTACAAACTTGATGGCGCAGGTGGGTCACGGGCGGCGCGTCCAGCCGGACCGCCTCACGGGACCGGCGGTGGGACGCCATGGAATGCCACGCAGGCCATCAGACATCCATACCGTTCCACCCACGCCGTCACCCCGCCGGGGTGGGTGTCCGGCCGGCAGCGAGGCGGCCCGCCGGGTTGACACAGCCGTCCGGATCAATGGAACCACGACGACAGGGCAGGCCAGGGCAACGGCAGCGGCCGGACCAGCGAGACCAGGGCGGCCTGCGGCGGGCCCAGCCGGGCCGCGACAACCACCGGACGAGTGGAGTCACGGCAACCGCCGGGCGAGTGGGGCCGGGGCGGCGGGCGAGTGGGGCCGGGGCGGCGGGCGAGTGGGGCCGGGGCGGCGGGCGGGAGAGGCGCGGCGGTTGGCGACTCGTCTGTGCCATCAAGGTTGTAGGCGCCGCGAGGAATGCCCCGGGGTCGCGCCAGGGCAGCCGCGGCCGACGTGCCGGAGGGGGCACGTCGGCCGGGCCGGGGGTGTCAGTCGCGGCTGCTGAAGGCGGCGTCGAAGGCGGCGGACGGGGCGTCGAAGGCGAGGCGGCGGACGAACTGGAGCGCCTCCGGCGCGCCGACCAGGCGGTCCATGCCGGCGTCCTCCCACTCGATCGAGATCGGGCCGTCGTAGCCGATCGCGTTCAACGCCCGGAAGCAGTCCTCCCACGGGACGTCGCCGTGGCCGGTGGAGACGAAGTCCCAGCCGCGCCGCAGGTCGGCCCAGGGCAGGTGGGAGGCGAGCCGGCCACGCCGGCCGTCGCCGGTGCGGACCTTCGCGTCCTTGCAGTCCACGTGGTAGATCCGGTCGGCGAAGTCGAAGATGAAGTTCACCGGGTCCAGCTCCTGCCAGACGAAGTGCGACGGGTCCCAGTTGAGCCCGAACGCCGGCCGGTGCCCGATCGCCTCCAGCGTGCGCTTCGTGGTCCAGTAGTCGTACGCGATCTCGCTGGGGTGCACCTCGTGCGCGAAGCGCACGCCCACCTCGTCGAAGACGTCCAGGATCGGGTTCCACCGGTCGGCGAAGTCCTGGTAGCCGCGCTCGATCATGGCGGGCCGCACCGGCGGGAACATCGCCAGCGTGTGCCAGATGGACGACCCGGTGAAGCCGACCACGGTGCGTACGCCGAGCTTCGCCGCGGCCCGCGCGGTGTCCTTCATCTCCTCGGCGGCGCGGCGGCGCACCCCTTCCGGCTCACCGTCGCCCCAGATCCGGGCCGGCAGGATGTCCTGGTGCCGCTCGTCGATCGGGTGGTCGCAGACCGCCTGCCCGACCAGGTGGTTGGAGATGGTGAACACCTGGAGGTTGTGCTTGGCGAGCGTGTCCCGCTTCCGCTCGACGTACGAGTCGTCGGCGAGCGCCTTGTCGACCTCGAAGTGGTCACCCCAGCAGGCGATCTCCAGGCCGTCGTAGCCCCACTCGGCGGCGAGCCGGCAGACCTCGTCGAACGGAAGGTCGGCCCACTGGCCGGTGAAGAGCGTGATGGGTCGCGCCATTGTCGTTCTCCCCTGTCGTGATGGGGGATTCCGTTGCGGGCCGGGGCGAGGGCGACCGGGGGACGGCGACGGGCGGCACCGGTGGACGCGTGAGCGTCTGCGCCCGACGGGTTGCGCCTCCCGACGGGTCACCGGCCACCTCGCGGTCGCCGTCCCCACTCTATGGCCTACCTCACGGCAGGGTCCAGCGCTGGTTGGCGGCCCCGGTGCAGGTCCACAGGTGCACCGGCGTGCCGTCGGCCGAGTTGTTGCCGGACACGTCCAGGCACTTGCCGGACTGCGGGTTGCGGACCGTGCCGTCGGCCTGCGCCGACCAGTTCTGCGCGCCGCTGCCGTTGCACGTGTAGAGCTGGATCTTCGTGCCGTCGGCGCTGCCGCCGCCCGAGACGTCCAGGCACTTGCCCAACGCCTTCACCGGCCCGTTCGGGGTCACCGTCCACGTCTGGGCCGTGGACCCGTTGCAGGTGTAGAGCTGGATCTGGGTGCCGTCGGCGGTGGCCGCGTTGCGCACGTCCAGGCACTTGCCGGCCAGGCCCTTCACCGGGCCGGTCCCGGCCGTGCCGCCGCCCCGCACCAGCGTGAAGTCGTCCACGTCGAACAGCCCGGACCCGCTGCCGGTGAACGTCAGGTACACCGTCTGGGTTCCCGACGGCACGCCGCTCAGCGCGGTGGTGACGTCGGCGAACGTGGTCCAGCTCCCGGTGTTCGGCACCGCCACCTGGCCGAGCAGCGTGCCGGTCGGCGAGCCGGTGCGCACTCCGATGGTGCCGCCGGGCCCGCCGGAGACCACCCGGGCCCGCAGCGACGTCACGCCGGTCAGGTCCAGGTTCTGGTACGCGGCCCAGTCGCCCGGGTCGACGTACCCCAGGGTCTGCCCGCCGTTGGCGCCGGCCTTGGCGAACGCGCTGACGCCGCTGGCCGAGCTGAACGCCTCGGCCTGGACGGTGGTGGTGCCGCCCGGCGGCGGGGTGCCGCCCAGTTCCTTGATCCGGATGTTGCGGAACGACGCGTCGTCGCCGGTGCCGTGGTTCTGGATGCCGATGTGCCCGGCGAGCGACCGGACCGGGTCGGTGTTGGTGAAGTCGTTGACGCGCACGCCGTTGAGGAAGACCTGCAACCGCTCGCCCTCGACCAGGATCTCGTAGGTGTTCCACTCCCCCGCCGGGTTCAGCGCCGCGTCCCGGGCGGCCAGGTCGGCGGACTTGAAGCCGTAGATCGCGCCGGTGGTCTTGTCCGCCGAGTCGGTGGGGTCGATCTGCACCTCGTAGCCGTTGTTCACCGCCGAGTTCGGGTCGCTCGACGGTGGGAAGCCGACGAACACCCCGGAGTTGTCGTCGCCGGCCAGCCGCCAGTCCAGCTTGAGCGAGTAGTTGGTGAACTGCTTCGCGCTGTACCAGTAGAGGCCCATGCCGCCGACCGAGGTCAGCGTGGCGTCGCTGTTGGTGAAGCTGCCCGGCCCGGCCTGCGACCAGCCGGTGGTGCCGCCGTCGTAGAGCGCGGTGTAGCCGGTCTCCGGTCGGCAGTCGGCCTTCGTGCGGCCGGCGGCGTAGCGGATGCCGCCGAGCAGGTGCGCGCGGAACGCGGGCTCGGCGTACGACGCCTGGGTGTGCCCGCCGCCGGTGTAGAACGACCGGCCGCCGCTGTACGTCTTGCACCAGGCGTGCGGGTGGTCGCCGCCCATCGAGCCGCCGCTGTACGTGGACTCGTCGAGGCTGGCCAGCACGTGCGCGGTGGAGCGCGCGTTGGTGCGGTAGTCGTACCACTCGTCGGTGCGGTTCCACCGCTGCGGCAGGTGCGCGGTGGCGGCGTGCGCCCGGTCCTCCACCTTGACCGTGGCCGGCTGGATCGCCGGGTGGGACGCGAACCAGGCGCCGACCAGGTTGCCGTAGAACGGCCAGTCGTACTCGGTGTCGGCGGCGGAGTGCACGCCGACGTACCCGCCGCCACCGCCGATGTACGCCTCGAACGCGGCCTGCTGGGTCGCGTTGAGCACGTCCCCGGTGGTGTTGAGGAAGATCACCGCCTCGAAGCGGGCCAGGTTGGCGGTGGTGAACTGGGTGGCGTCCTCGGTCGCGGTGACGGTGAAGTTGTTCGCCGCGCCCAGGTCACGGACGGTCTGCGTGCCGACCGCGATGGAGTCGTGCCGGAAGCCGGCGGTCTTGGAGAAGACCAGCACGTCGTACGGGGCGTCGGCGGCGCTCGCCGGGGTGCCGGCGACGGTGGCGGCGACGGCGGTCACCGCCACCAGCGCGGTACGGAGGAGTCTCATCGGTGTTCTCCTTGCCATCCTCACGGCAGCGTCCACTTCTGGTTGGCGGCCCCGGTGCAGGTCCACAGGTGCACCGGCGTGCTGTCGGCCGAGTTGTTGCCGGACACGTCCAGGCACTTGCCGGACTGCGGGTTGCGGACGGTGCCGTCGGCCTGCGCCGACCAGTTCTGCGCGCCGCTGCCGTTACACGTGTAGAGCTGGATCTTCGTGCCGTCGGCGCTGCCGCCGCCGGAGACGTCCAGGCACTTGCCGTACGCCTTGACCGTCGAGTTCGGCGTGACGGTCCAGGACTGCGCGGCCGTGCCGTTGCAGGTGTAGATCTGGATCTGGGTGCCGTCGGCGGTGGCCGCGTTGCGCACGTCCAGGCACTTGCCGGCCAGGCCCTTCACCGGGCCGGTGCGCACGCTCGACGTGGTGATCGTGAACGCGTCCAGGTCGTAGAGCGCTCCGGTGCCGCCGGCGAACGTGAGGTAGAGCGTGGTGGTGCCGGCCGGCGGGTTGGTGATCGTGCCGGTGACCGTGGTGAACGAGTCCCAGGCGCCGGTGACCGGGACGGTGGCCGAGCCGAGCACGGTGCCGGTGGCGGAGCCGGCCCGCACCTGGAGCGTGCCGCCCGCGCCGGCCGAGGAGACCCGGGCGGTGAAGCCGGTGGCGTCGGCGAGCAGGTACGGCTGGAACGCGATCCAGTCGCCGTTGTTGATGTCGCCGACGGTCTTGCCGCCCTCGGCGGTGCCCTTGTCGAACGTGTTGATCCCGGACGAGGTCTTGAAGTGCTCGGCCTGCCGGTGCCGGGGCTGGAGCGTGTGCTGGGTGTGCGTGGTGAGGCCGCCGGCGTCGGTGTACTCGGCGTCGAAGATGGCGAAGATGTTCGCCGCGTCGTCGTGCTCGCCGTCGACCGGGATGGCGATCGTGCCGGTGCAGCCGGTGGCCGAGGTGATCTGGTGGCCGTGCTGGTCGTGCCCGAGCACGTAGGTCATCTTGACCTTGGTGCAGTCGATCGTGCCGTCCTCCGGGTCGGTGACGGTGATCCGGAACGGCACCGTGTCGCCGAAGGAGAACAGCTTGCCGTTGCCGGGCGTCTCGATGACCACGGTCGGCGCGGTGTTGCCGACGGTGATCGTGACGCTGGCGGTGCCGGTGGCGCCCTGCGGGTCGCGGACGGTCAGCGTGGCGGTGTAGCGGCCGTTCGCCGCGTAGGTGTGCGACGGGTTGGCCGCCGTGGAGGTGCCGCCGTCACCGAACGTCCAGGCGTACGTCAGCGCGCCGCTCTCCGGGTCGGACGAGCCGGCCGAGGAGAACGCCACGGTCAGCGGCGCGGTGCCGGAGGTCTTGTCGGCGGCGGCGCGGGCCACCGGGGCGCGGTTGCCGCCGCCCAGGTAGTCGAAGCGGTACAACGCCGAGTTGGCGTCCCCGTTGAAGTAGCCGGTGCCGTAGTCGAGCACGTAGTAGGCGCCGTCCGGGCCGAACGCGGAGTCCATCACCTGCTTGCCGGTCCACGGGAACGCGTCGATGGTGCCGGGTGAGCCGTCCGCGTTGACGTGGATCGGCTTGATCCAGCCGCGGCCGAACTCGGTGGCGAAGAACTGCCCGTCGAAGGACTGCGGGAACTTGGTGGTGGACGGGTTCGCCGCGTCGTACCGGTAGACCGGGCCGCCCATCGGCGACTCGGAGCCGCCGCCGAACTCGGGCGGGCTGCCGGCGTCACCGGCGTAGCGGATCCAGGCCGGCTTGGCGGCCGGCAGCGTGGTCAGGCCGGTGTTGCGGAACGAGTTGTTGGTCGGGCCGCCGGTGCAGTTGAACTTCGCGCCGGCGGTGCCGGTGGCGAAGTCCCACTCGGCGTACGTCTCGGCGGCCGTGTTGGTGCCGGTGCAGTACGGCCAGCCGTAGTTGCCCGGCCCGGTGACCCGGTCGAACTCGACCTGCCCGGACGGGCCGCGCGCCGAGGTGGTGCCGGCGTCCGGCCCGTAGTCGCCGACGTAGACGACGCCGGTGGCCTTGTCGACGCTCATCCGGAACGGGTTGCGGAAGCCCATGGCGTAGATCTCCGGGCGGGTCTTCGCGGTGCCGGGCGCGAAGAGGTTGCCGCTCGGGATCGAGTACGTGCCGTTGGCGTTGACCTTGATGCGGAGGATCTTGCCGCGCAGGTCGTTGGTGTTGCCGGCGCTGCGTTGCGCGTCGTACCCGGGGTTGCGGTTGGTCCGCTCGTCGATCGGGGCGTAGCCGGCGGAGTCGAACGGGTTGGTGTCGTCACCGGTGGAGAGGTAGAGGTTGCCGGCGGCGTCGAAGTCGATGTCGCCGCCGACGTGGCAGCAGAGTCCGCGGTCGGCCGGCACGTCGAGCACGTCGACCTTGCTGGCCTGGTTGAGCGTGAAGTCGGCGTTGAGCGTGAACCGGGAGAGCCGGTTGACGCCCTGCCAGGCGGAGAAGTCGGTGCCGGTGGCCGGCGCGTCCCCGGCCGGGGTGGACAGCGGCGGCGCGTAGTAGAGGTAGATGTGCCGGTTGGTGGTGAAGCCGGGGTCGACGCCGACGCCCTGCAACCCCTCCTCGTCGTGGGTGTAGACCGGCAGCGTGCCGATGGCGGTGGTGACGCCGGCCGCGTCGGTGCGGCGCAGCGTGCCGTTGCGGGCGGTGTGCAGGACCGACCGGTCGGGCAGCACCGCGAGGGAGATCGGCTCGCCGGTCTCGGCGACGCCGCGGGCGAGTTCGACCTGCTGGAAGTCGCTCGCCGAGATGGGGTGGGCGGACGCCGGGACGGGCGTCGTGGCCAGCGTGACGGTGCCGGCGGTGACCGCGAGCAGCAGCGCCGCGCCGGCGGCGAGCCGTCGTCGGGCCGGAGGGTGGGGGTGGTGGTGGGGGTGGCTGGACATGCCGTGCTGTCCTTCCTGACGCGCGCAGCCAGGACCGGGCGCGCGTCGCGCCGGATGCCGAAAGGGGGGAGCGTTGTGCTGGCCACGACATTAGGACCTTTCGATCAGCGTGTCCATAGCTTCTGATCGATCAGCTTTGACTTTTGACGCGTCACGACAAAAGTCGGGTCAGGCGCGGCGCTCGACGGCGTGTTCCGCGAGCGTGGCCAACGCCCGCCGCGCCGACGCCGCCAGCGGCAGCGCGTCCAGCGCGACAAGCGCCGCGTCCGCCCGCGCGCGGATCATCCGTTCCACCGTGTCCCGGGCCCCCGACGCCTCGATGAGCGCGCGGGCCTCGGCGGCCCCCGCCTGGTCCAGGGCCGGATCGCCGACCAGTGCCCGCAGCCGGGCCGCGCCGGCCGGACCGGCCGCCGCCCGGGCCAGCGCCAGCAGCACCGTCGGCTTGCCCTCCCGTAGGTCGTCCATGGTGGACTTGCCGGTCACCGCCGGGTCCCCGAACACGCCGAGCAGGTCGTCGCGGAGCTGGAACGCGTCCCCCAGCGGATCACCGAAGCCGGCCAGCGCGGCCACCACGTCCGGCGCCGCGCCGGCCAGCGCGGCCCCCACCTGGATCGGCCGGGTCACCGTGTAGCGGGCCGTCTTCAGCCGCACCACGGTGAGCGCGCTCGCCACCGAGCCGTCACCGGTCGCCGCCACCACGTCCAGGTACTCCCCCGCGATCACCTCGGCCCGCATCCGGGCCAGCAACGGATGCCCCCGGCGCAGCCGCCCGGCCGGCAACCCGCAGCCGTGGAACATCTGGGCCGACCAGGTGGCGCAGAGGTCGCCGCAGAGCAACGCCGCCGCCCGCCCGTACGCCGCCGGGTCGCCCGGCCAGCCCGCGCCGGCGTGCAGCCCGGCGAAGTGCCGGTGCAGCGTCGGCTCGCCGCGCCGCCGGTCGCTGCGGTCCAGGATGTCGTCGTGGATCAAGGCGAACGCGTGGAACAGCTCCAGCGCCGACGCGGCGACCACGATGGGCTGCCCGTCCGGGCCGCCGAAGCCCCGCCAGCCCCAGTAGCAGAACAGCGGGCGCAGCCGCTTGCCACCGGCCAGGACGAAGCGGCGCAACGCGGTGTGGACGGCCCCCGTACCGTCGTCCGGCCGACCCGGCCGCCGCGCGTCCAGGAACGCGGCGAGCGCGGCGTCGAAGCGGCCCCGCAGCAGGGCCGGGTCGGTCCGGTCGACGGCGACGGTCATGGGGCCTCCCGGGCCAGTCCGGCGAGCTGGAGCAGCAACGCCTTGACGTCGGTCGCCGCGACCCGGGAGCGGGCCGCGGCCGGGTCGGAGCAGAGCAGCACCGGCCCGTCCGCCGGGTCGGCGGGCAGCCGGCCGTGCGAGCCGCGCACCGCCCGCGCCCCGGCGTCCAGCCCGACCACGCTCATCAGGTAGCGCATCCCCAGCTTCTTGCGGGCCAGCGCCACCGCCGCCCGGCGCTTCGCGGCACCCGGGGCGGCCGGGTCGAAGAACAGCTCCGCCGGGTCGTAGCCGGGCTTGCGGTGGATCTCGACCAGCCGGGCGAAGTCGGGCGCCCGCGCGTCGTCCAGCCAGTAGTAGTAGGTGAACCAGGCGTCCGGCTCGGCCACCAGCACCAGCTCACCGGCTCGGGGATGGTCCAACCCGTACCCGGCCTGCCCGGCCGCGTCCAGCACCTCGGCGACGCCGGGCAGCGCGGCACAGCGCTTCGCCACCGCCGGCACGTCCGCCGGGTCCCGCACGTAGACGTGCGCCACCTGGTGGTCGGCGACCGCGAAGGCCCGTGACGTCCACGGGTCGAGGTACTCCATCCCGGCCTGCGTGTAGACGCGCAGCAGCCCCTCGGCGCGCAGCATCCGGTTGACGTCCACCGGGCGGGAGACGTCGGTGATGCCGTACTCGGAGAGGGCCACCACGGTCGCGTCGCGCTCCCGCGCCGCGTCCAGCAGCGGCCCGAGCACCGCGTCCAGCTCCGCCGCCGCGGCGGCGGCCTGCGGCGCGGACGGCCCGAAGCGTTGCAGGTCGTAGTCGAGGTGCGGCAGGTAGACCAGGGTCAGGTCGGGGGCGTGGTCGGCCAGGATCCGCTGCGCGGCCCGGCTGATCCACGCCGACGACGGCAGCCCCGCGCCCGGCCCCCAGTAGCTGAACAGCGGGAACGTGCCGAGCGCGTCGGTGAGCGTGTCGTGCAGCTCCGGCGGGTCGGTCCAGCAGTCCGGCTCCTTACGCCCGTCGGCGTGGTAGACCGGGCGCGGCGTGACCGTCCAGTCGACGTCCGCGCCCATGGCGTACCACCAGCAGACGTTGGCGACCCGGTAGCCCGGCTCGACCCGGCGCGCCGCCTGCCACACCTTCTCGCCGCCGACCAGCGCGTGGTGCTGCCGCCAGAGCAGCACCTCGCCGAGGTCCCGGAAATACCAGCCGTTGCCCACCACGCCGTGCCCGGCGGGCGGCTCACCGGTCAGGAACGTGGCCTGCGCCGAGCAGGTCACCGCCGGCAGCACGGTGCCCAGCTCGGCCGCGAAACCCGCCTCGGCCACCGCGCGCAGCCGGGGCATGTGCGCCAGCAGGCGCGGCGTCAACCCGACCACGTCGAGCACCACCAGCCGCCGGCTCATGCAGAGCCTGCCTTCGTTCGCGACTGCGGGGCTCGCAGGACCGGCTCACTCCTCGCGCTCACGGACACCCCCGCCGCCGTGGCCAACCCGAGGCCGGTCAGCTCGTCGCGGGCGAAGGCCAGTTCGGCGGCGATGCCGGCGGCCAGCTCCGCGTCGCCGCGCGGCCGACGCGCCGCCGGCAGCACCCCCCAGGTGTACGTCTCCACGTCGAGGTGGTCGCAGCCGGCGGCCGGGCCGGCGAACAGCGCGGCGAGCGCGGCCCGCAGCACCGGCACCGTGGAGCGCAGCGGCGGCTCGGGTGGGGCGTGCAGCGGCACGTGGTAGTGCACCCGCCACGCCCCGGGCAGCCGCGCGTCCAGTGCCGCGTCCAGGTCGTCGGCGGCGTACGCCGGGTCGGCCGGATCGGTGGCGCCGGCGCAGCCCGCCGCGCGGGTCTGGTGCAGGAAGCGTGGCTCGACGAAGCGGCGCAGCGCGGCGGTCGCGCCGGCCGGGTCGGGGGCCTCGACGGCGGCGGAGACCTGCACCTTGACCACCGGCAGGCCGGCGTCACGCAGCCGGGCCAGCGCGTCGGCCGGCGCCTCCCAGGCGCACGCCAGGTGCGCCAGGTCCAGGCAGATCCCGAGCCGCTCGGTATCCATGGCTGACAATACCGCGCGGGCCTGTCCGGTGGACTCCACCAGACACCCCGGTTCCGGCTCGAAGCCGACCCGGACCACCCGGCCGGTGTCCCGCTGCACGTCGGCCAGCCCGGCGGCGAGCGCGTCGAGCATCCGCCGCGCCGACTCGGCCCGGCCGGCGTCCCACGGCGTGCGCCAGGCCACCGGCAGCGTGGAGACCGAACCCCGGGCCGCGTCGTCGGGCAGCAGGTCGGCCAGCACCCGGGCCAGGTCCAGCGTGTACGCCAGCCGCGCCGGCGTGGTCCAGTCCGGCTGGTACACCGCGCCCTTGACCACCGGGGCCTGGAACGCCGCGTACGGGAAACCGTTGAGCGTGACCACCTCCAGCCCGCGTACGGTCAGCTCGTGACGCAGCCGGCGGCGGGCCGCCGGGTCGGCGGCGAGCGCGGCGGCGGCCGGGGCGGCCAGCCACAGTCCCAGCCCGAGCAGGTCCGCGTCGAGGCGGCGACGTACCGCGACCGCGTACGTGTCGAGCTGCGCCAGGACGCCCGGCAGGTCCTCGGCGGGGTGGACGTTGGTGCAGTAGCCGAGATGGACGGTGCTGCCGTCGGCGTGCCGCAGCCGCATCACTCGCCTCCACGCAGGATGGAGTTGCCGGCGTACGTGGGCGCGGGCGCGTCCACGTCGCTGAGGTCGAGCCGGCCGGACTGGCCGTAGAACTCCACCGGGTTGCGCCACAGCACCCGGTCCACGTCGTCGGCGTCGAACCCGGCGGCCAGCATCGCCTCCCCGGTGTCCCGGGTGAGCAGCGGGTCGGAACGCCCCCAGTCGGCGGCGGAGTTGACAAGCATCCGCTCCGTCCCGTATCTCCGCAGCAGCTCGACCATCCGCGGCGGCGACATCTTCGTCTCCGGGTAGATCGAGAAGCCCAGCCAGCAGCCGGTGTCCCGGACCAGCTTCACGGTCACCTCGTTGAGGTGGTCGACGAGCACCCGCCCGGGCGCGATGCCCGACTCGGCGACCACCGCGAGCGTGCGTTCGACGCCGCGTGCCTTGTCCCGGTGCGGGGTGTGCACCAGCGCGGGCAGGTCGTGCGCGACAGCCAGCGCGAGCTGACCGGCGAACGCGGCGTCCTCGGCCGGGGTCATCGCGTCGTAGCCGATCTCGCCGACCGCGACCACGCCGTCCTTGTCCAGGTAGCGCGGCAGCACGTCGAGCACCGGCCGGCAGCGCGGGTCGTTGGCCTCCTTCGGGTTCAGCGCCACGGTGGCGTGGTGCCGGACGCCGAACTGCCCGGCCCGGAACGGCTCCCAGCCGACGAGCGAGTCGAAGTAGTCGACGAAGCTGTCCACGCTGGTACGCGGCTGGCCCAGCCAGAACGCCGGCTCGACCACCGCGCGCACCCCGGCGGCGGCCATCCGCTCGTAGTCGTCGGTGGTCCGGGACGTCATGTGGATGTGCGGGTCGAAGATGCGCATGTCACGCCTCCGTGGTGGGGATGGTGAGCCGGTCCAGCAGGTCGGCGGCGTCGTCGGGCATGCGCCGGCCGGCGGCGTGCCGTTCGGCGGCGTACGCGGCCAGCATCTGCGCCAGCTCGCCGTCGGCCCGGTCGGTCAGACTGTCGACCACGGCCAGCGGCACGCCGGTGAAGACGCACTTGAGCACCGCCTGCCGCCAGGCCGGCTGTTCCAGGTGCCGGGCGTAGGGGCCGAGCGCGGCGGCGACCAGCCGGGTGTCGTTGGTGCGGATCGCGTCGTGCAGCAGCGGCACGCACTCCGCCCCGATCGGCAGCAGCGGCAGCGCCCGCAGCACGGCCCGCTTCTCGGCCGCGTCGCCCTCCCGGTAGAGCGTCTCGGCCGCGCCGGCGTGCCCGGTGGGCAACGCGGAGAGCAGCAACGCGCGGGCCGCCTCGTCGACCGTCCAGCCGGGCGGGTCGGGCACCGGCCCGCGCCCGCACCGCCGGGCGGCGGCGGCGAAGTAGCGCGGGATCGCCGCGGGTTCGGTCGCGACGCGGCGCAGCGCCGCGTCCAGCCACTGCGGATCGGGTACGCCCCGCAGCGCGGCGCGCAGTCGGTCGGGTGTCATGCCGTCTCCCCTCTGCCGGGTGGTGGATGGTGGTCGCCTCACCGCCCCTCGCCGCGCCGGGCGGCGGCGCGCAGGAAGTCGAGTGAGCGGGCGGCGACGGTCGGGGCGGCGTGCGAGTGCCGGGGCAGTTCCACCGCGACCAGCCCTCGGTAGCCGACGTCGGCCAGCGCGGCCAGCACCGGCGGGAAGTCGATCTCCCCGGTGCCGAACTCCAGGTGCTCGTGCACGCCCCGGCGCATGTCGTCGATCTGCACGTTGACCAGGTGGTCGGCGACCGCTGCCACGCAGTCGGGCACCGGCAGCGGCTCCAGACAGCGGCAGTGTCCGATGTCGAGCGTGATGCCGAAGCCGGGCGGCGCGTCGAGCGCGTCGCGCAGCCGCCGCCAGCCGGCGATGTCCTCGACCAGCATGCCCGGCTCGGGTTCGAAGCCGAGCGGCACACCGGCCGCCGCCGCCTCGGCGCAGACCGTGGCGCAGCCGGCGACCAGGCGCTCCCACGCGACCGGTGGCGGCACCTCCGGCGGGCGTACGCCGGCCCAGCAGGAGACCGCCTCCGCGCCCAGGTCGGCGCCGATCCGGACCGCCCGGCGGAGGAACTCGACGCGGCGGGCCGGCTCGTCGTGCAGCAGCGTCGGGGCGTGCTTGTGCCACGGGTCGAGCAGGTAGCGGGCGCCGGTCTCGACCACCACGGCCAACCCCAGCGCGTCCAGCCGGCGGCGTACGGCGGCGACCCGGCCGGCCAGCCCGCTGGCGAACGGGTCCAGGTGGTCGTGGTCCAGGGTGAGCGCCACACCCTCGTACCCGAGGTCGGCGAGCACGGCGAGCGCGTCGTCGAGCCGGTGGTTGGCGAAGCCGTTGGTGCCGTACCCGAGGCGCAGCCGGCCCGGCTCGGGCGGTGACCGGCGGGGCGCGGCGGCCGGGGTCACGGTGGTCATGTCGGCGAGACCAGCCGGGCCAGGCGGCGCCCGAGCGGCGCGGCGGCGGCCACCGCGAGGCCGAGCAGCCCGACGCCCGGTCGTGCTCCGACCGCACCACCGCCGGCGCGGGCGGTCAGCGCGCCCTGCAACGCGGGCAGCCCGGTGATGCCGGCGCCGACCGCGGCGCGCACCCGGGCCGGCGACGGGTCGGCGAGCACCCGGGCCTGCGCCCGCCCGTACCGCACGGCGTAGCCGGCCGCGAGCGCCACCGGCACCAGGGCACCGAGCCGAAGGAAGGGCCCCCTCTTAACGCATTCGGTAGAGGAGGGGGCCCCGCTTAACACGGTCGGCCGGCCCGGGGCGGCGAGCGCGATCAGCGCGGTGCCGGCCAGGGTGAGGCCCGGCAACCGCCGGTCCGCCACCCCGGTCACCTCGCGGCGGGACAGCGCGGTGACGGTCCAGGTGTGCGCGGCGACGGTAAGCGCCGCCGGCAGCGCCCGCAGCAACGCCGGTCCGACGCTCCCGCCCGACCCGCCGGCACCCCGGCCGCAGCCGGTGCCGGACGGGCCGCCGCCGGGCCACCGGTCGCCGCCTGCGGCGCATCCCCGGGCGGTCGGGGTCGTGGTCGCGCCGAGCAGGACGTCCAGCCCCCGGCAGGCGGCCATCACGGCGGGACCGGCGGCGGTGTCCTTCGCGCGCAGGTCGTACCCCCAGATGGTGGCCGCGAGCGGGACCGCGACGGCCGCCGCGCGGACGCCCCCGGCGGCGGTGGCGACGGCGAGGCCGGCGGCGGTCAGGCCACCGGCCAGGCCGAGCGCGACGCCGGGGCGGACCCGGCCGGACGGGATCGGCCGCTCCGGGCGCTCCACCGCGTCGAGCCGCCGGTCCGCCCAGTCGTTGGCGGCCATCCCGGCCCAGTAGAGCAGCACCGACGCGCCGGCCAACGCGGGCGTACGCCGGCCGAGCGTCCCGGCCGACGCGGCGCCGGCCAGCACGTCCCCGGGCACGGAGAGCGCGGCCGGCGCGCGGACCAGCTCGGCCAGGTCGGCGAGCCGGGTCACCGGGCCGCCTCCGCGTGCAGGCCGGCCACGAAGTCGCACAGCACCGCCCACTGCTCACCGAGCGCGTGGCCGGTGTCGCCGAGCGGGTCCTTGAAGAAGAACGCCAGCTCGGCGAGGGGGCCCCGGCGGCCGGCGGCGTGCGCGGCGGCGGTCAGCCGGGCCAGGTCGAGCACCAGCGGGGCGGCCAGCGCCGAGTCGCAGCCGTGCCAGGTGAACTCCATCCGCATCCCGGTGCCCAGGAAGCCGGCGAACGTGACCAGGTCCCAGGCGGTCTTGAAGTCGCCCAGCTCCTCGACGTAGTCGATCCGGGTGCTGCCCTGCGGCAGGTAGCCGAGCGTCTCCGCGAGCACCCGCTGCTTGCTGCCCACCTTGGCGGCGTTGGCGGCCGGCTCGGCGAGCGTGGCGCCGTCGCCGCCGCCGAGCAGGTTCGTCCCGGACCAGGAACGCACCGCCAGGTGCCGCATCGCGAACATCGGCGCGAGCACCGACTTGAGCAGCGTCTCGCCGGTCTTGCCGTCGTGCCCGGCGTACGGCAGGCCGCGCTCGTCGGCCAACGCGGCCAGCGCCGGCAGCCGGGCGCCGGTGGACGGGGTGAAGTCGACGTACGGGCAGCCGGCGGTGAACGCCGCGTACGCGTACCGGGAGCTGGCCGGCAGCACGTCGAGCGCGGCGCGCAGCGCGGTCAGGTCGTGGTGGGCCGGGTGCGGGGCGGGCGCCGGCTCGGTGGCGGCCACGTTGACCACCACCACCCGGTCCAGGTCGTAGCGGCGGCGGAAGTCGGTCAGGTCGTCGACCACGGCGGCGATCCGCGTGGCCGGCTCGCCCTCGGTCGGCGCGGGTCGCAGCGCGGCCTCGACGTCGGCCAGCTCCGGCGCGACGGCGGCGGCGAGCCGGCCGGGCAGCACGCCGGCGGCGGCGAGCGCCTCGGCGCGTTTGGTCAGCGGGGTGGCGACCACGTCGTGGCCGCCGAAGACGAGATCGGCGAGGCCCGGCAGCGCGGGACCCCGCAGGTCGGGCAGTTCGGTGACGCAGCCGGTCGGTGCGGTGAGCCCGGCCCGCAGGGCGAGCGCCCCGACCACGCTTGTGGTCGCGACCGAACCACGTGCTCCCACCAGCCAGACACCCGTACGCATCGCGTTACCTCCCCAGGTCGGTGCCGGTCCACCGGTGCGGCCGGGGAATCCCGGTCCGGCCGCACCGGAGGGCCGTGCTGGTCGTGCCCCCCGGAGGACTCCGGTGGCACGCTCCCCGACGCCGGCCTCGTGCCCGCCGCGGGGCGCAACCGCGGTGGGCCCTCGCCGGCCGGCGCCGGAAGGGTGTCGGCGGCGCTCCCGCGCCGCGCGGAGTGGGCGGATTGTTAAGCGGGGCCCCCTCCTCTACCGGAGGCGTTAACCGGGGCCCCTTCCTTCGCCACCTCCGTGAAGGCGGCGGCCTCGGCGGAGCGCTCGACCGCGTCCAGCACGAGCTGCACCTGCAACGCGTCGGCGAACGACGGGGTCGGGTCGGTTGCGGTGGCGACCGCCTCGACGAAGTCGCGCATCTGGTGCGTGAAGGAGTGCTCGTAGCCGATGATGTGGCCGGGCGGCCACCACGCGTCCAGGTACGGATGCTCCGGCTCGGTCACCAGGATCCGGCTGAACCCCTGCTCGGCGGCGGGCCGGGTGGCGTCCAGGAACTCCAGTTCGTTGAGGCGTTCCAGGTCGAACACCACGCTGCCGCGTGAGCCGTTGATCTCGACCCGCAGCGCGTTCTTGCGGCCGGTGGCGAAGCGGGTCGCCTCGTACGTGGCGAGCGCGCCGCCGTCGAGCCGGGCCACGAAGACCGCCGCGTCGTCCACGGTGACCTCGCCGGTGCCCCGGCCGTTGCCGTCGGCCTGCGCGGCCAGGCCGCTCGACCCGGCCGGCAACGGTCGCTGCCTGACGAACGTCTCGGTGAGCGCGCTGACGCCGGTGACGAGCTGCCCGGTGACGTACTGCGTCAGGTCGATGATGTGCGCGCCGATGTCGCCCAGCGCGCCGGAGCCCGCCCGGTCCTTCTGCAACCGCCACACCAGCGGGAACTGCGGATCGACGATCCAGTCCTGGAGGTAGACCGCCCGGACGTGCCGGATCTCGCCGAGCCGCCCGTCGGCGACGAGCTGCCGCATCAGGGCGACCGCGGGCACCCGCCGGTAGTTGAAGCCGCACATCGCGCGGACCCCGGACGCCCGGGCCCGGGCCGCGGCGGCGGTCATCTCCCGCGCCTCGGCGACGGTGTTGGCCAGCGGCTTCTCGCACAGCACGTGCTTGCCCGCGGCCAACGCGGCGAGGGCGATCTCGCCGTGGCTGTCCCCCGGCGTGCAGATGTCCACCACGTCGATCTCGTCGGACTCGACGAGTCGCCGCCAGTCGGTGGTGTACCCGTCCCAGCCGAGCCGGTCGGCGGCCTCGGCCACCTTCGGTTCGTCCCGGCCGCAGACGAGCGCCATCCGCACCCGCGCCGGCAGGTCGAACACGCGGTTCACGGTGCGCCACGCCTGCGAGTGCGCGGCGCCCATGAACGCGTAGCCGACCATGCCGACCCGCAGGATGCTGTCGTGACTGGACAAGCTGGGTCTCCCCCCCGTGTGTGTCAGAACCCGAGCTTCAGGTAGTCGCCCGAGTTCTCCTTGGTGATCGTCTCGGAGGAGAGCACGATCTCCTTCGGTACCTGGAGTTCCACCAGGTCGGACATGCCCTTGCCCTGCCCGATCAGCCGGGCCAGGGAGATGGCCGAGGAGGCCATCGACGGGCTGTAGGTGACGGTGGCCTTCAGCACCGTGTTGTCGGCGGCGATGTCCTCCATGGCCTTCTTCGAGCCGGCGCCGCCGACCATGAAGAACTCCTTGCGGTTGGCCTGGGTGACGGCGGCGAGCACGCCGATGCCCTGGTCGTCGTCGTGGTTCCAGACCGCGTCGATCTTCGGCAGCGCCTGGAACAAGCCGGTGGCGGCCTGCTGGCCGGAGTCCACGGTGAACTCGGCCGGCCGGCGGTTGGCCACCTTCAGCCCGTACGAGGCGAGCGTGTCGGCGAAGCCCTTGGACCGTTCCTGGGTCAGCTCCAGCGACTCGATGCCGGGGATCTCGCCGATCACCGGGTTGCTGACTCCCTTCGCCTTGAGCTGCTCGGCGATGTAGGTGGCGGCGGCCACCCCCATGCCGTAGTTGTCGCCCTTGATCTGGAGCCGGTAGGCCTTGGGGTCGGGGAACGCCCGGTCCAGGTTGACCACCGGGATGCCGGCCTTCATCGCCTCCAGGCCGAACGCGTTGAGTTCCTTGCCGTCGTGCGGCAGCAGGACGATGACGTCCGGCTTCTGGGAGATCAGCGTGGACAGCGCCGCCCGCTGGGCCGCCGCGTCCGCGCCGGCCTCCACCGACTTCAGCTCCACGTCGGAGTACGCCCCGGCCTGCGCCTTGGCGTTGTTGGTGATGGCGGCGATCCAGCCGTGGTCGGCGGCCGGGGCGGAGAAGCCGATGGTCACCTTCTTGCCCGGTTCGGCGGCGGCGCCGGTCGCGGCGGCCTTGGTCTGCGCCTCGGTCGGGGACTGCTCGTTGCTCGTACAGCCGGCGAGCAGCACCCCGGCGGAGACGGCGGCCCCGCCGAAGAGCAACCGACGGCGTGACAGGTCACTGGGCATGACGGCCTCCTGATGAGGTGGTGGGGGTGGTTTCGGGTGCGGTGGGCCGGGCCACCGTCTGCGCGACGGCGGCCTGGCGGTGCGGTGGGTCAGGTGGTGGTGGCCCGGTTGCGGGCGAGGAACTGGGTCAGGCTGCGGAACTGCACCTGCTGGACCAGGACGGCGGCGACGATGATGCCGCCCTTGACCATGTTCTGGGCCTCGGCGGAGAGGTTGTTGATGGCGAACAGGTTGGTGATCGTGGAGAAGATGATCACCCCGAGCAGGGAGCCGATGATGGTGCCCCGCCCGCCGCTGAGCAGCGTGCCGCCGATGATCGCGGCGGCGATCGCGTCCAGCTCGTAGAGGTTGGCCATCGCCGCCTGGGCGGAGGTGGCCTGCGCGGTCAGCATCACCGCGGCGATGCCGCAGCAGAGGCCGGAGAGCGCGTAGAGCAGCACGGTGTGCCGGCGTACGTTGATGCCGGCGAGCCGGGCCGCCTCCGGGTTGCCGCCGACCGCCACCGTGCGACGGCCGAACGTGGTCCGGTTGAGCAGCACCCACCCGGCCGCCACCACCGCGATCAGGATGTAGACCAGCAGCGGGATGCCGAGCACGTTGGTGGTGGCGATGCCGTTGATGAACGAGCTGGTGGAGACCTGGGTCTGCTTGTCGGAGATCTCCGCCGCGAGCCCTCGGGCGGCCACCAGCATGGCCAGCGTGGCGATGAACGGCACCAGCCGCCCGTACGAGATGAGCAGGCCGTTGACCGCGCCGACGGCCAGCCCGACGGTGAGCGCGCTGAAGATCATGCCGCCGGCCCCGTAGCTCTGGGTGGCGACGGTGGTGGACCAGACGCCGGCCAGCGCCACGATCGCGCCGACCGACAGGTCGATGCCGCCGCCGATGATCACGAAGGTCATGCCGACGGTGACCACGCCGACCACCGAGGCGAGCTTGAGGATGGTGAGCGTGTTGCCCCACACCCAGTTCGGGTCGCCATACAGGTCGGGACGGGTCAGGATGCCGATGACCACCAGCACCACAAGCGTGGCCAGCAGGCCGAGGTTGCGCTTCGCGCCCTCCCCGCCGTCGCCGCGCCACCAGGAGAGCCGGGCCGGGGCGTCGACCTTGGCGGTCTCCGCCCGGTCCACCGGCGGCGACTGCGCGGGGAGCGTGGTGTGGGTATCGCTCATGCCGGTGCGCCTTCCATGAGGGACCCCGCCATCACGAGGTCGAGCACGGTGTTCTCGTCGAGTTCGCCGGCCGGGGCCTCGCGGACCACCCGGCCCTCCCGCATCACCAGCACCCGGTCGGCCAGGCCCAGCACCTCGGGCACCTCGCTGGAGACCAGCAGCACCCCGACGCCCCGGGCGGCCAGGTCGCGGATCACCTGGTACAGCTCGGCGCGGGCGCCCACGTCCACGCCCCGGGTCGGCTCGTCGAGCAGCAACAGCCGGGTGTCCCCGAGCAGCCACCGGCCGACCACCACCTTCTGCTGGTTGCCGCCGGACAGCGTGCGCACCGGCCGGCGGACGTCCCGGGGGCGCAGCTCCAGCGCGGCGGCGATCCGGTCCGCCTCGGCCCGTTCCCGTCCGGCGTCGGTGAAGCCCAGGCGGGCGTACCGGCCGAACGTGGCGAGCGTGACGTTGCGGTAGATCGGCTCGCCGAGCAGCAGCGCCTGACTCTTGCGCTCCTCGGGGGCCATGCCCATGCCGGCCCGGACCGCCGCGCCCACGCTGCCCGGACGCAGTGCCTTGCCGGCCAGCCGGACCGTCCCGGCGTGCGCCCTGCGGGCGCCGAAGATGGTCTCCAGCAGCTCGGAGCGGCCGGAACCGACCAGCCCGGCGATCCCGACGATCTCCCCGGCCCGTACGCCGAGCGAGACGTCGGCGAACTCGCCGTGCCGGGTCAGCCCGTCCACCCGGAGCAGCTCCGCGCCGGCCCCGTCGTCGGCCGGGCGCTGCGGGAAGACGTACTCGATGGTCCGCCCGGTCATCCGGGCGACCAGGTCGCGGGTCGGGGTGTCACGCGCCGGCAGGCTCGCCGCCGTGGTCCGGCCGTCCTTGAGTACGGTCACCCGGTCGCCGATCTCGCGGATCTCCTCCATCCGGTGCGAGATGTAGATGACCGCGATGCCCTGCGCGGTGAGTTCCCGGATGATCCGGAAGAGGTTGCCCACCTCGTCGTGGGCCAGCACCGCGCTCGGCTCGTCCATGATGATCAGTCGGGCCTCGCGGGACAGCGCCCGGGCCATGCTGACGATCTGCTTACCGGCCGCCGGCAGGTGCCGCACCAGCCGCCCGGGCGGGATCTCCGGGTGGCCGAGCCGGGCCAGGATCTGCCGGGTACGCCGGGCCATCTGCCCGCGCCGGACGAAGCCGAGCCGGCGCGGCTCGTGGCCGAGGAACGCGTTCTCCGCCACCGACAGGTCGTCGACCAGGTCGAGTTCCTGGTAGATGGTGGCGATGCCGGCGCGCATGGCGGCCTGCGGGTTGGCGAACGCGGCCGGTTCGCCGCGCCACACCACCTCGCCGGAGTCCGGCCGGTGCACGCCGGCGAGCACCTTGATCAGGGTGGACTTGCCGGCGCCGTTCTGCCCCAGCAGGCAGTGCACCTCGCCGGCCCGCACCTCCAACTGCACGCCGTCCAGCGCGCGTACGCCGGGGAACGTCTTCACCACGTCGGTGAGGCGCAGCACCACCTCGCCCGCGACGGCGTCGGCGGGCGCCTCGACCAGTGGTTCCTTCTCCGTGCTCACCTCGACCTCCCTCATGCGGTGCTGGTCGGGCATGCCCTCACGGCCCTCGCTCCGCTCGGTGCGCTCGGTCATGCGGTGCTGGCTGGGCATGCCCTCACGGCCCTCGCTCCGCTCGGTCATGCGGCTTCCCCGAACGCGACGTCGCTGGCGAGCACGGCCGCGCCGGCGACGCCGGCGCGCGGGCCCAGCTCGGAGAGGACGACCGGCAGGTTGCCGGTGGCCAGCGGCAGCGAGCGGCGGTAGACCACGCTGCGGATCTCGGCGAGCAGGATGTGGCCGAGCTGGGCGAGCCCGCCGCCGATGACGATCATGGACGGGTTGGTGAAGCTGACCAGCCCGGCCAGCACGCTGCCGACCCGCCGGCCGCCGTCGCGGATGAGCTGGATGCAGGTGACGTCGCCCTCGATCGCGCCCTGGGCCACGTCCAGCGCGGTGACCGCGCCCCGGGCGGTGAGCCGCTCGACCAGGGCCGGTGAGACCTCGGCGCGGGCCGCGGCGGTCGCCTCCCGGGCCAGCGCCGCGCCGCTGAACACCGCCTCCAGGCAGCCGAGGTTGCCGCAGGAGCACATCGGGCCGTTCGGGTCGACCTGGATGTGGCCGATGTCGCCGGCGCAGCCGTCGGTGCCCCGGTAGACCTCGCCGTGCAGGTAGATGCCGCAGCCGATGCCGGTGCCGATCTTGATGAAGAGGAAGTCGTCGACGGAGTGGGCGACGCCGCCGTGCCGCTCGCCGATCGCCATGATGTTGACGTCGTTGTCGACCACGGCCGGGCAGCCGTGCTCGCGGGTCAGCAGCTCGCGGACCGGGAAGCGGTCCCAGCCCGGCATGATCGGCGGCGAGACCGGCACCCCGTCGCGGAAGCTCACCGGGCCGGGCACGCCGATGCCGATCGCGTCGAGCCGCTCGTACGCGCCGTCCACCTTGGCCTTGTGCAGCAGGTCGTTGACCCGTTGCAGGGTCACCTTGGGGCCGGAGCGGATGTCGGCCGGTTCGGTGTACGCGGTCACCGGCTCCAGCCGGCCGTTGACCACCTCGACGTCGATCGAGCTGGCGCCCAGGTCGACCGAGGCGAAGCGCAGGTGCGGGCTCAGCTCGACCAGGGTGGAGCGGCGTCCGCCCCGGGAGGCGGCCAACCCGGCCTCGGCCACGTAGCCGAGGGAGACCAGCCGCTCCAACTCGGCGAGCAGCCGCGGGCGGGGCATCTGGAGGCGGTCACCGAGCTCGGCGCGGGAGATCGCGCCCTGGTCCCGGAGCAGCCGCAGGAGCCGTACGTGCAGGGGATCGACCGTCCGCACCGGCAGTCACCTCCGCATCGGAGTCGTTCACATCGACGCAATGCCGAGGTGTTGTGTCCGACACAGTAGGAGCCTTCCGGGTCGCCTGTCCATAGCTTCAGCGCATTTGGCGAAAACTTCTGTCCGTATGAACAAAAGCGTCTTCCGGATCATGAAAACGCGCCGCCCCGCCCGGTCGAACCGGGCGGGGCGGCGACGTTCGAGGTCAGCGTGGTGCGGGCGCGTTGCGCTTCTTCCGCAGCTTGCGGTCGTCGCGCAGCTCGACGTAGGGCTCCTTGTCCTCGGGGAGGCCGGCGGCGATGGCGCGACTGCGCTCCAGCTCGGCGTCGAACTCGGCGCCGAGCAGGATGGCCACGTTGCTCAACCAGAGCCAGACCAGGAAGATGATCACGCCGGCCACCGCGCCGTACGTCTTGTTGTACGAGCCGAAGTTGCTCACGTAGAGCGCGAACAGGCCGGACACCACCAGCCAGAGCACCACGGCGAGCACCCCGCCCGGGCTGACCCAGCGGAAGCCGCCGTGCCGGGCGTTGGGCGAGGCCCAGTAGAGGATCGCGAACATCAGGCTGACCAGCAGCAACAGCACCGGCCACTTGGCGATGTTCCACACCGTGACCGCGGTGGAGCCGAGCCCGATGGCGTTGCCGGCCTGCTCGGCCAGCCCGCCGGTGAACACCACGATCACAGCGCTGATCAGCAGCAGCACGCCGATCACCGCGGTCACGCCGAGCCGGATCGGCAGCGTCTTCCAGATCGGCCGCCCCTCCGGCACGTCGTAGATGCTGTTCGAGGCGCGCATGAAGGCCGCCACGTAGCCGGACGCCGACCAGAACGCGGCGATCACACCGACGACCGCCGCGACGCTCGCCAGCCCGCCCGCCTGACCGGCCTGGTCGATCGCCGTCTCGATGATCTTCCGGGTGTTCTCCTCCGGAACCGCCTGACCGACCGTGTCCCGGACGCCGTTGGTGGCCCGGTCACCGAGCAGGCCGAGCACCGAGATCAGCACCAGCACGCCGGGGAAGATGGAGAGCACGCCGTAGTAGGTGAGCGCGGCGGCCCAGTCGGTCAGGCTGTCGTCCTGGAACTCCCGGACGGTCCGCTTGAGCGTCGCCACCCAGCCCGGACCGGTCAGGTCGGTCGGGCTGTCCGGACCGTCGTCCGGCCCCACCGGCCCGGTGCGCTCGCGCCCCTCGCGGGCGGGAGACTCGTCGCTGGCCATCGCACCTCCCTCGTCGTCGTGTCGTCACTGCACGACTTGCCCCGAGGTCGGGTCGGGTAACCAGCCACCTCCCGGACAACCTGCCGGTACGCCGGAACGGGCGGGGCCGCATGAGCGGGGCGGCCCCGCGGGGGTCATCCCCGTCACACCGCCCCGGTGTGGGTCAGCGGGCGGGGAGCCGGTCGACGAACGCGCGCCAGGCGTCGGGCGCGAAGGCCAGCACCGGGCCGGCCGGGTCCTTGGAGTCACGCACCGCGACCACGCCGATCATGCCGTCCGCCACCTCCACGCAGGCTGCGCCCTGGCCGTTGCTGCGGCTGCTCTTGCGCCACCGGGCACTGCTCAGGTCCATGTCTCCGCCACCTCCGTCAAAAAGTCGAGGGACTGCTGGTGCGACAGTGCCTCGCCGCGGATCGACTCCCACACCTCGACCATCTGCCGCACGTGGTCGGCTCGGTCGATCACCTGCGCGTGGAGCTGCCCGTCCTGATAGACGACGTCCTCGCCGTGCGGCGGGGTGGCGAGCACGAACGGGCCACTCAGGCCAGGGTAGGCCCCGACGGTGAGCGGCACAACGTGGATCCGCACCCGGGGCAGCCCCGTGCCGGCCTTCACCAGGTGGCGCACCTGCTCGCGCATCACCTCCGCCCCGCCGACCCGGCGGCGCAGCACGTGCTCGTCGACGACGAACGTGAGCAGCGGGGGCCGCTCACGGGTCAGCAGCGCCTGGCGGTCCAGCCGCATCGTCACCTGCTGCTCCACCTCGTCCGGCGCGAACAGCCCGTCGCCTGAGAGCAGCGCGCGGGCATAGCCCTCGGTCTGGAGCAGGCCGGGCACGCAGAGCGGCTCGAACCAGCGCAGTGCGGTGGCCTCCGCCTCGATGCCGGGCCAGTCGCGGAACCACGGCACCACGGCCTCCCGGCCGATCCGCCGCTGGATGCGCTCGAAGCGCCCGTCGGTGCCGAGCACTGTGTCGCAGCGGCGGGCGAAGTCCAGGCTCGGACGGCGCTCGCAGGTCTCCACCTTGGCCACCAGCGCGCCGGAATAGGTAAGCGCCTCGGCCAACGACGTCTGGGACATGCCGTTGGCCGCGCGGGCGAGCCGTAACTCCTCCGCGAAGTGCTCCAGCATGGACGACAGTTCCACGGACAGCCTCCGTACATCCTCGACACACCCGGGGCCGGCCGCCGGACGCGCTGGTCGTCGCCGTGCCGGACGCCCCACCGTAGCCGCCCCGTCACCACACTGTCACGCAGCGGAACCGCTCACGGGATCGGACGGCGGGCGGAACCAGGCCGGGGGCGTCGGCGCACGACGAGGTCCGCCGACGCCCCCTCCCCACCGCGACGGAGGTTCACAGATGCCCCGGTACCGTCCGCACGTGGCGGCCCGCCCGTCCTGGCGCTGCCGGATCTGCGGCGCGGCGTGGCCGTGCTCCCCCGCCCGGCTGGCGCTGCTCGGTTCGTTTCGCGAGGACCGGATCGGGCTGCTGATCTATCTCGGGACGCTGCTGTGCGAGGCGACCGCCGACCTGACCGCCGGTCGGGACGGCGCCACGCCGCAGGGCCTGGCCGACCGCTTCATCACCTGGGCCCGGGCCCGCTGAACGGACACACTCTTCGATATGCTGCTCGTCAGCAGCCGCCGAGATAGTCGCGGGGGATGATGAGACGCCGATTCTCGTCGTACGGTCGTGGGCCGCAAGGCCACCGCTTGGTGCTGACACTCGGGATGGCGAGCGCCATCCTGCTCATCCTCGTCGGGGTCTCCACCAACCTGGTGAGCGAATACGTCGCCGAACTGGGTCTGCCCAGAGCGTTGGTGATCGGCGTCTTCCTCGGCTCGGCCGTGCTGGTGCTCCTGGTCACCGGCCTGCAGTTGCGGCATCAGACGGCGCAGGAGAGACGCTCCCCCGAGCGGCGGACGAAGGAACGTCGACAGGCGCTCGCCCGGGTGAGCGCCGCCATGCGCTCCGCCCTTGACCGGGCGCTGGGTTCGGTCCCCCGGCTGGCCCTCGCCACCGAGGCGCGGCCCGACCTGGTCCGGCACCCCGACGCGCTACCGGACGCGGCGATCGGCGAGGCGGGCAGGCCGAAGGTGCATGAGGAACCCCTCGTGCAGGTCTTCGACGACACCGGGCAGGCGCTTCTCCTGCTCGGCCAGGGCGGCAGCGGTAAGAGCACCCTGCTCGCCCGGCTCTGCCTCGACCTGTGCGAACGGGTGACCCCGGCGGACACCACCCCGTACGTTCCCGTGCTGGTGAACCTGACCTCCTGGACCGACGAGCGGCGGTCGTTCGCGCAGTGGCTGGCCGAGGCGATCGTCGACACCTACCCCGGCGTCGGCCCGGATCTGGCGCGTGAACTGATCGAAAATCGCGCGCTGGCCGTGCTCCTGGACGGCCTCGACGAGATCCCGACCGCGCGCCGCCGCAAGCGAGCGCTGCACGAGATCGACGCGTTCCTGGCCGCCGGAGCCTGCCCGCTGGCCATCGCCTGCCGCACGGAGGACTTCGACAGGCTCATCACGCCGACCGGCATCACCTACGCCGTCGAGGTCCTTCGCCCCTCGCGGGAGCGGGTCCAGGAGTTCCTGACCGGGCTGGGCACGCCCGCCGCCCTCTCGGTGCGGGACGTGCCGGCCACCGACCGGAAGTGGTGGTCGATGATGCGGTCGGTCATCATGCTGGGGATCGTGGCCCGGGTCTCCGCCGTTGACGCGCACGCCGACCTGGTCAGCGAGGGGACGCTGAGGGAACGCCGCCAGCACCTCATGGCGGTCTACGTGGACACCCTGCTGCGCCGGCGCGGGGGCCGCCGGGACGGCTACCCTCCCGACGACGCGCACCGGTGGCTGGCCTGGCTGGCGACGTGGATGGCCCGCCACGATCAGACGGAGTTCTACGTGGACCGCCTGCCGGTCGAGTGGATCCGGGACGTCAGCGAGGTGGCGAAGATCAAGCCACCGGCGCGGGATCCGGCGATCTTCGCCCTTTACGCGGGGGCCGGTTATCTCCTGGTGGTCAAGGGTGGGGCCATCGAGATCGCGGCGGTGACGCTGAGCTACATGACGGCGAGCATGGCTGCGGTGACGAACGCGCACATCCACCACTCGTCGACGACCGAGCCGATCCGGCTGGTGTGGCGGCTCCGCTGGTCCTGGGCCTTCCCCGCGCTGGTGGTGGTGCCATTCGTCACGTTGGGCGCGCTGGTCGCGGCCAGCGCGGCGGACAACGGGGTGCTCCGCATCGTGGCCTACATGCTGCTCAGCACGCCGGTGGCGATGCTCTCCTATGCCATCACGCCGACCAGCGCGCCGGACCAGGCCGGCCTGCCACCCGGAATGCGACTGCGCTGGTCGCGACGCAGGGCCCGTCGGGGCGCGCTGCTGGTCGGCCTACCGCTCGCGCTCGCCCTGGGCGTCCCGGTGGCGCTCGGCGCGCAGAGCGTGACGCACGGCCTGGTCGCCGTGGCACTGATGGCGGTCTTTCTCATGCTCGCGTGCTGGGACATCTGCGGCGGCGTCCCCGCCCGGCAGTACGCCCGGCTCTTCGCCGAACTCCGTCGTACCGGAAGGGGCCCCGGGGACTATCTCGGTTTCCTCGACTGGGCGCGGGAGCGTCTCCTTCTGGAGGCCAACGGCAGCGCGCTGCGGTTCCCGCACCGGGAGATCCAAAACCACCTGGCCGAGACGTGGGACGACGGAGCGACGCGGGCCGCGCCCGCGTGACCCCCACCTCTGCGCGGCGGGCATGCCGAACCGGGTGACGGGTCGGGACGCGCTGGTCGCGCACATGCGCAACTTCCCCGAGACCTTCCACGTGGAGTTCGTCGACCTGGTGTTCCACGAGACGCTCGACCCGAGCCGCGTGATCGTCGAGTTCGGTTCGACCGGCACGGCAGTGCCGACCGGCAAGCCCGTACGAGCAGCGGTGCATCTCCGTCGTCCGCACCGACGACGAGGGTCAGCCGTCACCGTCGCCGAGATCGGCTGCGGGAACCGCCACCGAAGAACCCTGAGCGGCCAGCACGTAAGGATGTCAAGGCGTCCAGTCGCGCCGGAGGAGGACCGGCTCGGGCTGCTGGTGCATCTCGGCACGCTGCTGTGCGAGGCCACCGCCGATCTTTTTGCCGACCGGGACGGCACCGCCGCTCAGGGCCTGTGGCAGCGCTTTGTCGGCTGGGCCCGGGCCCGCCGACCCGGGCAGATGGTGCTAGCATTGCTCTCAGTCGCCCGGGTCGGAGGAAATTCGATGGCAGCCCTCAGCATCAGAGATCTCGACGACGTGGTGCGGGAGAAGTTGCGCATTCGCGCCGCGCAACATGGCAAATCCATGGAATCCGAGATCCGGGACATCCTCACCGCGGCCGTCGCCGAGGACGCACCGGGGACCGATCTGTTCAGCGCACTCGCCGACCGATTCGCCAGACTCGGCGGCGTCGAGCTCGACCTACCGGCCCGTTCCACTGCGCCTCGCCCGGCGAGCCTGCCCGAGTGATGATCGTTCTCGACACCAACGTCGTCTCCGAGCTGATGCGGGCCGAGCCCGCGCCAGCGGTCCTCGCGTGGCTCCGCCGCAGCTCCAGTGCCGGCCTCTACACCACCGCGGTCACCGTCGCCGAGATCCGCTTCGGCATCGCTCGGTTGCCACAGGGCCAGCGCCGGGAATCACTGCACCAGTCCGCCAACGAGATCTTCGCCGCATTCCCCCGCCAGGTGCTGCCCTTCGACCTCGCGGCGGCCGGCGCCTATGCCGACGTGGTGGCCGGCCGGGAAATGCTCGGCCGCCCCATCGACGGGTTCGACGCCCAGATCGCCGCCATCTGCCGCACCCAGGTCGCCACGCTCGCCACGCGAAACACCAAAGACTTCGCTGATACCGGCATCGAGGTCACGGATCCCTGGCAGGAGAGCGTCGCCGACGAGCCGTGAACCGCCGGCACGCACGAATGTCAGGGCGTCCAGTCGCGCCGCAGCAGGCCGTAGATCACCAAGTCAGCGAAGCCGTCGCCGTCGTACGCGCGCTCCCGCTGGGTGCCCTCGTGGACGAAACCGCACGCCTCGGCGGTCCGCCGCATGGCGGTGTTGCCGGCCAGCGTCTCCAACTCCAGGCGGCGGAGGTTCCGGCTGCGGAAGCCGTACCGGCAGAGCAGCCGGATCACCTCGGTCCCGTAGCCCTGGCCACGTGCCTCGGGCACCAGCGAGATACCGAGGTGGGCGAACCGCTCGAACGCGCTGATCCCCCACAGCGTGCACCCGCCGAGGAACGTGCCGTCGGCCACGGTCTCAGCCAGGAACGACACCCAGGTGCGGCTGTCCGGCGGCTCGGTGACCTGCTTCTCCAGGCGGGCCCGTTCCTGCCCGACGTGGCGCGGCAGGAACGGCTCGTCGTCCGTGAGCAGGTGCAGCTCGGGGTCACCGTGCAGCCGGAACATGCTCGGCGCGTCGTCGGGTGTGGGTGGGCGCAGCCGGACCCGGTCGGTGGCGAACATCCCGCGACGCTAACAGCCGGCGTGGAACCCCGACGAGCGGTTTTGCCGGTGATCGGCTCCCACCGCCTCCGCGTCGCTCCTGGGCCTGAGCGATGGTGTAACACCAGGCGGTGGACCGTCCGACAAGCATGCTCGCGAGCTTGTACAATTTATTGTACGTAACGTTGGGAGGCAGCATGCGGACCGTGCCCTACTCAGAAGTCCGACAGAACCTGGCCAAGATGCTCGACCATGTCGTGGACGACGCCGAGGAAGTGGTGGTCACCCGCTCCGGCCGGGAGGCCGCGGTCATCATCTCGCTGCGTGAGTACGAGTCGTTGAAGGAGACGGCCTACCTGATGGCCAGCCCTGCGAACGCGCGCCGCCTGAATGAAGCCGTCGAAGAGCTGCGCAACGGGGGTGGGGAGATGCACGATCTGATCGACCCCGACGCCAGTTCAGGCGAGGCGTCGGCAGCGTGAAGGTCCAGTTCGCCGGTCGAGGCTGGGAGGATTATCTGACCTGGCAACGAGATCGCCAGATGCTCAAACGAGTGAACAGCTTGATCGAGGATATTCGACGCAACGGCCATCAGGGCATCGGCAAACCGGAGCAGCTTCGCGGCAACTGGGCCGGCTTCTGGTCGAGGCGCATCGATCAGGAACACCGCCTCGTGTACCGGATCACGGACGACACCGTGCAGATCGCGCAGTGCCGTTACCACTACGAATGAGGTAACCCACTGGCGCGCATCATCGAACGGTCGGAACACGGCGAGGAAATCGTCATCGGTCGGACGGACACCCCGGCGGCCAAGGCCATACCGCTGGTCCGGCGGGTCAGTCGCACCGCAGTCGGCTCCCTCGCCGGCCGACTGGACCTCTCCGGTGACTGGGACTCACCACGGACCAACGCCGAGATCGCCGACGACTTCGGCATCGGCGCATGAAACCGCTGCTGGACACTCACGTCGCGCTCCGGGCCATCCCCGCGTGACACCCGCGAGAGGCTCAGGCCCATCCACCCGGACCCGCGCCGGCTGCGGTCAGACGTCGGCGGGCGTGGTGGCGGCGCGGGCCTCGGCCACCAGACGGCCGGTCTCGGCGACCACCGCCTCGTCGTCGGCCGGCGTTCCCGGGTCGTAGCGGACCGTCCAGGTCAGACCGTCCACGCCGGACACCCGCCGGGCCGCGATCCGGCCCGCGCCGCCGGGCACCGGGTGGTGCGCGGTGTACGCCACCGAACCGGTGACCCGGGTCCGCACCTGGTACGGCAGCTCCCCGGGATCGAGCAGCAGATACGTCTCGGCCGGGGCGTCGGCGACCACCAGGTAGTCGTCCCGCTCGGTGACCGGCTCGGCCGGCGTGACGGTGAGTTCCCGGCCGGACCAGACCGCCTTGAGGACGTCGTGCCAGCCGAGGCGCTCACCCCGGCCCGGCAGCCAGAGCCCCCGGTTGCTGGCGACCAGCACGCCGTCGCCCTCGCCGTTGCCGGCGGCGGCCCAGGCGAGCACCCGCTCGTCGGCGGCGAGCGGCGGACGGTCGGCCGACGGCAGCTTCGAGCGGCGGCGGAAGAGTCCCATCACAGTCCTCCGGCGGCCTGCTCGCGCAGGGCCCGCGCGTGTTGTTCGAGCGAGAGCAGCTCCCCGAACAGGGCGAAGTATTCGTCCTTGTTGCTCACCGGGTTGACCCGCTGGATCTTCGACTTGAGGTCGCGGATCCGGCCGGTGACCGAACTCCACTGCAACCGGGCCATCGTCACCGAGACGTACCTCGGGTCGGGCTCGCCGTCGATGCGCAACGGCTCCACCGCCAACTCCCCCACCAGGGCCTGGGCGGCCAGGCCGGCGCAGGCGTCGCGGACCCGCTCGATCCAGACCGCACCGCCGGTGGCGCCGGCCGCACCGCCGGCCTCGGCGACGGCGACGCGCACCGCGGCGTGCACCGGATGCTGGTAGTCGCCTGCCTCGACCGCGTCGAACATCGGGCCGGCCAGCACCGGCTCCTGCAACGCCAGCTTCAGCGCCTCCCGCTCCACCATGGAACGGGGACTGTCCACGGCGGGCGTGGCGGGGCCGGGGCGGGTCGGCGCGGGCCGACCGTTGGCCGGCTGCCCGTTGCCGGCGGTCAGCACGGCGCGCTGCACCGGCTCGATCTCCATGCCGAGGTCGCCGGCGAGCTTGCGGACGTACTCCGGGCGCTTCTCCCGGTCCTTGATTTTCGCGACCAGCGGCGCGGCGCGGCGCATCGCCTCGACCCGGCCGTCGACGGTGTCGAGGTCGAACCGGTTGATGACGTGCCGGAGCGCGAAGTCGACGAGCGGCTCGCGGCGGGCCACCAGGTCGCGCACGGCCAAGTCGCCCTTGGCCAGCCGCAGGTCGCACGGGTCCATGTTGTCCGGGCTGACCGCGATGAACGTCCGCCCGACGAAGCGTTGGTCGTCCTCGAACGCGCGCAACGCGGCCTTCTGGCCGGCGGCGTCGCCGTCGAACGTGAAGATGATCTCCCCGGCCCGCTCGTCGCTGTCGAAGAGCACCCGGCGCAGCACCGAGATGTGGTCGCCGCCGAACGCCGTGCCGCACGTCGCCACCGCGGTCGGGACGTCGGCGAGGTGGCAGGCCATCACGTCGGTGTAGCCCTCGACCACCACCACCTTGCCCTGCTTGGCGATCTCCCGTTTGGCCTGGTCGATGCCGTAGAGGACGTGCGACTTCTTGTAGATCGGCGTCTCGGGGGTGTTGAGGTATTTCGGGCCGTCGTCGTCGTCGAACAGCTTGCGGGCGCCGAAGCCGATCACGTCACCGGTGATGTCGCGGATCGGCCACATCAGGCGACGGCGGAACCTGTCGATCAGCGAGCCGGACCGGGCCGGGCGGGACAGGCCGCCGGTGACCAGCTCGTCGTGGCTGAAACCCTGTTGGCGCAGGTGCCTGGTGAGCAGGTCCCACCCGTCGGGGGCGAAGCCGCAGCCGTAGCGCTCGGCGGCGGCCCGGTCGAAGCCCCGCCGGGCCAGGAACTCCCGGGCCGGGCGGGCGCCGGCGGTGGTGAGCTGGGCCCGGTAGAACTCGACGGCGGCGGCGTGCGCGGCCACCAGGCGCTGCCGCTGCCCCTGCTGCGGCCGGGCGCGCGGGGTGGACCGGTCGTCCTCGACGTAGCGAAGCTGGATGCCGGCGCGGGCGGCGAGGCTCTCCACCGACTCGATGAAGCCGAGATGCTCGGCGTCCATCAGGAACTTGATCGCGTCGCCGCCGACCCCGCAGCCGAAGCAGTAGAACACGTTGCGGGCGGGCGACACGTTGAACGAGGGGCTCTTCTCGTCGTGGAACGGGCAGAGCCCCTTGAGGTTGCCGCCCCCGGCCGACTTGAGCGTCACCACCTCGGAGATGACGTCCGCGATGGAGGTGCGCTCGCGGACCAGCGCGATGTCCTCGTCCCGGATCCGCCCCGCCATGACCGCCACCTCCTCGGCGTACATCCTGCCCTGCCGGACCGACGATCCGGCGGCCGGGGGGACGGACGTGTGGCGGACGCCGCCCGTCCCGCCGGCCTCACGCCGAGCGGCCGGCCCCGGCCGCGGCGTCGCCGATCCGGGGGAACGGTTCGATGGAGAAGACCACCTCGACCGGCACCTCGAAGTACGCGGCGATGCGCAGTGCCAGGTGCAGGCTGGGCCGGAACTCACCGCGTTCCAGGTAGCCGACGGTCTGGTAGTGCACCCCGAGCGCGTCGGCGAGCTGCCGGCGGGAGACGCCCCGTTCGGCGCGCAGCACCGCGATCCGGTTGTGCACGGTCTCGCTCATCGCCGCCCTCTCATCCGACCCGCTGCATGGCCCGCTCCCGCCGGGCCGCGACCCGCGAGCCGGACTCCCGGCGGGCCATCCGGCGCAGCACCACCGGGGCCAGCACCAGCCCGAGCACCGCCCAGGCGCCGAGCACGCCCAGCGTCTCCAGGTGCCGCCAGGAGCCGCCCAGCTCGACCGCCGCCAGGTCGGCCGGGAGCAGCGCCGAGCGCATGCCCAAGCCTAGCCAGTAGAGCGGGAAGACCTGCGCGACGCCCTGGAGCCAACCGGGCAGGCCGTTGATCGGGTAGAAGATGCCGGAGAGCGCGATCAGGCCGAAGATCGGCAGCACCACCAGGCCCATGTTGCGCGGATTCTCGATCACCGAGCCGATCACCGCGCCCAGCGGCAGCGTCGCGACCAGCCCGAGCGGCACCACCCAGGCCAGGGTGAGCCAGGCGCCGGGGTCGCCGAGCCGCAGCCCATCCAGGAAGAACAGACCGGGCACGAGCTGGATGACCACGCCGATCAGCGAGATCGCCGAGATCAGCACCAGCTTGCCGACCAGGTAGCCGAGCATGCCGTTGGGGATCGCCTTGGCCCGCAGCAACGTGCCGTCCTCCCGGTCGACGATGAGCTGCTGGGCCAGCCCGAGCAGGCCGCCGAAGAGCAGGCCCATGCCGAGCGCGCTGGGCAGCGTCCGGGCGCCGAGCGAGAAGTCGGTGCCGGGCACGGTCGAGCCGCGCATGAAGAACATGGCGACCAGCAGCACCGCCGTGGGGAAGAAGTAGTTCCACAGGTCCTGGCCGTTGGTGAACGTGGCGCGCAGCTCGATCAGGCCGCGCCGCAGCCCGGCCCGGAGCGCGGTGGTGGTCGGGGTCATCGCGTCGCCTCCTGCTGCCACGCCCGCTCGGCCCGGCCGGTGCGGATGCCGGTCTCCTCCTCGTGCACCAACGCCAGGTACGCGTCCTCCAGGCTGGCCCGGCGCACCTCCAGCTCCCGGACCCGGTCGCCGTGCTCGCGGAGCAGGTCGCGCAGGAACGCGGTGGCGTCGGCGGTGGCGTGCACGTACCGCTCGCCGTCGCGGGTCCAGCGGACCTCGGCGTCGGAGGCGACGCGGCGGGCCAACTGGTCCGGTGACCCCTCGGCGACGATCCGGCCGCCGGCCAGGATGAGGATGCGGTCGGCCAGCTTCTCCGCCTCGGCCAGGTCGTGCGTGGTCAGCACGATGGTGGTCTCGTCGAGGTCGGTGAGGCGGTGCACCAGCTCGTGGAACTCGCGCCGGGCCGCCGGGTCGAAGCCGACCGTCGGCTCGTCCAGGAACAGCAGCTCCGGCCGGCCGACGATGCCGACCGCCACGTCGAGCCGGCGGCGCTGCCCGCCGGAGAGCCGGGCCACCCGGGTGTCGGCGTGCCCGGTCAGCCCGACGGTGGCCAGCAGGTCGTCGACCGGCCAGGGCCGCGGCGTCCGGTCGGTCGCGTACGGCGCGTAGAAGTCGCCGAGGTGGGTGAGCAGTTCCCGGACCCGCCACTTGCCGTGGTCGCGCCAGGACTGGAGCACCACGCCGAGCCGGGCGCGCCAGCGCTCGTCGCCGCGGGCCGGGTCGACGCCGAGCACCCGGACCGTGCCGGCGGAGGGCAGCCGGAAGCCCTCCAGGATCTCGATGGTGGTGGTCTTGCCGGCGCCGTTGGGCCCGAGCAGCGCGACCACCTCGCCGCGCCGGGCGGTGAGGTCGACGCCGTGCAGCACGTCGACGGCGCCGTAACGCATGCGCAGGTCGCGGACGTCGAGGACCAGATCCTCGTCGGGAGGCCGGGGGGCCGCGACCGCCCCCGGGAGTTCGACCGCAGTCATGCCTCGGAATGTAGCACTCCTACTACATTCCGAGGGATACCCACTCACTCGCGGGGGTGGGGGTGGGTTCCTCGGCCTCGGCTTCGGCGTTCCAGGTGCGCTTGGTGGCGCGCCAACCCTCGTCGTCCAGGCCCAGGCGCCAGTAGCCGGAGATGGACAGGTCGGCCCGGGGCACGCCGCGCTCGACCCGCAGCAGCCGGCGCAGCTCCTTGACCGCGCCGGCCTCGCCGTGCACGAACACGTGCACCCGGCCGGGCGGGAACTCCAACGCCCGGACCGCCTCGACCAGTGCCGCGCCGACCGGACGCCCGGCCCGGTGCAGCCACCGCAGTTCCACCGCGCCGTCGCTGGCCAACGGCAGCTCGTCGGCCGGCCCCTCGACCTCGACGAAGACCCGGGCCGGCGCGCCGGCCGGCAGTCGCTCCAGCGCGGCGGCGATCGCCGGCAGCGCGCTCTCGTCGCCGGCCAGCAGGTGCCAGTCGGCGGTCGGGTCCGGCGCGTACGCGCCGCCCGGCCCGGTGAACAGCACCCGGTCGCCGGGGCGCAGCGCCGCCGCCCACGGCCCGGCCAGCCCTTCTTCGCCGTGGTGGACCACGTCGACGGTCAGCTCGCCGGCCGCCGCGTCCCAGGCCCGCACCGTGTAGGCCCGCAGCCGCGGCCACTGCGCCGCCGGGAAATCACGTTTGATGGTGGCCAGGTCGGCGGGGTGCGGGTAGGTCACCCCGGCCGGCGGGAAGACGAACTTCACGTAGTGGTCGGTGTACGCGCCCACCGGCAGGCCGGTCAGCTCGTCGCCGCCGAGCACGAGCCGGATCAGGTGCGGGGTGGGCCGCGCGGTCCGGACGACCGTGGCGGCGGTGAGCGTCTTCGGGCGATCCGTCATGCAACTGAGGCTACCCTCACCTGCCCGCCGGGCCGGGCGGGCGGTCAGCTCGCCGACACCAACCGGGCGTGCCAGGCCAGCGCGGCCGGATCGGTGAGCGAGGCGACCTGGTCGATCACCACACGCAGCCGCGCGGCGTCGTCCGGGGCGTCCCGCCAGAGCGGCGCGAAGACCTCGTCGAGCGCGTCCGGCGCCCGGTCGAGCAACACGGCGACCAGCTCGGCGAGGAGTTCCCGCTGCCGGTCGTAGCGGCCACTGGCGCCCGGCCGACGCATCACGTACCGCAACGCGATGCCCTTGAGCAGCGCACACTGCGCCCGGATCCGGCGCGGCACCACCAGGTCGGCCGCGTAGCGGCGGTGCGGGCCGGGACCGTGGCGCGCCTCGGTGGCGGCCACCACGCTCGACACGAACCGGCCGGTGAGCACGCTGGTGGTGGCCTTCAACGCGGCGAGCGCCCGGTGGCTGCCGTCGTACGCGGCGAGCGGGGCGAGCACCGGATCGGCGAGCAACTCGGCCAGCACCCCGCCCAGGTCCTCCGGGGCCTCGCCGGAGTATGCCGCCGCCACGTCGGCGCAGAGCGCCCGCCGCTCGTCCTCCTCGGCCAGCAGCGGGCGCAGGTCGACGTAGCCGCCGTGGATGCCGTCCTCGACGTCGTGCACCGAGTACGCCACGTCGTCGGCCCAGTCCATCACCTGGGCCTCCAGGCAGCGCCGGTCGCCGGGCGGGGCGCCGGCGCGCAGCCAGTCGAAGACCGGGCGGTCGTCGGCGTACAGGCCGAACTTGCGCTGGCCGGGGCGGCGCGGCCACGGGTACTTGCCGACCGCGTCGAGCGCGGCCCGGGTCAGGTTCAGCCCGGCGGACCGCCCGTCCGGGGTGAGCACCTTCGCCTCCAGCCGGGTGAGCACCCGCAGCGTCTGCGCGTTGCCCTCGAAGCCGCCGCAGCCGGCGGCCAGCGCGTCGAGCGCGTCCTCGCCGTTGTGCCCGAACGGCGGGTGCCCCAGGTCGTGGGCCAGCCCGGCGGTGTCCACCACGTCCGGGTCGCAGCCGAGCCGGGCGCCCATCTCGCGGGCGATCTGCGCCACCTCCAGCGAGTGGGTCAGCCGGGTACGCAGGAAGTCGTCGGTGCCGGCGGCGTGCACCTGGGTCTTCGCGGCGAGCCGGCGGAACGCCGCGCAGTGCAGCACCCGGGCCCGGTCCCGCTCGAACGGCGACCGACCGTACCCGGTGTCCTTCGGCGCCTCGGCGACCAGCCGCGCCGCGTCGTCGGTCAACGCGGTGGGAGAACGCAGAACTCGTTGCCCTCCGGATCGGCGAGCACCGTCCACCCCGCCTCGCCCTGCCCGACGTCGACGTGCCGCGCGCCCATGTCGACGAGCCGTTCCACCTCGGCCTCCAGGTCGGTCGGGCGCAGGTCGACGTGCAGCCGGTTCTTTCCCTGCTTCGGCCCGGAGACCGGGACGAAGACAAGGCCGGGGAGCGTGTCGGGCGTGCGGCGGATCTCCACCTCGTCCGGCTTGTCGGCGATCACCTGGTAGCCGAGCGCCTCGGCCCACCAGCGGGCGAGCCGGGACGGATCCCGGGCGTCGACGGTCAGGTTCTCCCAGACGGCGGTCATGCGGCCACCCCTCCTGTCGACACGTGGCGGAAGCTCAGGTTACGCCCGGGTGGCCGGAAAGGCGCGCCGGGCGGGGCCGCCGGTGGTCACCGGCGGGCCCGCCCGGGGAGTGCTCAGCGGGAGTCGGAACCGGTGGTGCTGACGGCCGCGCGGCCGGCCTCCAACCGGGCCACCGGCACCCGGAACGGCGAGCAGGAGACGTAGTCCAGTCCCACCTCGTGGAAGAAGTGCACCGAGTCCGGGTCGCCGCCGTGCTCGCCGCAGACGCCGAGCTTCAGCCCGGGCCGGGCCGCCCGGCCCTCCTCGGCGGCGATCCGGACCAGCCGGCCGACGCCGTCGGCGTCGATCGACTCGAACGGGGAGATGCCGAAGATGCCCAGCTCCAGGTAGCGCCAGAAGAACGCACCCTCCACGTCGTCGCGGGAGAAGCCCCAGGCCATCTGCGTCAGGTCGTTGGTGCCGAAGGAGAAGAACTCGGCCGCCTCGGCGATCTGTCCGGCGGTCAGCGCCGCCCGGGGCACCTCGATCATGGTGCCGATCAGCACCTCGACGCCGCTGTCGCCGACCACCTCAGCGATGATCTTCTCGGCCTCCGCGCGTACCGTCTCCAGCTCCTGGACGGCGCCGACCAGCGGCACCATGATCTCCGGACAGGCCGTGCCGCCGTCGCGGGTGACCGCGACGGCGGCCTCCGCGATCGCACGGACCTGCATCGCGAACAGGCCCGGGATGACCAGGCCGAGCCGGACGCCGCGCAGGCCCAGCATCGGGTTCTCCTCGTGCATCCGCCGGACGGCGGAGAGCAGCGCCTCCTCCTTGGCCACGTCCTCGCCGCGCTCCTGGGCGACCGCGACGTTGACCGCGAGCTGCTCCAGCGGGGGCAGGAACTCGTGCAGCGGCGGGTCGATCAGCCGCACCGTGACCGGCAGGCCGTCCATCTCCCGGAAGATCTCCACGAAGTCGGCCCGCTGGAGCGGCAGCAGCGCGGCGAGCGCGTCCTCCCGCTCCCGCTCGCCGGCGGCGAGGATGAGCCGCTCGACCAGCTCCCGACGGTCGCCGAGGAACATGTGCTCGGTGCGGCACAGGCCGATGCCCTCGGCGCCGAAGCGCCGGGCCCGCGCCGCGTCCGCGCCGGTGTCGGCGTTCGTCCGCACGCGCAGCCGCCGCGCCGCGTCGGCGTGCGTCATGATCCGGTGTACGGCGCGGACCAGCGGGTTGTCGATGTGCTCCGGGTCGAGGCTGCCTTCGAAGTACTGCACCACCTCGGACGGCATGACCGGCACCTCGCCGAGATAGACCTTGCCGGTGGTGCCGTCGATCGAGACCACGTCGCCCTCGCCGACGGTGTGCCCGCCGACGGTGAACTTCTTCGCCGGGACGTTCACCTCCAGCTCGTCGGCGCCGGAGACACAGGTCTTGCCCATGCCCCGGGCCACCACCG
The DNA here is from genome assembly GCF_040647835.1 of Micromonospora sp. NPDC049240. Classification (NCBI taxonomy): domain Bacteria; kingdom Bacillati; phylum Actinomycetota; class Actinomycetes; order Micromonosporales; family Micromonosporaceae; genus Micromonospora; species Micromonospora sp. NPDC049240. Next base: position 212,564 of record NZ_JBEZCX010000009.1, read on the forward strand.
CGGCGTGGCTGGTCTTGCCGCCGCGCGAGGTGAGGATGCCCTTGGCGGCGATCATGCCGTTGAGGTCGTCCGGGTTGGTCTCCCGGCGGACCAGGATCACCGACTCCCCCTCGGCGGCCAGCTCGACCGCGCGGGCCGAGGTGAAGACCACCTTGCCGGAGGCGGCGCCCGGGGACGCGCCGATGCCCTTGGCGACCGGCGGGACGTCGTGGTCGAGCTGGAAGCGCGGGAACATCAACTGGGCGAGCTGCGCGCCGTTGACCCGGTGCAGCGCCTCGTCCAGGTCGATCAGGCCCTCGTCGACGAGCTGCCCGGCGATGACGAACGCGGCGGCGGCGGTGCGCTTGCCGACCCGGGTCTGGAGCATCCAGAGCTTGCCGCGCTCGATGGTGAACTCGATGTCGCAGAGGTCCTTGTAGTGCTCCTCCAGCCGGGCCATGATGCCGAGCAGCTCGTCGTAGGAGCGCTTGTCGAGCTGCTCCAGCTCCTGCAACGGCACGGTGTTGCGGATGCCGGCCACCACGTCCTCGCCCTGGGCGTTGGCCAGGTAGTCGCCGTAGATGCCCTGCGCGCCGCTGCCCGGGTCGCGGGTGAACGCGACGCCGGTGCCGGAGTCGGGGCCGAGGTTGCCGAACACCATGCTCACCACGTTGACCGCGGTGCCCAGGTCGGCCGGGATGCGCTCCTGCCGGCGGTAGAGGATGGCCCGCTCCGCGTTCCACGAGTCGAAGACCGCCCGGATGGCCAGGTCGAGCTGCTCGCGCGGCTCCTGCGGGAACTCCCGCCCGGTGTGCTTGGCGAAGATCTTCTTGTACGCGTCGACCAGTCCACGCAGGTCGTCGGCGTCCAGGTCGAGGTCGTTCCGCGTGCCCTTGGCGTGCTTGGCCTCGTCCAGCGCGTGCTCGAACTCCTCGCCCGGCACCTCGCAGACGGTCTTGCCGAACATCTGGATCAGCCGGCGGTAGGAGTCCCAGGCGAACCGGTCGTTCTGGCCGGCCTGCTTGCTCAGCCCGATGACGCTGCGGTCGTTGAGGCCGACGTTGAGGACGGTCTCCATCATGCCGGGCATGGAGAACTTGGCGCCGGAGCGTACCGAGACCAGCAGCGGGTCGCCCGGGTCGCCGAGGCGGCGGCCCATCTCGCGTTCCAGGGACTCCAGGTGCGCCTCGATCTGGCCGGCCAGCCCGTCCGGCTCGCGCCCGGTCGTCAGGTACGCCTGGCATGCCTCGGTGGTGATGGTGAAGCCGGGTGGGACGGGCAGGCCGAGGTTGGTCATCTCGGCCAGGTTGGCGCCCTTGCCACCGAGCAGGTCCTTGAGGTCCTTGTTGCCCTCGGCGAAATCGTAGACGTACTTGTGCTCGACCGTTTCCTGCGTTGCCACCAGAGCCTCCCACGCGCGCCATTGACACTTAACGAAGGTTCAGTTCGGACATACCCCGGGAGCCACCACCGGCAATCCCGGCTCGTCAGCGATCGGTGGGCGAAGGTTAAGCGAACTTCGCAGGACCTGGGACCGTTCGGTGACGATCGGCACAAGAGTCACCACTGCCCACGTCCGTACCGGTTTTTGGGAACGCTTCCACGCGCAGGATCACGCAATTCCGGATTCCCCTCGTACCCTTGACGGCACTGGATATCGCCGAACCTGACCTTTGCCATATCCCGCACGAATACACCCCCGGAGCCGTCGCCGTGCCGACCAACCCCACCGCCCCCGAGACCGGGCCGCAGCCACGCCCCCTGCCCGCCGACGCGCCGTCGCCCGGCGTCGATTTGCCCGCCGCGCCGGCCACCGCCGCCGAGCTGGCCCGCATCGCCGCCGATCGGGCCACCGGGCAGCTCGCCCCGCCCGCACCGGCCCGCCTCCACGACGTGGTGCCGGCGCCCGAGCAGGTGCGACCCGACCCGGCCGGCGACTTCACGCTGTCGCCGGACGCGGCGATCCGGGTCAGCGCCGCCGCCCGGGACGTGGCCGGGCAGCTCGCCGACTGGCTGCGCCCGGCCACCGGCTTCCCGCTCCCGGTGACCGACTCGGCCGGCCCGGGGCCGGACGGCCCGCTGACGCTCACCCTGTCGTCGATCGCCGCCCCGCCCGCGGGCTCACCGGCCCCCGCCCCGCCGACCGACCGCACGAGCGCCGCCGGCGCGGCCGGCGGCGACGTGGCGCTCGGGGACGAGGGCTACCGCCTCGACGTCACCGCCACCGGCGTCCGGATCACGGCCGACACGCCGGCCGGGCTGTTCCACGGCGCGCAGACGCTGCGGCAGCTCCTGCCGGCGGCGATCGAGAGCGCCACCCCGGTCGCCGAGCGCTGGGCGGTGCCCGGCGGCACCATCGTCGACCGGCCACGCTTCGCCTACCGGGGCGCGATGCTCGACGTCGCCCGGCACTTCTTCGGCGTGGACGACGTGCTGCGCGTGGTCGACCACCTGGCCCGGTACAAGCTCAACCACCTGCACCTGCACCTCACCGACGACCAGGGCTGGCGGATCGCCGTCGACTCCTGGCCCCGACTCGCCGAGGTCGGCGGCGTCACCGGCGTCGGCGGCGGCCCCGGCGGCTGGTACACCCCTGACGACTACCGGCGGATCGTCGCGTACGCCGCCCGCCGGCACGTGACAGTGGTGCCCGAGATCGACCTGCCGGGGCACACCAACGCGGCGCTCGTCGCGTACCCCGAACTGGCCCCGGGCAAGACCGCGCCACCGCCGTACACCGGCACCGACGTCGGGTTCAGCTACGTCGACCCCACCGACGAGCGGACGTACGCCTTCGTCGCCGACGTGTTCGGCGAGCTGGCCGCGCTGACCCCCGGTCCGTGGCTGCACCTCGGCGGCGACGAGGCGTTCAAGGTGCCGGCGGAGCGCTACCGCGCCTTCGTCGAGCGGGCCCAGGCCCTGGTCGCGGCCACCGGGAAGACGGTCGTCGGCTGGCACCAGCTCGCCCCGGCCGCACACGTCGACGGGCGCGTCCTCCAGTGGTGGGGCACGAACGGCGACGACCCCGGGACAGCCGACGCGGTACGCCGTGGCGCCCGGCTGATCCTCTCCCCCGGCAACCACGCCTACCTGGACATGAAGTACGCCCCGGACACCCCGATCGGGCACGACTGGGCGGGCCTCGTCGACGTGCGGCGCGCGTACGACTGGGACCCCGGCACCCACGTCCACGGCGTACCGGTCGAGGCTGTGCTGGGGGTGGAGGCGCCGCTGTGGACCGAGTCGGTCACCACCCGCGCCGAGATCGAGTTCATGATGTTCCCCCGCCTGCCCGCCGTCGCCGAGCTGGGCTGGTCACCCCGGTCGACGCACGACTGGGCCGGGTTCCGGGAACGGCTCGCCGGTCACGGCCCGCGCTGGGCCACCGCCGGCATCACCTTCCACCCCTCTCCCGAGATCCCCTGGCCGCACTCCGCGACCGCCGGCATCCCGCGCCAGCCCGCGCACGGCCAGACCGACACCGTGGCGTGATCCACCCGAGACCCGACACACCGGCCATCGGCACTCCGGGCGGGCGACGGGTGCGCTCTCGACGGCCTGTCGACCTGATGGCGTGAACGACTCACCCCGGCTCTGACCCGTCCACGCCATCAGGTTCGTAGGCACGTCCCCGCGTACGCGGGCCGTACTCCGTCACGCTCCGGCGCTCCGGCGGCGACATGTCCGTTCCGGGTGGGTGGTCGACGCCACCGCCACCACGGAATCGACCCCGGGGCGGGGGCGTTGTACCTGGCTGACCGTGCCGCACCCGCCCGCCGACCTCGCCGCGAACCGGCGGGGAATGACCCCGGGCCGCCGGTCGTTACACCCCCGAGCCGCCGGAGCAGGCCCCCTGGCCGCCCGCGCTGGCCACCACACTTCCGCGGCATCCCCCGATCGCCGCGCGCCCCCGACAGAGAGGCAACTGATCATGGCTACCACTCTGCTGCGCAAGACCGTGCTGACCGCCGCCGGGATCGCCGCCACCGCCGGTGGCATCGCCGGCCCCGCCATCGCCGCCCAGGCCACCCCCGCCGAGCGCGCCGCTGCTGTGGTCGCCGACCGCAAGAGCGGTGAGCGTGAGCTGGGCGTGCGCTACGAGGCCCAGCCCAACTTCTACTTCTGCGGCCCGGCCGCGGCCCGCAACGCGCTCAGCGTGCAGGGCAAGAACATCGACGTGGCCGCCATGGCCGAGGAGATGGGCACCACCGAGGCCGGCACCAACTCCATCAACGACATCACCCCGGTGCTGAACAAGGAGACCGGCAAGGACGTCTACAAGTCCACCGAGATCCCTGTCGACAAGGCCGGTGACAAGGTCGACAAGCTGCGCGCCGACGTCGTGCGCGCGGTGGACGACGGCCGGGCCGTGGTGGCCAACATCGCCGGGACCGCCACCGACACCGACGGCACCGTGCACTCCTTCGAGGGCGGCCACTACATCAGCGTGGTGGGCTACCGCGACGGCGGGAAGGTCGTGACGATCGCCGACTCGGCGAACCCGGACCAGGCCTCCTACCGGATGGACGTGGACGCCCTGGCGCACTGGATCGCCAGCCGCGGCTACAGCTCCTGACCGCAGGACATGACGAAGGGCCCGACCCCACCCGGGGTCGGGCCCTTCGGCGTACCGGGATCAGCCGCCGGAGTCGTCCAGCTCGGCGCCCTCCGGCGGGGTGTCGTCGTCGCGGCTGGCCAGCCAGCCGTCGGGCAGGAAGACCTTGCCCGGGGAGTTGGTCCGGCCGCGTGGCTGGCCGAGCGTCTCGACCGGGAAGGGCACCTCCGGGTCGAGCTTGCCGAGCAGGTCGTCGAGCTGGGCCAAGCTCTCGATCATGGCGAGCGAGCGGCGCAGCTCACCGCCGATCGGGAAGCCCTTCAGATACCAGGCCACGTGCTTGCGGAAGTCGGTGCAGCCGTCCCGTTCGCCGCGGGCCGGGTTGCGGGCCCCGGCGACGAACTGCTCCACCAGCAGCTCAGCGTGCCGCCGCATGGTCACCGCCACCTCGCCCAGCGTGGGCAGCCGCCGGTCGGTGCGCCCCTCGAACGCGGCCTCCAGGTCGGCGAAGAGCCACGGTCGGCCCAGACAGCCACGCCCCACCACCACGCCGTCCACGCCGGTGTGGGCCACCATCCGCAACGCGTCGTCGCCCTCCCAGATGTCGCCGTTGCCGAGCACCGGCACGTCCAGCGCCGCCTTGAGCGTGGCGATGGCGTCCCAGTCGGCGGTGCCCGAGTAGCGCTGCGCCGCCGTACGCCCGTGCAGGGCGACCGCCGCGACGCCCGCGTCCTGGGCGGCGAGCCCGGCCTCGACGTACGTCAGGTGGTCGTCGTCGATGCCCTTGCGCATCTTGACCGTGACCGGCACCCCGGCGGGTGACGCGGCGTCCACCGCGGCCTTGACCAGCCGGGCGAAGAGCCGGCGCCGCCACGGCAGGGCCGAGCCGCCGCCCCGGCGGGTGACCTTCGGGACCGGGCAGCCGAAGTTGAGGTCGATGTGGTCGGCGAGGTCCCGCTCGACCACGATCCGCACGGCGGCGGCGGTGATCTCCGGGTCGGTGCCGTAGAGCTGGAGGCTGCGCGGGTGCTCGTCGGCGCCGAAGGCGATCATGCGCAGCGTCTTCGGGTTCCGCTCGACCAGCGCGCGGGTGGTGATCATCTCGCAGACGTAGATGCCGCCGCCCTGCTCGCGGCAGAGGCGCCGGAAGCCGACGTTGGTGATCCCGGCCATCGGCGCGAGCACCACCGGCGGCCACACCGCATACGGCCCGATCTTCAGCTCACTCACCGCCCAAGTGTAAGGAGGGGCCCCCTGTTAACGCCTTCTGCATAGGCGGGGCCCCCGCTTAACACGGCGCATATCACAGATCAGGCAGGGCGGCGGCCTTCGGGGATGGTTGACTTCACCACCGAACTCGCGGAGACGGCGCACCGGCAGCAGCAGATCCTCACCCGCGCCCAGTTGCTCGCCGCCGGCTTCGACGACATGTACCTCTACCGGCAGACCCGCCGAGGGCTGTGGCAGCGTGTGCTGCCGGCCACGTACGCGCTGGTCACCGGCACCTTGACGGAGGAGCAGCGACGGATCTCCGCGGCCCTGTACGCGGGTCCGGAGGCTCAGCTCACCGGGCTGGCCGCGCTGCGCTGGTACGGCTTCCGGTACAGCCCGCGCACGGACGACGTACACCTGGTGGTGCCGCACCGGACGCGGCGGAGGTCTTCCGGTCACGCGGTGATCGCCCGCGCGCTGGCGGTCGACGGCAAGGCCCGGCACACCGCCCTCTACCCGGTCTGCTCGCCCGCCCGCGCGGTGGTCGACGCGGCCCGCGACCTGCGACAACTGCGGCCGGTACGGGCCGTCGTGGCCGAGGCCGTGCAACGCGGGTTCACCGACCTCGCCGCGCTCGACGAGGAGATCCGGCGGGCCCGGCGGAGCCGGACGGCCCTGGTCAGGAAGGCGTTCTCCGAGGTCGTCGCCGGTGCCCGGTCCGCGCCCGAGGCCGAGCTGCGGGAGTGTCTGGCCGGCAGCCAGCTGCTCCCGGACCTGCTCTGGAACCCGGGGCTGAGCGCCGGGGACGGGCGGCGGCTCCCCACGCCGGACGGCTACCTGGCGGACGCGGCGGTGGCGCTGGAGGTGGACTCGCAGGAGTTCCACTTCACGCCCGACGACTGGGCGCGCACGCTCGACCGGCACAACGAGCTGAGCCGGTTGGGGTGCTCATCCTGCACTTCACTCCGGCGCAGATCCGGCGGAGCCCGACGCTGGTGCGGCGGACGGTCGAGGAGGCGTACGAGTCGCGGCGGGGCTTGGCGGCCACCCTCGACGTACGCGTCTCCCGAACAGGTGTGAGAAGGGGCCCCTTCTCGACCGGAAACGTTAAGAAGGGGCCCCTGCTTACACCGTCAGCAGCCGGGGAGGCGCTCGATCAGGTAGCGCTCTACCTGGTCCAGGGAGATCCGCTCCTGGGCCATGGTGTCCCGGTTCCGGACCGTCACCGCGTTGTCGTCGAGCGTGTCGAAGTCGACGGTGACGCAGAACGGCGTGCCGATCTCGTCCTGGCGGCGGTAGCGGCGGCCGATCGCCTGCGAGTCGTCGAACTCGACCACCCAGCGCTTACGCAGGTCGGCGGCGAGCTGCTTGGCCTTCGGCGAGAGCGCCTCGTTGCGGGACAGCGGCAGCACCGCCACCTTGACCGGGGCCAGTCGCGGGTCGAAGCGCATCACGGTGCGCTTGTCCACGCCGCCCTTGGTGTTCGGCGCCTCGTCCTCGTCGTACGCCTCCAGCATGAACGCCAGCACCGCGCGGGTGAGGCCGGCGGCCGGCTCGATCACGTACGGCATCCAGCGTTCCTGCTTCGTCTGGTCGAAGTACGACAGGTCGACGCCGGAGTGCTTGCTGTGCGTGGAGAGGTCGAAGTCGGTGCGGTTGGCGATGCCCTCCAGCTCGGCGAACTCGGTGCCGCCGAAGCGGAACTTGTACTCGATGTCGACGGTGCGCTTCGAGTAGTGGGAGAGCTTGTCCTTGGGGTGCTCGTAGAAGCGCAGGTTCTCCTCGGACAGGCCGAGGTCGAGGTACCAGTTCCAGCGCTCGGAGAGCCAGTACTCGTGCCACTGCTCGTCGGTGCCCGGCTCGACGAAGAACTCCATCTCCATCTGCTCGAACTCGCGGGTGCGGAAGATGAAGTTGCCCGGGGTGATCTCGTTGCGGAACGACTTGCCGGTCTGCGCGATGCCGAACGGCGGCTTCTTGCGGGCGACCGTCTCCACGTTCTTGTAGTTGACGAAGATGCCCTGGGCGGTCTCCGGGCGCAGGTAGTGCAGGCCCTCGTCGCTCTCCACCGGGCCCAGGTAGGTCTTCATCAGGCCGTTGAACATCTTCGGCTCGGTGAAGGTGCCCTTGTTGCCGCAGTTGGGGCAGTTCAGCTCCGTCAGCGAGGTGAGCGGCTTGCCGTGCTTGGCCTCGTACGCCTCTTCCAGGTGGTCGGCCCGGAACCGCTTGTGGCAGGACTGGCACTCGGTCAGCGGGTCGACGAACTCGGCGATGTGGCCGCTGGCCTCCCAGACCTTGCGGGCCAGGATGACCGCCGAGTCGAGGCCGACCACGTCGTCGCGCTGCTGGACCATGGTCCGCCACCACTGCCGGCGGACGTTCTCCTTCAGCTCGACGCCGAGCGGACCGTAGTCCCACGCCGACCGGGTGCCCCCGTAGATCTCACTGGAGGGGAAGACGAAGCCCCGGCGCTTGGCGAGGCTGACGACGGCGTCGATACGGTCGGCTGGCATGTTTCCTCCTACGCCGGCTGGCGGTCGGCGCGGTCGAGATGGATGGAACCGGGCTGTTCGGGACCACGGTACGACCGCCGCTGCCCCGAGCCCAGCAGAATACCGGGGGCCGGTCAGCTCACCCCGCAGACCTCCATGCCGCCGGTCTGCCGGTCGGGCGCCAGCGTGACGGTCTGCGCCTCCCGGCGCCCACCGGCCAGCGTGACGTCCACCGGCACGGTCAGCGTGGCGGTGTCGACCTTGCCCACCCGGTAGCCGGAGATCTGCGGCTCGGTGGCGGCCCGCCGCGCGAACTCCGGCCGGGACTCGCGTCGCCGGGCGTCGTCGCAGAGCCGGTCGTACGCCTTGGACCACTCCCGGGCGACAAGCGCCTGGTAGTAGTCGTCGGTGACGGCCCGGCCCTGCTCGCCGACCGCCTGCACGTTGCTCACCGCGAGCCCGACCACGGCCGCTCCGCCCCCGCCGCAGCAGAGCACCACGGCCAGCGCGCCGACGCCGAGGCCGAGCCAGAGCCGGGCCCGCCCGCCCTCGGTGGGCGGGGCGGCGAACGGCGGCGCGACGCCGGGACCGGGCGGCGGCGCGGGCACGCCCGGCTCCGCCGGGGCGGCCGGCGGCGTGCCGGGCGGCACGGGTGGCGGGGGCGGCGCGGCCGGTCCGGGAGCGGTCATACGCGCCAGGGTAGTGCCCCCGGACTCAGCGGTACGGGCCTGCGGCACGATCACTGGCGACGACGACGATCTCGCCCTGCGGGGCGGCGTTGGCGAGCGTCTCGTACGCCGACGGCTCGTCCACCGAGCGGGCGAGCAGCGGCACGGCGGTGACCTTGACGTCGAACCCGCCCAGCGCCCGCCGGTACGCCCCGACCGACTCCCACTCGGTGAGCAGGCACCAGTGGGTCGGGTCGTCGAGCGCCCGGAGCAGTTCGCCGCGCAGGTAGCCGGGGCGGGCGGCGAGCGCGGCCAGCGCGGCGTGCGCCTCCCGGGTGAACTCGTCAGCCGTTTCGGCGTCCACCACGAACCGGTTGGTGACCAGCACGGCGTTCCTCCTCGTAGAGTTTGTGGCATGCAGCGTACGCAGAGTCCCGTGCTGTCCCGGTTGGCCCGGCTCAACCCGACGACGGTGTTCCTCGCCGCGCTGGTGCTGGTGCTGGTCGGCCTCTTCGCGCCCGGCCCGGCCGGCGGCGTCCTGCTGTTGGTGCTGGCGGCCGGGCTGGTCGCGTTGATGTCGGTCACCTGGCCGGTGCAGCGGCCGGCGACCCGGGTGCTGCGGCTGTTGATGCTCACCCTGTTGATCGCGGTGGCGCTGGCGAAGCTGACGGTCGGCTGAGCCGCTCCGGGTCGGGCCGACCCGCGCTGACATGCAAGCATGCGTTTTTGACAATAATTTTCGTTATCGCGGACAGTTGCTTCCATGACCGCCCGTGCCACCCCCCGCGTCCTGACCGTCGCCACCGCCGCCCTGCTCGCCCTGGGCGGGCTCAGCGCCTGCTCGGACAGCGACGGCGGCGGTAAGGACCCGGACCGGGTCGACGTGGTGGCCGCGTTCTACCCGCTCCAGTTCCTGACCGAGCGCATCGGCGGCGACCGGGTCGTGGTCGGCAACCTGACCAAGCCCGGCGCGGAGCCGCACGACCTGGAGCTGAACCCCCGCCAGGTCGGCCAGGTGGTCGACGCCGAGCTGATCGTCTACCTGACCGGCTTCCAGCCGGCGGTGGACGAGGCGGTCGAGCAGAACGGCGGCGACCGCGCGTTCGACGTGGCCGGTGTCGCCCCGCTGCTCGACGCCGCCGCCGGCGGCCACGAGCACGAGGGCGAGGGTGAGGCCGGCCACGAGGAGAAGGGCGGCGGCAAGGATCCGCACCTCTGGCTCGACCCGACCCGGCTGGCCACCGTCGGCGACAAGCTCGCCGAACGCCTCGGCGCGGTCGACCCGGACCACGCCGCCGACTACACCGCCCGGGCCGGCGCGCTGCGCGCCGAGCTGACGACGCTCGACACCGAGTACGCCGAGGGCCTGCGTACCTGCCTGCGCCGGGAGATCGTGACCAGCCACACCGCCTTCGGTTACCTGGCCGAGCACTACAAGCTGGAGCAGATCGGGCTCACCGGCCTCACCCCGGAGGCCGAACCCTCCCCGCAGCGGCTCGCCGAGGTCGCGCGGGAGGCCCGGGAGCACCAGGCCGGTACGATCTTCTTCGAGACGCTGGTCAGCCCGAAGGTCGCCGAGACGATCGCCCGGGAGGTCGGGGCGAAGACCGCGGTCCTGGACCCGATCGAGGGCCCGCCCGCCGAGGGCGACTACCTGTCGGCCATGCGCGCCAACCTCCAGACCCTGCGAACCGCCCTGGACTGCTCATGACCTCATCACCCGTGATCGACATCGCGCACGCCACCGTCGGCTACGACGGCCGGCCGGTGCTGCGGGACGTCTCGCTGACGCTGACCGCCGGCGAGGTGGTCGCCGTGCTCGGCGCCAACGGCTCCGGCAAGTCGACGCTGGTCCGCGCCGCGCTCGGCCTGGTGCCGCTCGGCGCCGGGTCGGTCACCCTGTTCGGCTCGCCGCAGCGCCGCTTCCGGCAGTGGCACCGCATCGGGTACGTCCCGCAGCGGCTCGGCGCCGGCGGCGGGGTGCCCGCCACGGTGGCCGAGGTGGTGGCGTCCGGGCGGCTGGCCCGCCGGGGTGTGCTCCGGCCGGCGGGGCGCGCGGACCGGGAGGCGGTGGCGGCGGCGCTGCGCGCGGTCGGGCTCGCCGACCGGGCCGGTGACCCGGTGGCCACGCTCTCCGGCGGGCAGCAGCAGCGCGCCCTGATCGCCCGCGCGCTGGCCGGCGGCCCGGAGCTGCTGGTGCTGGACGAGCCGACCGCCGGCGTGGACGCGGCCAGCCAGGAGGCGTTCGCCGGGGCGCTGCGCGGGTTCCGCGACGGCGGCGGCACGGTGCTGCTGGTCGCCCACGAGCTGGGGCCGCTGCGCCCGCTGATCAGCCGGGCCGTGGTGGTGCACCAGGGCGGCATCGCCCACGACGGCGCGGTGCCCGAGCCGGCCGGCCACCACGCCGACCCGGACCACGAGCATGTGCACCCGCACTGCGACGAGGAGCCCGCCGGGCTCTGGAGGAGCATCTGAGATGGACCTCTTCCAGTACGACTTCATGCTCCGTGCCCTGGTCGGCGCGCTGGTCATCGGCCTGGCCGCGCCGGCGCTCGGCATCTACCTGGTGCAGCGCCGGCTGGCGTTGATCGGCGACGGCATCGGGCACGTGGCGCTCACCGGCGTCGGCGCCGGGTTGCTGCTCAACCGTTCCCCGGTGCTGGTGGCGGTGCTCGCCGCCACGCTCGGCGCAGTCGTGATCGAGCTGGTCCGCGCGTACGGGCGCACCTCCGGCGACCTCGCGCTGGCGCTGCTGTTCTACGGCGGCATCGCCGGCGGTGTGATGCTCGTCGGCCTCTCCGACGCCAGCAGCGGGTCGCTCAACGCGTACCTCTTCGGGTCGCTGACCACCACGTCGCAGGGCGACCTGGTCACCATCGGCGTGCTCGGCGCGGTGCTGCTGGTGACCATGCTGGTGCTGCGCCCGGCGCTGTTCGCGGTCTGCCACGACGAGGAGTACGCGCGCGTCTCCGGCCTGCCGGTGCGGGCGCTGAACCTGCTCGTCGCGGTGGGCACCGCGGTGACCGTGACCATCGCCATGCGGGCGGTCGGCGTGCTGCTGATCAGCGCGTTGATGGTGGTGCCAGTGGCCACGGCCCAGCAGGTGACCCGCGGTTTCCGGTCCACCATGACGGCGGCCATGGCGTTGGGGCTGTTCGCGGCCGGGGCCGGGGTGTGGGTGGCCGCCACGGCCGACACCGCGCCGGGCGCCTCGGTGGTGCTGGTGGCGATCGGCTCGTTCCTGGTGGTGGCGCTGCTGGCGGCCGGCGGGCGGACGCTGCGGCGGCGTCGCGGCCGGGCGACGCCGACTCCCGCGCCGGTCGAGCCGGCCGAGCACGAGGTGCTGCTCGGATGAGAGCGCCCCAACCGGCAGTGGTTATCGTTACGGGGTGACCGGGACCAACGGGTACGACGCCTTCGAGGGCGCGGGCGAGCTGCTCCGTGCCCTCTCGGCCCCGATCCGGCTCGCCATCGTCAGCGAGCTGGCCGAGGGTGAGCGCTGCGTGCACGAGCTGGTCGAGACGCTCGGCGCCCCGCAGCCGCTGGTGTCCCAGCACCTACGCGTGTTGCGCGGCGCCGGGGTGGTGCGCGGCTCGCGACGCGGTCGGGAGATCGCGTACGCGCTCGTCGACGAGCACGTCGCGCACATCGTGGCGGACGCCGTCAGCCACGCCGGGGAGGGATCGGCATGACCACCGGCACGCCGCGTACCACCCGGCAACGCAGCGCGGTGAGCGCGCTGCTGGACGAGGTCGAGGGCTTCCACAGCGCCCAGGACCTGCACGCCATGCTGCGCCGACGGGGCGACCGGATCGGGCTGACCACGGTCTACCGGACGTTGCAGGTGCTCGCCGACGCCGGCGAGATCGACGTGATGCGCCCGCCGGGTGGCGAGCACCTCTACCGGCGGTGCAGCGACGACGGGCACCACCACCACCTGGTCTGCCGGGGCTGCGGTCGTACTGTCGAGGTGGCCGGGCCGGCGGTGGAGAAGTGGGCGGACCGCATCTCCGCCGAGCACGGCTTCACCGAGGTCAGCCACACCCTGGAGATCTTCGGCACCTGCCCGGCCTGCGCCGGCCGGTAAATCCGACCGGTGCCGCCGGGGCCGCGCCGTGGCAGGCTGTCCCGCGTGAAGATCTACGCCGACCGTTTTCCGACCGCCCTCCGCCAGCTCCTGACCGACCTGCTCGTGGTCGTCTGGGTGTACGCGGCGATCCGCTTCGCGCTCTGGCTGCACGACCTGGTCGAGAAGCTCGCCGTACCCGGGCAGAAGCTGGAGGGCGCCGGCGGCGGTCTCGCCGACAACCTGGCCGACGCCGGCGGCAAGGTGGGCCGGGTGCCGCTGGTCGGCGACGAGCTGACCGCGCCCTTCACCCGGGCCGCCGACGCCGCGCGCGCGATGGCCGAGGCCGGCCGGGACCAGCAGGAGCTGGTCGGCCAGTTGGCGCTCGCGTTGACCGTCGCGGTGCTGGTGTTCCCGCTCGGCCTGGTGCTGTTCGGCTGGCTGCCGCTGCGGGTGCGCTGGATGCGCCGGGCCGGCGCGGCGAAGGCCATGTCCGCCGCGCCCGCCGGCCGGGACCTGCTGGCGTTGCGCGCGCTCGCCGGTCAGCCGCTGTCGAAGCTCCAGCGGATCGCACCGGACGTGGCCGAGGCGTGGCGGCGCGGCGACGACGCCACCGTCGACGCGCTCGCCGCGCTGGAGCTGCGCGGACTGGGGTTGCGCACCGGCCGGTAGGGTGTCCCGGTGCTGTACTTCCTGATCGTCGTGGCCGTGCTGCTGCTGGCCTACGCGGGCGTGCTGGTGAGTTTCGTCCGCAAGGGTCGCAAGATCCCGCCGGCGGCCTACCTGGTGCTGGCCGCCCTCAACGGCCTGATCCTCGCCGCGGTGATCGCCTGGGCCATCGCCCGCCGCTGAGCGGGTGTTGGAAGGGGCCCCCTCCTATACCGGAGGCGTTAGCAGGGGGCCCCTCCTTTCACAGTCGGCGGCGGACGTCGTCGGCGGTGGAGGGGCCTGGGGTCCAGGGGGCCACCCAGGGGAGGTCAGTTGGTGGGGTGATCACGCCGGCCTCCACGGAGGCGTACCGGCCGGCGACGATCCGCTTCGCGGCGGCCACGTCGACCGAGTCGGTGTTCGACCAGAGGCCGGTGAACAGCTCGTCGACGCGCAGCCGCGCCTGGCGGCAGAACAGGTCGGCCAACTCGATGTTCTCCGGGTGTTCGAGCCGCTCGGCGTACGCCCGGACGCAGACCGCGGACATCGCGAACAGCTCCGCGCCGATGTCCACCACCCGGCCGAGGAACGCCTGCTTGCGCTCCATCCTGCCCTGCCACCGGGACATCGCGTAGAACGTCGACCGGGCCAGCTTGCGGGAGGTCCGCTCGACGTGCCGCAGGTGCCCGGCCAGCGGCCCGAACTCTTGGTACGCCCCGGGCGCCTGCCCCTTGCCGACCGCGAGCGTGGGCAGCCACTTCGCGTAGAAGGCACCGGCCCGCGCGCCGGCGGCGGCCTTGCGGCCCAGCCCGGCGTCCGGGTCGATGATGTCGCCGGCCACCGAGAGGTGCGCGTCGACCGCCTCACGGGCGATCAGCAGGTGCATGATCTCGGTGGAGCCCTCGAAGATCCGGTTGATCCGCAGGTCCCGCAGGAGCTGCTCGACCGCGGCCGGTCGTTCGCCCCGGGCTTCGAGCGAGTCGGCCGTCTCGTAGCCGCGCCCGCCCCGGATCTGGATCAGCTCGTCGGCGATCCGCCACGCCATCTCGCTGGCGTAGAGCTTGACCAGCGCCGCCTCGATCCGGATGTCGTTGCGGTCGTCGTCGGCGAGCAGGCAGGACAGGTCCAGCATGGACTCCATGCCGTACGTGGTGGCGGCGATGAACGACAGCTTCTTCGCCACCGCCTCGTGCTCGCCGACCGGCCGGCCCCACTGGACCCGGTCGGCGGCCCACTCCCGGGCCACGTTCAACGCCCACTTGCCGGCGCCCACGCACATCGCCGGCAGCGACAGCCGGCCGGTGTTCAGCGTGGTCAGCGCGATCTTCAGGCCCTTGCCCTCGCCGCCGATCACGTTCTCGGCCGGCACCACCACGTCGTGGAACCGGGTGAGGCTGTTCTCCAGGCCGCGCAGCCCGACGAAGGAGTTGCGCCGTTCCACCGTGATGCCCTCGCTGTCGCCCTCCACCACGAACGCGGTGATCCCGCCGCGCCGCCCCTCGGTGGCCGGCACCCGGGCCATCACCACCAGCAGGGTGGCGACCGTGCCGTTGGTGGCCCAGAGCTTCACCCCGTTGAGCCGGTAGCCGGTGCCGTCCTCGGTCGGCTCGGCGGTGGTGGCCAGCCGCGCCGGGTCGGAGCCGACGTCCGGCTCGGTGAGCAGGAACGCGGAGACCTCGCCGGCGGCCAGCCGGGGCAGGAAACGGTCCTTCTGCTCGGGCGTGCCGAACATCTTCAGCGGCTGCGGCACGCCGATCGACTGGTGCGCGGAGAGCAGCGCGCCGATCGCCGGGCTCACCGAACCGGCGAGCATCAACGCCCGGCAGTAGTGCAGGTTGCTGAGCCCGAGGCCGCCGTACTTCCGGTCGATCTTCATGCCGAACGCGCCGAGCCCGGCCATGCCGTGGAACACGTCGTCCGGGATCCGCGCGTCGCGCTCGATCGCCGCGCCGTCCACCTCGGCGCCCAGGTACGCCCCGAACGCGTCGAGGAACTCCGCCGCGCGGGCGGTGTCGGCCGGGTCGGACCGGGGCCACGGGTTGATCAGGTCGAGCCGGAACCGGCCGAGGAAGAGTTCCTTGCCGAAACTGGGCCGGTCCCAGGCCGCCTCGCGGGCCGCCTCGGCGACCTGGCGGGCCTCCTTCTCGGAGACCTGGCCGGCCTCGGTGGGCAGCGGTCCCACCCCGTCGGCGTTGTTCTGTGTCGTGGTCACGGCTGCCTCCTGGATGGTCGGTCCGGCTGCGATCGACGCGCTCGACGAAAACGACGCTACCCCCGGGTGTTACCCAGGGGTAGCGTCGCGTGCACGTCCGATTTGGCGGACCGTCAGTCGCCGGCCAGCGTCTGCGGGTCGTCGTCATCGTCGTCGATGTCGTCCTCACCCCAGTTGCGCCGCGCGAACGGCAGGATCGCCCAGAACGTCAGGAACCAGATGCCGGTGAGCGCGCTGAGCAGGAACGCGATCGGCCGGTCCAGCACGAAGTCGCTGACCAGCAGCACCGAGCTGACCATCGCGATCAGCATGAAGAACAGGCCGCCGGTGGCCATCCGGTGGGCGAAGCGGACCAGCTCCGGCTTGCGGCCCTGGCGGAACAGCGCCCGGTGGAACGCCACCGGCGAGATGATCATCGCG
Organism: Micromonospora sp. NPDC049240; assembly: GCF_040647835.1. Lineage (NCBI taxonomy): Bacteria > Bacillati > Actinomycetota > Actinomycetes > Micromonosporales > Micromonosporaceae > Micromonospora > Micromonospora sp. NPDC049240. The sequence continues at coordinate 228,816 of NZ_JBEZCX010000009.1, forward strand.
GCGGACGCGGCGGCGGCCAGCAACGCCAGGATGTAGACGTCGCGCTGGAACTCGGTGGTCCGGGTGAACCCGTTGCTGAACGGCAGCGTCAGCAAGAAGGCGAAGAGGATCTGCACGCCGGTCTGCGCGACGCGCAACTCCTGGAGCAGATCGGCGAAGTTGCGCTGCCAGCGCTGCTTCTCGGATTCCTTGGACACTCGCGAACCTCCGGTGAAGACGGCACGGCCGGCGGGTGAACGCCCGCCGGCAGCAGCGCCTGTGCCCGATTCCGGTGATCGCGAAACCGGCTCAGGATCCCCGGCGGATCCGTCCTGCGTACCGGGCTTCCAGCTCCGCGTTGTGCTCGTCGCCGCCGGTGATGTTGGCGGACAGGTAGACCGGCGGCCGCTCTCCCGCCGCCACCAGCCGGGCCACCACCTCGACGGTGATCTGCTGGGCCAGCAGCGCCGCGGTGATCGACGAGACCGCGCCGACCGCGCCGCCGCCGGGCAACGGCAGCGTCGCGTCGCCGTACGGGGCGCCGTTGTCCAGCACCACGTCGGCGAAGTCGGCCAGCTTCCGCCCGGACGGGTGCCGCGAGGTCATCCGCGCCGAGTGCCGCGCCGAGGTGATCGCCACCAGCCCGTGCCCGCGCTGCTTCACGATCGACGCGAACTCGACCATCGCCCCGTTCACGCCCGAGTTGGAGGCGAGCACGAACACGTCCGGCGGCCGAACCGGGGCCAGCTCGTAGAGCCGGCGCGCCACCGCCGGCTCGCGTTCCAGCTTCGGACCGAGCACGTCGGCCGGCTCGCCGCCGTGCAGTACCAGGTCGCGCAGCGCGATGCGGTTGGTGGGCACCAGCCCGCCGGCGCGGCCGGCGATCTCCATGGCGAGCGCCTCGGAGTGCCCGGTGCCGAACGCGTGCACCACCCCGTCGGCACGGAGCGCCGCCACGATCAGATCGGCCGCCTCCGCCACGTTCCCCCGCTGCTCGGTGGCCACCTGCTGCATCGTCGACGTCACCGTCGCCAGGTACGCCTCGGCGCTCACCGTCATGCCTCCTCCGTCCCTCGGACCCGGGCCAGGACCGCCTCGGCCAGCGGGCCCGGGGCCTCGTCGGGGATCCAGTGGCTGACGCCGGCCAGGGTCACGAACCGGTAGTCGCCGGTGACGTGTCCCGCGCACGCCTCGGCGGCGGTCCGGCCGACCGCCACGTCCTTGTCGCTCCACACGTACGTGGTCGGCACCGCCACCGGGCCGACCGCCTTCATGTCCGACCCGCTCATCGCGCGGTACCAGTTCAGCGCCGCAGTGAGCGCTCCCGGCTCCCGCATCGGGTCGGCGTACCGGGCGACGGTGGCCGCGTCGCCGACGCCGCGCAGCATCCGGCGCAGCACGGCGCCGTGCAGCGCCAGCAGGACCTTCTCCGCCTTGCCCGGCATCCGGAACAGCGCCATGTAGGCGGACTTGGCCTTCTGCCGGGGATCGTTGGCGAGCGCGTGGCCCATCGCGGCCGGGTGCGGCACCGACACCGCGGTCAGCGTCCGCACCCGCTCCGGGTGCGCCGCCGCCAGGCCCCAGGCCACGATCGCGCCCCAGTCGTGGCCGACCACGTGTGCGGCGGTCACCCCGAGCGCGTCCAGCACGGCCGCCGCGTCGGCCACCAGCTCCGGAATCCGGTACGCCTCGACCGCCGCCGGCCGCGCGCCGGGCGAGTAGCCGCGCTGGTCGAGCGCGTACGTGCGCAGCCCGGCGGCGTGCAGCGCGGGCGTCACCGCGTCCCACTCGCCGGAGTGCTGCGGAAAGCCGTGCAGCAGCAGGACGGGGTCGCCGCCCTCGGGGCCGCCGGTGCGTACCTCGAACGTCAGATTTCGCGTCTCGACCCGCATGATCGCCAGCCTACCGACAGTCGCCCTGCTGGGCCCGGCCCCGACGTCGGTGCTAGCGTCTGCGACGAGACAACTTCACATCCGACAGGGGAGCGCACAGCGCTGAGAGTGCGGGCCGGTGCCCGCAGACCCTCGAACCTGATCTGGGTAATGCCAGCGCAGGGAGTTCGGTCGACCTCCAGCCGCGTCGACGTCCGGCATTCCGGGCGCGGCGTGCGTCTTCTCCTGGTTCCTCACCACGAACTGGGAGCCACCGTGAACCACACCGACAGCAACCGCTGGCGTACCGTCGACATCGTCGTCGCCTCGGTCATCGCCGTCGCCTTCGGCGTCGTCTTCTGGGCCTGGGGCCTGCTCTGGAGCGCCACCGACGCGGCGTTCGCGTTCTTTCCGCCGGCGCAGGCGGTGCTCTACGGCGTGTGGCTGATCCCGGCGGTGCTCGCCGGCCTGATCATCCGCAAGCCGGGCGCCGCGCTCTACTGCGAGACGGTGGCCGCGATCGTCTCCGCGCTGCTGGGCAGCCAGTGGGCGGGCATCGTGATCCTCCAGGGCCTGATGCAGGGCATCGGCGCGGAGTTGGCGTTCGCCGCGTTCCGCTACCGCTCGTTCAAGCTGCCGGTGGCGGTGCTGGCCGGCGCGCTGACCGGCCTGGGCGCGGCGATCTTCGACTTCGTCTACTGGAACAAGGCGTACGAGCTGACCTCCTACCGCATCCCGTACGCGCTCATCACGATCGTCAGCGCCACGGTCGTCGCCGGCCTCGGCGCCCACCTGCTGACCCGCGCCCTGGCCAACACCGGCGTCCTGGACCGTTTCCCCGCCGGCCGCGACCGCGCCCTGGTCTGACGGCGTCCGCCGTTGATCAAGGAGTTTGCGTCGGCGGCGGGCGGTTTCCCTGACGCGAACTTCTTGATCAACGAGGCTGGGGAGGGGGTGGCGCGGTGAGCGGGGTGGTTCTGCGGGGGTTCGGGTGGCGGCACGGGGGGCGGAAACGCTGGGCGGTGCGCGGGGTGGACCTGCGCGTCGAGAGCGGGGAGCGGGTGCTGCTGCTGGGGGCGTCGGGGGCCGGGAAGAGCACGCTGCTGGCGGCGCTGGCCGGGCTGCTGCCGGAGGACTCCGGCGAGCAGGAGGGGGCCGTCGAGATCGACGGGCTGGACCCGCGCAAGGCCCGCGAACGCGTCGGCGTGCTGTTCCAGGACCCGGAGACCCAGCTCGTGATGGCCCGCTCCGGCGACGACGTCGCGTTCGGGCTGGAGAACCGCGGCGTGCCGGCCGGGGAGATCTGGCCCCGGGTCGACCACGCGTTGCGCCGGGTCGGCTTCCCCTACCACCGGGACCGCCCGACCGCCGCGCTCAGCGGCGGCGAGCAGCAGCGGCTGGCCCTCGCCGGGGCGCTCGCGCTGCGGCCGGGGCTGTTGCTGCTCGACGAGCCGACCGCCAACCTCGACCCGGCCGGCGCCGCGCTGGTCCGCCGGGCGGTCGCGGACGGGCTCGACCCGGACACCACGCTGATCCTGGTGGAGCACCGGGTCGCCGAGGCGCTGCCGCTCGTCGACCGCGTGGTGGTGCTGGAACCGGGTGGCGGCGTGCGCGCCGACGGGCCGCCCGGCGCGGTCTTCGCCGCGCACGGCGAGGCGCTCGCCGCCGCCGGGGTCTGGGTGCCCGGGCACACCGTGCCGCCGCGACACGCCACCGCGCCGGCCGGCGACGTGCTGCTCACCGCCGACCGGCTCGGCCTGCCGCCCCGGCTGGCCCCCACCGACCTCCGGGTACGCGCCGGCGAGGCGCTCGCCGTCCTCGGCCCGAACGGCGCCGGCAAGTCCACGCTGGCACTGCTCCTCGGCGGCCTGCTGCGCCCCGGCACCGGCACGGTCACCGCGGCCACGGAGCTGGCCGGGCGGGACGCGCGCACTCCCCCGCACCGCTGGCGGGCGCCGGCGCTGGCCCGCCGGATCGGCTCGGTCTTCCAGGACCCGGAGCACCAGTTCGTCACCGGTACGGTCCGCGACGAACTGGCGCTCGGCCCGCGCCGGACCGGGCAGCCCGAGGTGGCGGTCACCGCCACCGTGGACGCGCTGCTGCACCGGCTGCGACTGGACCGGCTGGCCGGCGCCAACCCGTACACCCTCTCCGGTGGCGAGGCGCGGCGGCTGAGCGTGGCGACCGCCCTGGCCACCGCGCCCCGCCTGCTGATCTGCGACGAGCCCACGTTCGGCCAGGACCGGCGCACCTGGCGGGAACTGGTCGACCTGCTCGCCGAGCTGCGCGACGCCGGCCACGGCGTGGTCACGGTGACCCACGACGCGGACTTCGTCGCCGCGCTGGCCGACCGGACGCTCACCCTGGACCGCCCGGCCGGGTCCGACGAGCCGGGCCGGTCTCCCTCGCCGCCGGGCCGAGGGGCGGGTACGCCGTGATCGACCTGGAGCCGGTGGCGACGCCGGGCGCCCCGCTGGCCCGGCGCAACCCGGTGGCGAAGCTGGCCGCCGCGATGGTGTTCACCATCGTGCTGGTGGCGACGCTGGACCCGGTCGCGCCGGCCATCGCCATCGCGGTCGAGCTGGCCGTGCTGCCGCTGTTCGGGGTCCGCTACCGGGTGCTCGCCCGCCGGGCGTGGCCGCTGCTGGCCGCCGCCGTCGGCATCCTGGTCACGCTGGTGCTCTTCGCCGCCGACCGGTCCGGGCCGGTGCTGGTCGAGGCCGGGCCGGTGCTGGTCACCCAGGGCGTCCTGGTCACCGCGCTCGGGCTGGTGCTGCGCATGCTCGCGGTGGCGCTGCCCGGCATCATCGTGTTCGCCACCACGGACCCGACCGAACTGGCCGACGCGCTGATCCAGAACGCGAAGGCGCCGGCCCGGTTCGCCATCGGCGCGCTGGCCGCGTTCCGGCTGGTGCCGCTGCTCGAACAGGAGTGGCGGATGATCAGCATGGCCCGCCGGGCCCGGGGGGTGGACGCCGGCCGCAACCCGGTGGCCAAGCTGCGGCTCTTCGCGTCCACCGCGTTCACGCTGCTGGTCGGCGCGATCCGGCGCGGTACCCGGCTGGCCGTGGCGATGGACGCCCGCGGCTTCGACGCGGGCACCCCGCGTACGGTCGCCCGCCGACAGCGCTTCACCCGCGCGGACGCCCTGCTCGTGCTCGCCGCCGCCCTGCTGGCCGGTGCCGCCCTGACCACCAGCATCCTCCTCGGCACCTTCCGCCCCCTGATCGGCTGACCCCCTCCCCTCCCGGCCCGGCGATCATGAAGTTGACGGCATTCCCTGTCCGTTTTGCCGCCGCCAACCTCATGATCGACGCACCGCGGGGCGATCTTGGAAGGAAACGGCCCGTGGAGGGGCCGGGAGCTTCCAAGATCTATTGCGATCTCCGCGCACCCCCCGTGACGGGGCACGCAGAGATCGGGGACGGATGAGGATCAGCTGCGCCGGAAGGCGTAGAACCGGTTCTGGCCGGCTCGCTGGCTACGGCCGGCCAACCGGGCGTCGCGGCCGGCGGACGGGCCGGCCTTCGGTGCCGAGCGAGCCGACGTCGAACCAGCCGACGTCGAACCAGCCGGCTCCGACCCGACCGGCGCTGAACCAGCCGACACCGGCCCGGCCGACGCCGAACCGGGCGTCGAAACGGACAGGGTCACCGGTGTCGACGGGGACACGGTGAGCGCGTCGAGATCCGTCGGCGTCAACCCCAGCGGGGACGACGACGGCTTACGGGACTTCTTCGGGTTGCGCTTCGCGGGCATCCGCGGGCCTCCTGTCTGTCGGGCGCGCCGACCACGGTCGCGCCGGGGGCGCGCCGTTCGGGGACGCGCCGAGCGGGTGCGATCCGGTGCGATCCGACCGCGACAGACACCGCGAACAACGGCGACGGGAAGGGATGCGGACGCCCGGAGCAGGACGGGTCCGCGGCATCTGCGGCGGCGGACCGGCTCGGAGGAAGGGCGTCAGTTGCGCATGCCGACACGCTAACCCGACGCCACCGACACCCGCACCCGAATTACTGACACCATCGTCGGCATGCTTGTCGCGTTCTCCATCACCCCGCTCGGCGTGGGTGAGTCCGTGGGCGACCCGGTCGCCGACGCCGTCCGGGTGGTCCGCGATTCCGGCCTGCCGAACCGGACCGATGCCATGTTCACCACTGTCGAGGGTGAGTGGGACGAGGTGATGGCGGTGGTGAAGCGGGCCGTCGACACCGTCGCGGCCCAGGCGCCCCGGGTCAGCCTGGTGCTCAAGGCCGACCTGCGCCCCGGCGTGACCGACGCGTTGACCGCGAAGGTGGCGCACATCGAGGCGCGTCTCGCCGAGGGATGAGACGCGCCGCCACCGCCTCCTCACCCCTCGTCGCGGTGTGATCCCCTCACGCCACGACCGCGATACGGTCGCAGGACGGCAACGAGGACGGCCGCGGTCAGCGGCGCGGACGAGAGGTGGCGGTACGCATGGCAGAGCAGGCGACGGCGCAGATCGGGGTCACCGGTCTGGCCGTGATGGGTCGCAACCTGGCCCGGAACCTGGCCCGCAACGGCTTCGCCGTGGCGGTGCACAACCGGTCGCCGGAGCGCACCCGCAGCCTGGTCGCCGAGCACGGTGACGAGGGCACGTTCGTGCCGTCCGAGTCGCTCGCCGACTTCGTCACCTCGCTGGAGCGGCCACGCGCGGTGATCGTGATGGTGAAGGCCGGCGCGCCGACCGACGCCGTGATCGACGAGCTGATCCCGCTGCTGGAGGAGGGGGACATCGTCGTCGACTGCGGCAACGCGCACTTCGCCGACACCCGCCGCCGGGAGGAGGCGCTGCGCGCGCACGGGCTGCACTTCGTCGGCACCGGCGTCTCCGGCGGCGAGGAGGGCGCGCTGCGCGGCCCGAGCATCATGCCGGGCGGCTCGGCGGAGTCCTACCAGAAACTCGGGCCGATCTTCGAGAAGATCGCCGCACAGGTGGAGGGCGCGCCCTGCTGCCGGCACGTCGGCCCGGACGGCGCCGGCCACTTCGTGAAGATGGTGCACAACGGCATCGAGTACGCCGACATGCAGCTCATCGCCGAGGCGTACGACCTGCTGCGGGCCGGCCTGCCGGCGAGCCCGGCGGAGATCGCGGACATCTTCCGGGAGTGGAACGGCGGCGAGCTGGAGTCGTTCCTGATCGAGATCACCGCGGACGTGCTCGGGCACACCGACGCGGCGACCGGCCACGCGTTCGTGGACGTGGTGCTCGACCAGGCCGAGCAGAAGGGCACCGGCCGCTGGACCGTGCAGAGCGCGCTGGACCTGGGCATCCCGATCACCGGCATCGCCGAGGCCACGTTCGCCCGCTCACTGTCCGGCCACGCGGACCAGCGCGAGGCGGCCCGTCGCGTGTTCGCCGACGCCGGCGAGAAGTGGCAGGTGGAGGACCGGGACACGTTCGTCGAGGACGTGCGCCGCGCGCTGCTGGCCAGCAAGATCGTCGCGTACGCGCAGGGCTTCGACCACATCCGGGCCGGCAGCCGGGAGTACGACTGGAACATCGACCTGGGCGGCACGGCCACCATCTGGCGGGGCGGCTGCATCATCCGGGCCCGCTTCCTGGACCGCATCCGGGAGGCGTACGACGGCGAGCCGGAGCTGGCGACGCTGCTCGTCGCGCCGTGGTTCGCCGACCGGGTCAGCGCCGGTGTCCCGGCCTGGCGGCGGGTGGTGGCCGACGCGGCCCGGGCGGGCGTGCCGACCCCGGCCTTCGCGTCGTCGCTGGCCTACTTCGACGCGCTGCGGGCGCAGCGGCTGCCGGCCGCGCTGATCCAGGGGCTGCGGGACAACTTCGGCGCGCACACCTACCACCGGGTGGACCGGGACGGCGCGTTCCACACCCGCTGGGCCGGCGACCGCTCCGAAGTGGAGGGCTGAGCCCCACCACGCTCACCCGGCGGGCGGCCCGGGTCACGGCGCGGCACCGGACGCGCCGGGCCGGGGCCGTCGCCGGGTCACCGGGCCCAGTCCGCCGCCGGCTCACCGGCGGCCAGCTCGCCGATCTCGCCGGAACGGACGGTGGGGGTGTGTCCGAGGTCGGCGCACCACCGCTCGGCGACGCCGGCGCACAGCTCGGCGACCGTCTCCCGGCGGCTCGGCTCCACCAGGTCGGCGGCGGCCAGGGCGGCCGTCATCTCGTACCGGAGATCGCGCATCTTCCACCCCCGTGGCGGCGCGTCCCGGCGGCGCGCCCTGCGCCGATGGTAAAGCGGAACGCCCCACGGATGCGGGGCGTTCCGCCGATGGCCGGCCGACGCCGGCCGGCAGGTCAGAAGAACCGACGCCGCTTGGCCTTCTGCGGCCGGAGCAGGTCCGCGCCCTTGGTCAGCAGGCGGCTCACCCCGGTCGGCCCGCGACGGGCCTCCAGCGTGTGGCTGAGCCGGCGGGCGCCGGCCGCCGCCAGCGGCACGGCGACCGCCATGACCGCCCACTGCCCGATCCGCTTCTGAATCATGTGGCTCACCTCCGCGTTTGCTGTTGTCCCTACCGGTACCCAGCGCGTCGCCTCGGTAAGCGTGAGCTCAGACTCCCGGGGCCACCGGGTTGGGCAGCGCGCCGCCGAAGCGGCGGTCCCGCTGGGCGTACAGCTCGCAGGCGTACCAGAGATGACGGCGGTCGAAGTCGGGCCAGAGCGTGTCCAGGTAGACCAGCTCCGCGTACGCGGTCTGCCAGAGCAGGAAGTTCGAGATGCGCTGCTCGCCGGAGGGACGCAGGAACATGTCCACCTCGGGCACCTCGGGGTGGTAGAGGTAACGTGCCACCGTCTTCTCGGTGACCTTGTCCGGATGCAGCTTGCCGGCGGCGACGTCCCGGGCGATCGCGGCGGCGGCGTCGGCGATCTCCGCCTGGCCGCCGTAGTTGACGCAGAACTGGAGCGTCAGCGTCGAATTGTCCCGCGACATCTCCTCGGCGGTCTGCAACTCGGAGATGACGCTCTTCCAGAGCCGCCCGGCCCGGCCCGACCACACCACCCGGACGCCCAGGTCGACGAGCTGGTCCCGGCGGCGGCGGATGACGTCGCGGTTGAAGCCCATCAGGAAGCGGACCTCGTCCGGCGAGCGACGCCAGTTCTCGGTGGAGAACGCGTACGCGGACAGGTAGGGGATGCCCATCTCGATCGCGCCCTCGACGGTGTCGAACAGGCTGTGCTCGCCCTGCTCGTGCCCCTTGGTGCGGGGCAGCCCCCGCTCCTTGGCCCAGCGGCCGTTGCCGTCCATCACGATGGCGACGTGCCGGGGCACCGCGGCGGGTGGCAACGCCGGCGGCCGGGCACCGGACGGGTGCGGGGTCGGCGGCACCGGCTCACGGCGGTGCGCCCTCGTCGATCGGATCACTCGGTCATCTCCCTGTTCACACCAGCGACGGCGGGCCCGTCGCCGGTGCGCGGCGGGACCACACCCGGCCCCGCGCCGCCGGGCGGCGGGACCGCGCCGGGCGCCGGGGCACCCCGGTCGACCAGCGGCAGCGAGCGTAGCGCGCGCTCCAGATGCCACTGGAGGTGCGCCGCGACCAGCCCACTGCACTCCCGGCGTACGCCGTTCTCGGCGGCGTCGGCGTACGCCCAGTCGCCGGTGGTCAGCGCGGACATCAGCACGAACGTGGCCGGCGCGGGATGGGCGGCGCCGGGCGGCCGGCAGTCCGGGCAGACGGCGCCGCCGGCCGGCACCGAGAACGCGCGGTGCGGACCCGGCTCGCCGCAGACCGCGCAGGCGGCCAGCGCCGGCGCCCAGCCGGCGAACGCCATGCCGCGCAGCAGGTACGCGTCGAGCACCAGCGTGGTGGCGTGATCGCCGCGGGCCAGGGACTTCATCGCGCCGAGGGTGAGCTGGAACAGCCGCAGCGACGGCTCCCGCTCGACCGGGGTCAGCCGTTCGGCGGTCTCGGCGATCGCGCTGGCCGCCGTGTAGCGGGGGTAGTCGCCGAGGAACCGCTTGCCGTACAGCTCGATCGCCTCGACCTGGCTCACGGTGTGCAGCGAGCTGCCCTGGTTGCCCTTGGGGTCGCCGGCGAGCTGGAGGTCGACGTGGCCGAACGGCTCCAGCCGGGCGCCGAACCTGCTGGTGGTGCGCCGGACGCCCCGGGCCACCGCGCGCAACCGGCCGTGCCGCCGGGTGAACAGCGTGATGATCCGGTCGGACTCGCCCAGCTTCTGCACGCGCAGCACCACCGCGTCGTCGCGGTAGAGCTGTCGGCGGTACCCGGCCATCGGTCCATTCTCCCTCGGGGTGCGATCTCAGGGTCGGCTCGGGGTGGACCGGCGGGCGATCCCGGATGTGGCGGTCACCCGGCCGGCCCTAGTGTGCTGGCCATGGCTTCGCTCCGAACGGCGCTCCGGCCGCGTGGCACCGCTTCCCGGCCGTACGGCGCCGCTTCCCGCCCGCGCACGGTGGTGGCGGCGACCGCGATCGCCGCGCTCATCGTGCTCGCCGGGTGTGACACCCTCTCGTTCCGCCGGCTCGACTACGACCAGTCCGAACGCGCGAAGATCACCCGGATCACCGTGGACGGCAACGGCGACGGCTCCGGGGACGTGGTGGTGCGCGCCACCGGCCCGGTCGACCAGGTGCAGATCAAGCGCGTGGTCCGCTACCAGGGCAGCGAGCCGGACAGCCGGTACGAGATCAGGGGCGACGAGCTGGTGCTGCCCACCGACTGCGGGCAGCGGTGCAGCATCTCCTGGGAGGTGACCGCGCCGCCCGGCGTGGCGGTCCGGGGCGGCACCGGCTCGGGCAACGTCGACCTCACCGAGGTCGGGACGGTGGAGTTCACGCTCAGCTCCGGGGACCTGACCATCAGCGGAGCCCGCGGCGAGGTCCGCGCCTCCACCGAGTCGGGCAACATCCGGCTGACCGAGGTGGCCGGTCCGGTCCGGCTACGGACCGGCTCCGGCGACATCGAGGCCCGCCGGCTCGCCTCCGCGGTCGACGCGGAAGCGGCCCCGGGCAACCTGACCGTCGAGCTGGACCAGCCGGCCCCGGTCCGACTGCACGCCACCAGCGGGAACATCGACCTCGCCGTGCCGGCTGGCCGATACCGGGTGCGGGCCGACGCGAAGTCCGGCGACACCGACGTGCGGGTGTCGAACGACCCCGGTGCGTCCCTGCTGCTCGACGTGACGGCCACCAGCGGCAACGTCACCGTCAGCAGCCGCTGAGCCGGCCGCCGCTCAGTTGGCGGCGCGGACGCCGGACGATCCGGCGGCGCGGCCCGCGGACGACCCGGCGGCCCGGTCCCGGGGCGCGTCGGCGTCGGCGGGCGGCCCGTCGGATCGGCCGGGCGTCGGCCCGGGAGCACGGCGGGGTGCCGGCACCCGGGCCCCGGCGCCGACCAGCCGGCCGGCCGCGCCGGCCGGGGCCGGGCTGGCCGGCGCGTCCGCCGCCCGCGCCGGCACGGTCCGCCGTGGCCGGCCGGGCACCAGTTCCGGGGTACGCCGAGCAGCCACGTCCTCGACCCAGCCGACCAGCAACGTCACCACGCCGACGAGCACGAAGACCAGCCCCACCCGCAGCCACAGGCCGACCGGGTCCCGCGGCGACCAGCCGACCAGGCCGACCAGCGGGGTGAGCGCCACCACGAACGGCATGTGCCAGAGGTAGACGGTGAGCGCCCGCCGGTTCACCACGGTCACCGCCCGGCCGAACACCGGGAACCGGTCGATCCACGCCGCGCCCGTGGGCGCCCGTCCGATCGCCACCAGGATGAACGCGGTCGCCCAGAGCGCATTGCCCAGCGGGATGTCGTTGATGTCGTAGCCGCGCGGCCCGGGATGGGTGACGATCCAGGCCAGACCGGCCGCGCCGAGCACGCCGGCGACCGGCAGCAGCACCCGGTTGCGCATCCGGCGCAGCAGGCCGTCGTGGTGGGCGAAGCCGAGCAGCCACGCGCCGAAGTAGAGGCCGAACTCGCGCAGCACCGTCGGCGGGTTCAGCAGGATGCCGAACTCGATGGCGGCGAGCAGCGCGTACGGGGCGACCAGCGTGGGCAGCGGCGCGCGGCGGAACAGCCACAGCGCCACCGGCGAGGCGAGCACGAACCAGAGGTAGTCCCGCAGGTACCAGATCGGGCTGAGCGCCAGCCCACCCCAGTAGTTGGCCGGCGGATCACTGATCGGGAAGAGCCAGAGCAGCACCTTCGGCTCGAACGCCAGCCCGGTGAGCAGCATCGCCGGCACGAAGACCGCCGCCGCCACCCAGAGCGAGGGCAGCAGCCGACGCAGCCGGCGCCCCACGGCGGACACCCCGCTGCGGTCCAGCGACGCGGCCATCAGCGACCCGGCCAGGGCGAACATCACCGCCATCGCCGGGAACACCAGTGTGAGCGTGGCGTAGCCGGTGACGTGGTAGGTGACGACGCGCAGGATGGCCAGGAAGCGGAGCAGGTCGAGGTAGCGGTTTCGCATCAGCTCGCAGCGGGGTCCGGGGGCAGAGACAGAAGTCCCTACCCTGCTCCCGCCGCCTGTGAAACGTGTAAGAACGCCCACGGAACGTGAGATGCCCCATAAGACTGACTGATCCGGCCCTCAGAAGCCGAGCTTGCGCAACTGCTTCGGGTCGCGCTGCCAGTCCTTCGCCACCCGCACGTGCAGGTCCAGGTAGACCCGGGTGCCCAGCAGCTCCTCGATCTGCCGGCGCGCGGTGGTGCCGACGTGCTTGAGCCGGCTGCCCCGGTGACCGATGACGATCGCCTTCTGGCTGGACCGCTCCACGTAGAGATCCGCGTAGATCTTCGTGAGGTTGCCCTCCGGGATCATCTCCTCCACCACCACGGCGATGGAGTGCGGCAGTTCGTCCCGGACCCCCTCCAGCGCCGCCTCCCGGACCAGCTCGGCGACGAGCACCTGCTCCGGGTCCTCGGTGAGCATGTCGTCCGGGTAGAGCTGGGGCGACTCCGGCAGGTATCCGGTCATCACGTCGACGAGCGTGTCGACCTGGTGGCCGGAGACCGCGCTCACCGGCACCACGGCCGCGAACTCGCCCAGCTCGCTCACCGCGAGCAGTTGCTCGGCCAGGCGCTTCTTGTCCACCAGGTCGGTCTTGGTGACCACGGCCAGCACGGTCGCCTTGAGGCTGGCCAGCTCGCCGGTGATGAACCGGTCGCCCCGGCCGACCGGCTCGTTCGCCGGCACGCAGAGCCCGATCACGTCGACCTCGCTCCAGGTCTCCCGGACCAGGTCGTTGAGGCGCTCGCCGAGCAGCGTGCGGGGACGGTGCAGGCCGGGCGTGTCGACCAGCACGAGCTGCGACTCCGGCCGGTGCAGCACCGCCCGGATGACGTGCCGCGTGGTCTGCGGCTTGCTCGACGTGATGGCGATCTTGGTGCCGACGATCGCGTTGGTGAGCGTCGACTTGCCGGCGTTCGGCCGGCCGACGAAACAGGCGAAACCGGCCCGGTACGGGCGGTCCACGGGGGCCGTCACTCGACCACCGTGCCGAGCACCGAGCCGTCCGGCGCGGCCACGTGGATCGGCGCGTCGGCGGAGAGGTCACGCACCGCGGCGTGTCCGGCGCCGTCCAGCGTCGACGCCTCGGTCACCACCACCGCGGCCTCCAGCCGGCTCGCGCCCGCGGCCACCGCCGAGGCGACCGCCAACTGGAGCGCGGTCAGGGTCAGCGACGGCAGCGCCACGCTGGCCGCCGCGTACGTCCGGCCGTCCTGGTCGCGGACCGCCGCGCCCTCCACGGCCCCCACCCGGCCCCGGGCGCCCCGGGCCAGCACGACCAGCTTGCCGTCCTCGGCGCTCAGCTCGGCCGGATCGGCGGGGGTGGGCCGGGCGGCCGGCACGGCGGGTGACTCAGGCATCGGCGGGTTGCCTCTCCTCGGAACGGTTGTGGTTGCCACGGGACTCGGTCGGATCGGGCCGCCCCGCGCCATCCGGCGCGGAACCCGGCTCGGACCGGCTCACCAGCACGGTGTCGATCCGGTTGCGTCGGCCGGTGGTGCCCTCGGCGATCAGCCGCAGGCCGGCCACCTCGGCCTCGGCGCCCGGGATGGGCACCCGGCCGAGCGCCTGGGCGAGCAGGCCACCGACCGTCTCCACCTCGTCGGTGGGCAGGTCGGTGTCGAACAGCTCGCCCAGATTCTCCACCGGCAGCCGGGCGGTCACCCGCACGGCCCCGTCCGGCAGATGCTCCACCGGTGGGCGCTCGACATCGTACTCGTCGGTGATCTCACCGACGATCTCCTCCAGGATGTCCTCGATGGTGACCAGCCCGCCGGTGCCGCCGTACTCGTCGACCACGATGACCAGGTGGTTGCGGGCCGCCTGCATCTCGGAGAGCAGGTCGTCCACCGGCTTGGACTCCGGCACGAACGTCGCCGGGCGCATCAGCTCGGCCACCGGCATCTGCCGCGCTCCCCGGTCACCCTGGGTCCGCCGGATCAGATCCTTGAGGTAGAGCACGCCGAGCACGTCGTCGACGTTCTCGCCGATCACCGGGATGCGGGAGAACCCGGACCGCAGGAAGAGCGCCAACGCCTGCGCGAGCGTCTTACGTTCCTCTATCCACACCATCTCGGTACGCGGCACCATCACCTCACGGGCGATCGTGTCGCCGAGCGCGAAGACCGAGTGGATCATCTGACGCTCGCCGTGCTCCACCACGCCGCGCTGCTCGGCCAGGTCGACCAGCTCACGCAGCTCCACCTGGGTGGCGAACGGCCCCTCGCGGAAGCCCTTGCCCGGGGTCACCGCGTTGCCGATCAGGATCAGCAGCGACGCCAGCGGGTTGAGCGCCCGCCCCAACCAGCGCACCAGCGGCGCGACCGCCCGGCCGACCGCGTAGGCGTGCTGCCGGCCCAACGTGCGCGGCGCGACACCGACCACCACGAAGCTGACCACCGTCATCGCCCCGGCGGTGACCAGGGCCGCCCGCCAGCCGGCGCCGAACGTGTCCACCGCCACCAGCGCGACGAGCGTGGTGGCGGTCAGCTCGGCCAGCAGGCGGAGCAGGAGCAGCAGGTTGAGGTGGCGGACCACGTCGCCGGCGACCGCCTGGAGGGCACGCGCGCCGCGCGCCCCGTCGCGGGCCAGCTCGGCCGCGCGCGCCGGGGAGACCGCCGCCAGCGCCGCCTCGGTCATCGCGATCAGGCCGGCGAGCACCACCAGCCCGGCCCCGAAGAACAGGAGCTGAAGATCGGGCAGGCCGGCCGGGGCCGCCGCCGCGAGAGTGACCATCACCGGGACCGGGTCGACCGCCAGCTGGCCAGCAGCCGGGCCTGGAGACCGAACATCTCCCGCTCCTCCTCGGGCTCGGCGTGGTCGTAGCCGAGCAGGTGCAGCACGCCGTGCACGGTGAGCAGGTGCAGCTCGTCGGCGGCGGAGTGCCCGGCGGTGGCCGCCTGCTTGGCGGCCACCTCCGGGCAGAGCACGATGTCGCCGAGCAGGGCCGGCTCGCCGCCGGCCGGGCTGCTCTCGCCCGGGCCGTGGTCGACGCTTCCCTCGTCCATCGGGAACGCGAGCACGTCGGTCGGGCCGTCGCCGCCCATCCAGCGGTGGTTCAGCTCCGACATGTATTCGATGTCGACAAGCAGCACGGACAGCTCGGCGAGCGGGTTGACCCCCATCTCGTCGAGGGCGTGCCGGGCGACGGCGAGCACGGCGTCGGTGTCGACGTCGGCACCGGACTCGTTGGCGATCTCGATGGACAACTGTCTTCCTCTGGTGGTTAGCGGCGCCGACCGGCCCGGCCGCCCTGGGCGGTCCGCCCCGGCACGGCGTGCACGCTCTGCGCCTGCTGGTTCTCCCGCTCGGCGTCCCAGCGGGCGTACGCGTCGACGATCTCACCGACCAGCTTGTGGCGGACCACGTCGGAGCTGGAGAGCTGGGCGAAGTGCACGTCCTCGACGTTGTTCAGGATCTCCCGGACCACCCGCAGGCCGCTGCTCGTCCCGCCGGGAAGGTCCACCTGGGTGATGTCGCCGGTGACCACGATCTTGGAGTTGAAGCCGAGTCGGGTGAGGAACATCTTCATCTGCTCGGGCGTGGTGTTCTGCGCCTCGTCGAGAATGATGAACGCGTCGTTGAGCGTGTTGTGGGTGACCAGGAAGTCGTCGGTGACGTAGAGCGAGTCCTCCGCCGCGACCTGGATGCACATCGTCTCCCGCACCCCGGCCGGGATGATCGAGTCGATGAAGCGCATCGGCCGGCCACCGCCGTGCTCGTCGTACAGATGGCGCTTGCGCGACAGGCGGAACGGCGCGACACCGGCCGGAAGACGGATCTCCACGGCATAGGCGTCGGAACGGTAGGGAACCGGGCGGCCGTTCGCCAGGCCGGGCTTGCGGCCCTCGGCCGGGCGGACCCGCGCCGTCGCCACCCCGCCGAGCGACTCGACCAGGTGGACCACGTCGTCCGCCAACTGGGCGGACGTGGTCGTGTACTGCACCCGGCAGGTGCGTCCGGCCTGGGTGACCGGCCCACCGTCGGTGTCCAGCAGCCCCTGGAGCACCGCCAGCCGGACGCCGACGCTGTTGTTCAGGTAGACCTCGGGGACGAACTTCGTGCCCGACTTCGCTCCGGCGAGGCCCAGCTCGCGGAGCGCCGCCGTCACCGGGTTGACCACGATCACCCCACCTCGACGCCCGTTGACGTGCCGGAGGACGTAGTCGTAGTCGTTCTTGCGGACCAGCTCGATGTCGACCAGCGCCTCCTCCAGCGCGACCGCCAACTCGGGGTCGGCGGTGCAGAAGGCCGGCGTCGCATGAGTGGAGAAAGCGCCGTCGCCGAGCAACAGCCCCACCGCGTACGGGTCGAGCGGAACCGCACGCGACGCCATCTGCACCGGTTCGACAAGCGGCAGCTCGTAGCGGCGGGTGCGGCCCCGCCACTCCTTGCCGATCATCTCCTGCGTCTCGATGGTGCGCCGCCGGCCACGCCGCTTGTCGTCCGGCGTGGCGACGGTCCACAGGTGCTCGCCGCAGCAGAGCGTGGACGCCCCGTCCTGCGTGGTGACCCGGTAGACCTGCTTCGGGCCCTGGGGATAGATGCCGATCACCGGCGTGGGCGTCCCGTTCGAGCCGATGACCAGGTCACCGACCTGGAGCGAGCCGAACGGCCGGAAGCCCTCCGGGGTCAGCACCCGGGCGTCGTACGGCTGCGCCCGGCCGCGCATGTATGCCAGCGGCGCGACCTCGATCGTGCCGGCGGCCATCAGCTTCGGGATGGACTCCGGGTCGAGCATGTCGTGCAGCGCGTCGTAGAGCGGGCGCAGGTAGGGGTCGATCTTCTCGTTCAGCGTGCCGGGCAGGAAGCCCAGCCGCTCGCCCGCCTCGACCGCCGGCCGGGTCAGGATGATCCGGTTGACCTGCTTGGCCTGGAGCGCCTGGACCGCCTTCGCCATGGCCAGGTAGGTCTTGCCGGTGCCGGCCGGGCCGATGCCGAAGACGATGGTGTGCG
Source organism: Micromonospora sp. NPDC049240 (assembly GCF_040647835.1). Classification (NCBI taxonomy): domain Bacteria; kingdom Bacillati; phylum Actinomycetota; class Actinomycetes; order Micromonosporales; family Micromonosporaceae; genus Micromonospora; species Micromonospora sp. NPDC049240. Next base: position 246,084 of record NZ_JBEZCX010000009.1, read on the forward strand.
AGTCGATCGCGTCGACGTAGCGCTTCTGCCCGAGCGTCTTGGGACGGATGGTGCGACCGCGCCGGGAGAGGATGTTGAGCGTCAGGACCTCGGCGGGCCGCTCGGCGCCGCCCTGCTCGAGCATGCCGACGGTACGCCGAACGGCGTCTGTGGTCAGGGTCTCGCCTTTCTCGATCAGTTCGAGGAGCTCACTGAAGAGACGCTCGGCGAGGGCGTTGTCGGCGGGCGCACCGGTGATGGTGATCTCGTTGCCGCGCACGTGGACGTCGCTGTTGACCGAGCGTTCGACGAGACGCAGGATCTCGTCGCCCGCGCCGAGCAGGTTCACCATGATCTTCTGGTCTCCGACCGTGATCCTGGTCTGCACCCGGGGCGGGTCGGGAGGTGGGGTGCCGGTCATAGGTCGGGCCCGTCGGGCCCTGCGCCACCTGCTCTCCGATCTCGGCGCCGGGCCCTGCTGGCGCGGCGTACGGTGACCTCCATCGTATCGGGTCCGCACCGTACGCACCGCGCCCATTTCCGGTGCCCGGCGGTCAGCCGCCGGCGCGGAAGTCGTACCCGTCGAACGCCTCCTGCCGCCGGGTGAAGCGGTAGGTCGCCCAGTGCATCCGGACCACCTCGCCCCGCTCGTCCCGGGTGAGCCGGAGCAGCTCGCCCGCCTCCCGGCCGGAGACCGTGCGGAACACGTCCGGCCGGTCCGGCAGCGGCGCGAACACCGACGGCGGCTTGCCGGCCGGGTCGTCCGCGCCCCGGGCCCGCAGCGCGCCGTCGTGCCAGGAGAAGACGGACTCGAACCCCTCGCCCCACCAGCGGCCCAGCATGCCGCGCAGGTGTTCCGGGGCGGGTGGGCCGGGACACCACGGCTCGATCTCCGCCGGGTCGTGCTCGGCGGCGGCGGCGAGCAGCTCGTGCGCCAGGTCGAGCACCTCGACGCCGGTGCCGGACGAGCCGAGCACCGCGCAGCCCATCGCCCCGGCCGTGCCCTCGCCGCCACGGCGACCGTAGACGGCGGCCAGGAAGCCCGGCATCGCACCGTCGTGCCCGACGTGGGTCACCCGGCCCGGTCGGGGCACCAGGATCAGCCCGAGCCCGAAACCGGCCGTCCAGAGCGACTCGTCGGTGGTGGTGAGCGGCCAGCGCATCTCCTCGACGGTGGTCGGGGCGAGCACCGCGCCGGCCGGGTCCAGCGCCGCCGGGTCGGCCAGGAACGCCGCCCAGCGGGCCATGTCCGGCGCGGTGCTCCAGAGCTGGGCGGCCGGCGCCACCGCGCCGAAGTCGACGGGCGGCTCCGGGTGCGCCTCGTCGGAGTACGCGTCCACCAGGAAACCGGTGACGGCCCGCTCCCCCGGCGTGACGCCGGTGGCGGTCAGCCCCAGCGGGGCGAGCACCCGCTCGGCGAGCACCTCGGCCCAGGTGCCGCCGCGCCGCCGCGCGACCGCCGCGCCGAGCAGTGCCAGGCCGAGGTTGGAGTAGTGGAAGCGACGGCCGGTGGGCAGCACCCGCTCCACCCGGGCCAGGTCGGCCAGCAGCTCGTCGACGGCCGGGGCACGCAGCGTGTCCCACACGTCGCCGTACGGCTCGCGTTGCAGGCCGGCGGTGTGCGACAGCAGCCGACGGACGGTCAGCTCGCCGTACGCGGGCAGGTCCAGGTGCCGCCCGATCGGGTCGTCCAGGTCGAGCAGCCCGTCGTCGCGGCACTGCATGACCAGCACCGCGGTGAACGTCTTGGTGACCGAGCCGATCCGGAAGACGCTCTCCGGATCGAGCGCGGTGTCGTTGCCGGTGCCGCCCACCGCGCAGGCCCAGAGCGGCCGGTCGGCCCGGTGCAGCGCCGCCGACAGCGCCGGGACCCGCCCGTTCGCCTGGGCCCGCCGGGCCATCCGGTCGAGCCGGTCGGAGATCGAGGTCATGCCTCAGCGGCAGAGCATCGGGCCGAGTGGCGCGCCACCCAGCAGGTGGGCGTGCACGTGGAAGACCTCCTGGCCGCCGTACGGGCCGGTGTTGAACATGAGGCGGAACCCGTCCACGGTCAGGCCCTCCTCCTCGGCCACCAGGGCGGCGGTGTGGAGCACCTCACCGGCCAACGTGGGGTCACCCTGGGCGAGGGTGGCCACGTCCGCGTAGTGCTCCTTCGGGATCACCAGCACGTGGGTGGGGGCCTTCGGGTCGATGTCCCGGAAGGCGAGGGTGGTGGCGGTCTCGCGGACGATGGTGGCGGGGATCTCCCCGGCGACGATCCGGCAGAACAGACAGTCCATCGCAGCAGTGTAGGGAACGTCCGGCAGGATGGCCGACATGGCGGGACGGGCGGTACTGGTGACGGGGGCCTCGCGGGGCATCGGGCGGGCGGTGGCGCGGGCGTTCGCGGCCGGCGGCGACCGGGTGGCGGTCCACCACCGGGACTCGGCCGGGCTGGCCGAGGCGTTGCGCGCCGAACTGCCCGGCGACGGCCACGTGGTGGTCCGCGCCGACCTGGCGGACCCGGACGCCGTACGGGCCATGGTGGACGAGGCGGCCCGGCTGCTCGGCGGTCTTGACGTGCTGGTCAACAACGCCGGTGTGTTCGGGCCGGCCGACCCGCCGCACCCGGTCTTCGAGAGCAGTTACGAGCAGTGGCGGGCGCGCTGGCGCGAGGTGCTGGACACCAACCTGGTCGGCGCCGCCAACGCCGCCTGGTGCGCCGCCCAGCACATGCGGGAGCGGGGCGGTCGGATCGTGAACGTCTCCTCCCGGGGCGCGTTCCGGGGCGAACCGGCCAATCCGGCGTACGGGGCCAGCAAGGCGGGGATGAACGCGATGGCACAGTCGCTCGCGGTGGCGCTGGCGCCGTACGGCATCGGGGTGGCCTGCGTGGCCCCGGGCTTCGTCGAGACCGACATGACCAACGAGCACCTGAAGAGCGAGCGCGGCGAGGCGGTCCGGGCGCAGTCGCCGTTCCACCGGGTGGCCCGCCCCGAGGAGATCGCCGCCGCGGTCCACTGGCTGGCCAGCCCCGACGCGGAATGGGCCGCCGGCACCATCGTCGACCTGAACGGCGCCTCCTACCTCCGCACCTGACCGCCCGGAGGGGTTGGGGGTTACCAGCGGGGGAGGCGGGTGGAGAGGACGGCGAGGGCGGCTACGCCGGCGGTGGAGGTGCGCAGGACCGAGGGGCCCAGGCGGACCGGGCGGGCACCGGCCTCGCGGAACGCGGCCAGCTCCTGCTCGGCGATGCCGCCCTCGGGGCCGACCACCAGGACGATCTCGCCGGTCGACGGCAGCGCGACGGTGGTCAGCCGCTCGTCGGCCTCCTCGTGCAGCACGAAGGCGGCGTCGGCGCCGGCGATCCGGCGGGCCACCGTGACGGTGGACTCGTCCGGGGCGCCGGCCACCACCGGCAGCCACGGGCGGCGGGCCTGCTTGGCGGCCTCCCGGGCGGTGGCCACCCACTTCTCCCGGGCCCGGACGCCCCGGTCGCCGCGCCACTGGGCGACCGAACGGGACGCCGCCCAGGGCACGATCTCGTCCACCCCGACCTCGGTCATCGCCTGCACGGCCAGCTCACCCCGCTCGCCCTTGGCGATCCCCTGCACCACCACCAGCCGGGGGACGCACGCGTCGGCGTACCCCCGGGAGGTGACGCGCAGGTCGAGCGTGCCCCGGCCGACGGCGGTGACGACGGCGGCGGCGGTGCCACCCCGGCCGTCGGCGAGCAGCAGTTCCTCGCCGACGCGCAGCCGCTGCACGGTGGCCGCGTGGTGGCCCTCCGGGCCGTCCAGCGTCACCGTGTCACCGGCGGGCAGCGCCTCGACCAGGAACAGCGGCGCCGACACCTCAGGCGTGCCCGTTGAACGCGTCGCGCATCCGGGAGAAGAAGCCGCCCTGCTTGGTCAGCTCGGCGACCTCCTCGCCGCGGGTCTTGGCGAAGTCGCGCAGCATCCGCTCCTGGTCGGCGTCGAGCTTGGTCGGGGTCCGCACGTCCAGGTGGACGTAGAGGTCACCCCGGCCGGTGCCGCGCAGGTGCGGCACGCCGCGGGCGCGCAACCGCATCGTGCTGCCGGGCTGGGTGCCGGCCTTGACGTCGACGATCTCCTCGCTGTCCAGCGTCTTGATGGTCAGCCGGGTGCCGAGCGCGGCGGCGGTCATCGGCACCGTGACCCGGCAGTGCAGGTCGTCGCCCTTGCGCGAGTAGACGTCGTGGGTCCGCTCGTGGATCTCGACGTAGAGGTCGCCGGCGGTGCCGCCACCCGGGCCGACCTCGCCCTGCTGGGCCAGCCGGATCCGCATGCCGTCCTCGACGCCGGCCGGGATCTTGACGGTCAGCGAGCGGCGGGTCCGCACCCGCCCGTCACCGGCGCAGGTCGGGCAGGGGTGCGGGATCGTGGTGCCGTAGCCCTGGCAGACGGTGCACGGCCGGGCGGAGACCACCTGGCCGAGGAACGTCCGCTGCACCGACTGCACCTCACCGCGGCCACCGCACGCCTCACAGGTGGCCAGGTGGGTGCCGGCGGCGGTGCCGGCGCCGGAGCAGGTGGTGCAGAGCACCGCGGTGTCGACAGTGATCGGCGCCTCGACGCCGAACGCGGTCTCGTTGAGGTCCAGTTCCAGCCGCAGGATCGCGTCGGCGCCCGGCCGGGTACGCGGCCGGGGACCCCGGCTGCCGCCCGCCGCGCCGCCGAAGAACGCGTCCATGATGTCCTGGAAGCCGACGAACGGGCCGGCGCCGCCCGGGCCACCCGCGCCCGCGCCCCCGCCGCCCGGGGCGAGCGGGTCGCCGCCCAGGTCGACGATCTGCCGTTTCCGGTCGTCCGAGAGGACCTCGTACGCGGCGTTGATGTCCTTGAACTTCTCCTGTGCCTCCGGGTCCGGATTGACGTCCGGGTGGTACTGCCGCGCCAACTTCCGGTAGGCACGCTTGATGTCGTCGTCGGAGGCGTCCCGGCTCACGCCGAGAATTCCGTAGTAGTCCCTGGCCACTGCGTTCGGTGTCCTCATGTTCGTCTCGCGTCGCCGGTCGCCGGCCGTTCCCGGCCGTCGGCCCTGACTGGTCAGTTCTGGGCCAGCAGTTCGCCCACGTAGCGTGCCACGGCCCTCACCATGGCGATATTGCCGGGGTAGTCCATCCGGGTGGGCCCGAGCACGCCGAGCCCACCGACGATCGTGGCACCCGGGCCGTAACCGGTGCTGACCACCGAGGCGGCCCGCAGATTGTCGATCTCGTTCTCGTCGCCGATGAGCACCCGGGTGGTGTTGCTCGGCTCGGTCTCGCCGATCAGCTTGAGCAGCACGACCTCCTCTTCGAGCGCCTCGAGGATGGGGCGCAGCGAGCCCTGGAAGTCGAGCAGGCCGCCCCGGGTGAGGTTGGCGGTGCCGGCCAGCGCGATCCGCTCCTCGTGCCGCTCGACGAGCGTCTCCAGCAGCACGGTGGAGAGCGTGGTCATGGCCGGGCGCAGGTGCGGCGCGGACTCCTCGACCAGCGCCTGCACCAGCGGGGGCGTCTCGGCGAGCTGGCTGCCGACCAGTTTCTCGTTGACCAGCCGGCGCAGGTCCGTCACGTGTTCGGCGGGGACCGGGGCGGGCAGCTCGACCAGCCGCTGCTCGACCCGCCCGGTGTCGGCGATCATGACGACCATCAGCCGGGTGGTGGAGATCGGCACCAGTTCCAGGTGGCGCACCTTGGAGCGGGCCAGGCTCGGGTACTGCACCACGGCCACCTGCCGGGTGAGCTGGGCCAGCAGCCGGACCGTGCGGTGCACCACGTCGTCGAGGTCGACGGCGCCGACCAGGAAGCGCTCGATCGCCCGGCGCTCGGCCGGGCTGAGCGGCTTGACCCGGGAGAGCCGGTCCACGAAGAGGCGGTACCCGCGGTCGGTGGGCACCCGGCCGGCACTGGTGTGCGGCTGCCGGATGTAGCCCTCCTCCTCCAGCACCGCCATGTCGTTGCGCACGGTGGCCGGTGAGACGCCGAGCTGGTGGCGCTCGACCAGGGCCTTGCTGCCCACCGGCTCCTGCGTGGCGACGTAGTCCTCGACGATGGCGCGCAGCACGGCGAGCTTGCGGTCGTCGAGACCCATCTCCCCACCTCCTGACGCACCTCGGCCGGGTGACGCGCGGCATCCGGCGGGCAACTGGCACTCGACTGTAGCGAGTGCCAGTCTACGTCGGCACCCCCGCCGGCGCGATGATCAGCGCCGCACCCCGGGTGCGGTCCGCCGGGGTCGGGCGGCGCGTCGGGCCGAACAGCCCTGGTGCCGCTTGCCCCCGGGACCTACCGTGACGTCCATGACTGAACCTCCTCGCCCTCCCGGAGCGGGGGACCCCGGCCCCCAGCCCGACCCGTTCCCGCCGTCGGCGCCGTACGGCTCCTCGCCGGCCGACGAGCCCCCCACCGCACCACTGTCCGGGGCGCCGGGCGGGGGCGGCTATCCCCCGCCCGGCGGTTATCCGCCCCCGGGCGGCCAGCCTCCGCCGGGCGGCTACCCCCCGCCGGGCGGCTATCCCCCGGCCGGTGGTGACACGCCGGGCTACGGCGCGCCCGGCGGTGGCGCCCCGGGCTACGGCGCGCCGGGCGGCGGCTACCCCGCCGGCGGCTCCTACGGCCCGCCGGCCGGCTACGCCAACAACGACGACAAGACCTGGGCCCTGGTGGCGCACTTCGGCGGCGCGGCCGGGATGCTGATCGGCGGCGGCGTGCTGGGCTGGGTCGCGCCGCTGGTGGCGCTGCTGGCCCGGGGCAACCAGTCCCCGACCGTCCGGGCGCACGCGGTCGCCGCGCTGAACTTCCAGCTCATCTGGTCGATCATCGCGCTGGTCGGCTGGATCCTCACCTGCATCCTGATCGGCCTGGTGGTCGGCTTCGGCGCCATGATCGTCGGCATCATCTTCGGCATCCTGGCCGGCGTGAAGGCCAACGAGGGGCAGCTCTACCGCTACCCGATGTCGGCCAGCCTGATCAAGTGACAGCCGCCGGCCGGTCCCGCACGGCGGGGCCGGCCGGACCGGTCAGGGCAGCAGGTCGCGGACCACGCCGTCGGCCAGCAGTCGACCGCGCAGCGTGAGCACGGCGCGACCGTCCGCGTACGCGTCGGCGTCCAGCAGCCCGCCGGCCCGGGCCCGCTCGGCACCCACCCGGCCGGCTTCGTCCAGCACGACAAGCGGCAGCCCGGAGTCGAGCCGCAGCCGCAGCATCACGTCCTCCATGTGCTGCTCGTCGGCGGTGAGCCGTTCCCGGGCCAGCGCCGGCGAGGCGCCGCCGGCGAGCCGCTCCGCGTACCCGGCCGGGTGCTTGACGTTCCACCAGCGCACGCCGCCGACGTGGCTGTGCGCCCCCGGGCCCAGGCCCCACCAGTCGGCGCCGGTCCAGTAGAGCAGGTTGTGCCGGCACCGGGCCGCCTCGGAGCGGGCCCAGTTGGAGACCTCGTACCAGGAGAAACCGGCCGCGTGCAGCGCCGCCTCCGCGGCCAGGTAGCGGTCCGCCGCCACGTCGTCGGAGGGGTACGGCAGCTCGCCCCGGCGCATCCGCGCGGCCAGCCGGGTGCCGTCCTCCACGATCAGGGCGTACGCGCTGACGTGGTCCACGCCGGCGTCGACCACCTGGGCCAGCGAGGCGGCGAAGTCGTCCGCGGTCTCCCCCGGCGTGCCGTAGATCAGGTCCAGGTTGACGTGGTCGAACCCGGCGTCGCGGGCCTCGGCGGCGGCGGCGGCGGCCCGGCCCGCGCTGTGCCGCCGGTCGAGCACGGCGAGCACGCCCGGGGCGGCGGACTGCATGCCCAGCGAGATCCGGGTGTAGCCGGCCGCCCGCAGCGTCTTCAGCGACTCCGGGGTGACCGACTCGGGGTTGGCCTCGGTGGTCACCTCGGCGTCGGCGGCCAGCCCCCAGGTGCGGTCGATGGCGTCCAGGATCCGGGCCAGGTCGTCGGCGGGCAGCAGGGTGGGTGTGCCGCCGCCGACGAAGACGGTGTCCACCCGGGGCGGCGGGGAGTCGCCGAGCACCCGGCCGGCGAGCGCCAGCTCGGCCAGCACGCTGTCGGCGTACGTCTCCCGGCTCACCCCGCCGCCCAGCTCCGCGGCGGTGTACGTGTTGAAGTCGCAGTAACCGCACCGGCTGGCGCAGAACGGGACGTGCACGTACACGCCGAAGCCGCGGGCGCCGACGGCGCGGCGGGCGGTGGCGGGCAGCGACCCGTCGCGCGGGACGGGTTCGCCTTCTGGAAGGACGCCGGGCATGGCCACTAGTGTGCCCGGCATGACCTCTCCGGACGCTCTCGTGCGGGTCGCCACGGCCCGTGGGGTGACGACCCTCACCCTGGACAGCCCGCACAACCGCAACGCGCTCTCCACGCCGCTGATGACCGAGCTGCTGGCCGGGCTGGCCGCGGCGGTCGCCGACGACACGGTCCGGGCGATCGTGCTGGACCACACCGGCCCGGTCTTCTGCTCCGGCGCCGACCTGAAGGAGACCGCCGCCGCGTACGCCAGCGGGACCGTGCCGGCCGGCATGCTCGGCGACGTGCTGGTCGCCGTCCGGGAGTGCCCGAAGCCGGTGCTGGCGAAGGTGGCCGGGCCGGCCCGGGCCGGCGGGCTGGGCCTGATCGCCGCCGCCGACCTGGTGGTCTGCGCCGAGGAGGCGACGTTCGCGTTCACCGAGGTCCGGATCGGCGTGATCCCGGCGGTGATCTCGGCGACCGTGCTGCCCCGGCTGAGCCCGCGGGCCGCCGCCGAGCTGTACCTGACCGGGGAGACGTTCGACGGCCGGCGGGCCGCCGAGATCGGCCTGGTCACCGCCGCCGTGCCGGCGGACGGGCTGGACGCCGCCGTGGAGCGCTACCGCGCGGCGCTGGTGAAGGGCGCGCCGAAGGCCCTCGCCGGGGCGAAGGAGCTGCTGCGCCGGCCGGCCGCCGCCGACCTGCGGGCGGAGATCGCCGCGTTGGCGGCGCTCTCCACCGGGTACTTCCTCTCCGAGGAGGGGCGGGAGGGGGTGCTCGCGTTCCGCGAGAAGCGTCCGGCGGCGTGGGTGCCCGCCGGAGAATAGAAGGAGGGGCCCCCTGTTAACGCCTCCGGTATAGGCCGGGGCCCCGCTTGACAGCGACCCGTCACGGGGCGGTGACGCGGCGGCGAGCAGGCCGGTCGGCCGAGCCGGAAAGTGGGACGGGCGACGTACGCTGGTCGGACTGTCAGGAACAGGGGGTGCGGGTGCGGACGCGACCGGCGATCGTGGCATCTGGTGTGGTGGTGTGCGTGCTGGCCCTGCTCGCGATCTGGTTCGTGACCAAGCAGTTCGGTCACCACCTGCGGCTGCCGCTGGCCAGCCGGACCTGCACCGTCCAGGCCGACGGCGAGGTGGTGCTGGGCGCCGACCAGATGGCCAACGCGGCCACCATCGCCGCCATCGGCGCCCAGCGCCGGATGCCCGAGCGCGCGGTGGTGGTGGCGCTGGCGACCGCCTACCAGGAGTCGCACCTGCGCAACATCGCGCACGGCGACCGGGACTCGCTCGGCCTGTTCCAGCAGCGCCCGAGCCAGGGCTGGGGCACGCCGGAGGAGATCCAGGACCCGCGCTACGCGGCCCGGAAGTTCTACGCCGCGCTGAAGAAGGTCAAGGGCTGGGAACGGATGCGGGTCACCGAGGCCGCCCAGCGGGTGCAGCGGTCGGCCTACCCCGAGGCGTACCAGAAGTGGGCGGACGAGTCGGAGGTCCTCACCCGCGCGTTGCTCGGCCAGGCGACCGGCGCGGTGGCCTGCACGGTCGGTTCGACTCCGACGCTGCGGGGCCCGGCCGCCGCCAGCGCGGTGCTGGAGGGTCTGACGCTGGACTGGGGCCTGCCCCGCCTGACCGCGGCGACGACGCTGACCGGGCTGACCGTGCCGGCCGGTGACGACCGCGACGGCTGGCGCTACGCGCACTGGCTGGTCTCGCACGCCGACGACAACGGCGTGAAGCGGGTCCGCTTCGGCAGCCTGGAGTGGACCGCCGAGCAGGGCACCTGGGGCCGGGTGAAGGGCGACCCGGCGACGCAGGTGCTGGCCGAGGTCTTCGCCGACACCTGAGCCGACACCTGAGCCGGCGACGGGCCGCCGGCGTCCCGCCGACGGCCTGTCATCGAGGTCGACCGGGGATCAGCCCTTCACCGCGCCGGCGACCAGCCCGGAGACCATCCGGCGCTGGACCAGCAGGAAGAAGATGATCACCGGCAGCGTGAACAGCGTGGACGCGGCCATCACCGAGCCCCACGCGGTGTCGTCCCGGCCGAAGAAGAACGTCATCGCCACCGGCAGCGTGTACCGCTGCTGGTCGTTGATGAACGTCAACGCGAAGATCAGCTCGTTCCAGGCGGTGATGAAGGAGAAGATGCTGGTCGCCACCAGACCGGGCGCGACCAGCGGGAACAGCACCTTGCGGAACGTCTGCGCCCGGCTGGCCCCGTCGATCGCGGCGGCCTCCTCCAACTCCTTCGGCACCGCCGCGACGAAGCCGCGCAGCATCCAGACCGCGAACGGCAGCGAGAAGCCGAGGTAGGTGAGGATCAGGCTGGGCAGCGTGTTGTAGAGGCCGAGCCGCTGGATCATCAGGAACAGCGGGATGACCAGTGCCTCCAGCGGGATCATCTGCACCACCAGGAGCAGGATCAGGAAGCTGGTGCGCAGTTTGAACCGGAACCGGGCCACCGCGGTCGCGGCGAGCAGCGCGACCAGCCCGCTCAGCAGCACGGTGGCCACCGCGACCAGCACGCTGTTGAGGAAGAAGTCGAGGAACGTCACGCCGGGGATCAGGTTGCCGGTGAGGATCTCCCGGTAGTGCTCCAGGGTGGGCTCCGCCGGCACCGGGCGCGGCGTGGCCGAGAATATCTCCCGGTTGGGCTTCAGCGACGTCGCGATCATCCAGTAGACGGGGAACGCGGCGAAGAGCGCGACCAGCAGGCCGGCGCCGTTGAGCGCGATCTTCTTCACGACTCGTCCTCCTGCTTGAGCACCATGCGGACGTACAGGGCGGTCACCGCGAGCAGGATCACGGTGAGGATGACGGCGATCGCCGAGCCGAGGCCGTACTTGGGCGGCGGCGAGAACGCCTCCGCGTACGAGTAGATCGACAGCATGAACGTCGACCGGTCCTGGGTGCCGCCGGCGAGCACGAACTGCTGGGTGAAGACCTTGAAGTCCCAGATCGTCGAGAGCACCACCAGGATGCCGAAGACCGGCCGGAGCATCGGGAACGTGACCGACCAGAAGACGCGCCACGGCCCGGCGCCGTCGACGCGGGCCGCCTCCTGCAACTCGGTGGGCACGCTCTTGAGCCCGGCCAGCACGCTCACCGCGATGAACGGGAACGAGTGCCAGACCACCACCAGCGTCAGGATGCCGAAGAACAGCAGCGGGTCGTTGAACCAGCCGTAGCCGGTCCAGTCGCTACGCCCGAACAGCGTCGTGGAGAGGCCGTCGGGCAGCTTGTTGAACAGCCAGGTGACCAGGCCGCTCGTGTCGTCGAAGATCCACTTCCAGACGATGGTGCCGGTCAGCGCCGGGGTGGCCCAGGCGAGCATCACGCAGCTCGCCACGAACGTGGCCATCTTCTTGCCGAGCCGGTTGAGCAGCAGCCCGACCAGCGTGCCGAGCACCATGGTGAGCGCCACGTTGGCGACCGCGAAGAGCACCGTGTTGCGCAGCACGGTCCGGAAGAACGGGTCGCCGAGGATCTGCGCGTAGTTGGCCAGGCCGACCCAGGGCCACTCGCGGTCCCCCCGGAGCTGCCGGACGCTGTCCAGCTTGTAGAAGGACATCATCACGACCTGGCCGAGCGGCCAGAGCAGCAGCACGGCGATGATCGCCAGGCAGGGCAGGAGCAACAGGTACGGGAGGCGGTCCACCTTGCGGCGGCGCCGCCGCGCGGGGTTCTCCCGCGCGGCGGCCTCGCCGGTGGCCTTGGTCAGCGTTGTCACTTGGCGTTGAGAATGCTTTCCATCTCGGTGGCCGCGTCGGCGGTTGCCTTCTCGACCGTCTTCTGACCCTTGATGACCGAGCTGTTCATCGCCTGGGTCACCGTCTTGGTGCGGCTGACCTCGACCCACTTCGGGGTGAGCGGGGTCAGCTTGGTGTTCTGGATGGCGGTCGCGAACGCGGCCATCACCTTGTCGTTGGCGTAGTTCCCGCCGCTGACCAGGTCCTGGTAGACCGGGAAGAAGCCGAGGCTGCTGGCGAACTCCTGGTCCTTCTGCTTGCTCAGCAGCACGGTCATGTAGTCCCAGGCCAGCGCCTGCCGCTCGCTGTCCTTCCAGACCGCGATGTCGGAACCGCCGGCGAACGCCGGGGCGGCCTTGCCGTCCGGGCCGGGGATCGGGAACGTGCCCCAGACCTTCTCGATGTCGGGGTTGTCCTTCTTCATCGCGCCGCCCTGCCAGCTACCGGCGAACGCCATGGCGGCCTTGCCGGTGGCGAACTGGGTCCGGGCGTCGACCTCGTTCCAGCCGGCGGCGGCCGGCGGGGCGACCTTGTGCACGGTCACCAGGTCGGTCCAGAACTTGACCGCCTTCTGCGCCTCGGGCGTGTTGTAGCCGGACTTCCAGCTGTCGCCGTCCTTGGTGGCGATCTCGCCGCCGGCACCCCAGAGGAAGGAGTAGAACGGCAGCTCGGAGTTGCCGGGCAGGGCGATGCCGTAGGTGCCGGGCTTCTTGGCCTGGACGGCCTTGGCGGCGGCGACCATCTCGTCCCAGTTCGTCGGCGGCTTCACACCCGCCTCGGCGAACCAGTCGGTGCGGTAGTAGACGGCGCGCACGCCGGCGTACCACGGCACGCCGTACTGCTTGCCGTCGAGCTGGGCGTTCTTCACCAGGTCGGGCAGGATGTCCTTGCCCTCGGACCAGCCGTTGAACTTGTCCGTCACGTCGGCCAGGGCCTCCTGCGCGGCCCACCCCTGGGTCTCGGTGTTGCCCAGCTCGGTGACGTCCGGGCCCTCGCCGCCGGCGAGCGCGGCCTGGAACTTCTTCGGCGCCTCGAGCCAGGGAATGTACTGCACCACGACGTCGGTCTCGGGGTGCTTCTTCTTGAACTCCGCCTCGACCGTGTCGAGGAACGTGGTCTGGGCGTCGCCGCCCTCGCCCATCATCCAGACCGTCAGCTTGCTGTTGTCGGCGGCCTTGTCATCGTCGCCGGAGCCACCGCAACCGGTCAGCACCAGCGCGGCCGACGCCACGATGGCGGTGACCGGAGCCAGCCGCTTCCACCTGTTCACGCCATATCTCCCTCAGGGCCGTTTGGCACTAACCTTCTCCGCCGCACCTTAGTAGGAAAATTTCCTTTACAACAGGGGGTGGGCCCGGCGGGCGACCGAGGCGACCGTATCGCAGCCGAACGCCCGGCCGGCAGGGGTGCCGTCCGGGCAGGTCAGAGCGGGAGTACGCGGACGGGCGCCCGGCCGGTGGCCGGGCGCCCGTCGAGCGTCGTGGTGGGGGTCAGTAGCGCGAGACGCCACGCCGACGGCCGACACCGGCCACCAGGGCGACGCCGATGGCGGCGAAGAGCACCTGCAGCAGCAGCTCGCGCCAGTCGATGCCGGCGGTCTCGGCGAAGCCGGAGGCCCGGGCGACGATCGTGCCCAGCAGCGCGGCGCCGACGCCGATCAGCATGTGCAGCCACATCGGCATGTTCTGCCGGCCCGGCACGACCAGGCGGCCCAGCGCGCCGACGATCAGACCAACGACCAGCGCCGTGATGATGCCCCAAACGGTGAGCTCCATGGTCGCCCTCCTCCTTCAGATCGAGTCACACGATGTCGTGTGGTTTCTGTCGTGACCGCTAAGTTCCCGACCGGCGAAAAATCCAAACCGACTCCGGTGACGAATTGTTCATCCCTACCCTGAGCTTTGGTTTCCCGCCCAAAGTCCGGCCGGGGCTGCCGTCGTCCATACCGTCAGCGAACCGACCAACTTCAATGCCAAACGGCGACGGGCACCCGGCCGGTCGGCCGGGCGCCCGTCGCGGCGCGTTGGTACGCGGTCAGTGGTGGGTGACGCCCCGCCGACGACCGACCCCGGCCACCAGGGCCACGGCGATGGCGGCGAAGAGCACCTGCAGCAGCAGCTCGCGCCAGTCGATGCCGGCGGTCTCGGCGAAGCCGGAGGCCCGGGCGACGATCGTGCCCAGCAGCGCGGCGCCCACACCGATCAGCATGTGCAGCCACATCGGCATGTTCTGCCGGCCCGGCACGACCAGGCGGCCCAGCGCGCCGACGATCAGGCCGACGATCAGCGCGGTGATGATGCCCCAGACGGTGAACTCCACGGTCGGTCCTCCTATAAGCGGTTTCGCACGTTCTGTGCGGTTGCTGTCGTGACCGGTAAGTTCCCGACCGGTCGAAAACCGAAACCGGCCGAATCCGCGACACGCCGGAAGTCGCCCGACCGCCGAGCCAAAACCGCAGGTGGGAGCGGTTCCGGAAGCTGAAAATTTCCTGAGTACGCGAACCGGCCGGCACCCTCGACGGAGGGTGCCGGCCGGTTTCGTGGGTCGCCGGGGCTACTTCTTGCCGGCGGGCTTACCGTCGCCGGAGTCGGACGAGAGCGCCGCGATGAAGGCCTCCTGGGGAACCTCCACCCGGCCCACCATCTTCATCCGCTTCTTGCCCTCCTTCTGCTTCTCCAGCAGCTTGCGCTTCCGGCTGATGTCACCGCCGTAGCACTTGGCGAGCACGTCCTTGCGGATCGCGCGGATCGTCTCCCGGGCGATCACCCGGCTGCCGATGGCCGCCTGGATCGGCACCTCGAACTGCTGACGGGGGATCAACGAGCGCAGCTTCGCCGCGATCGTGGTGCCGTAGTTGTACGCCTTGTCCTTGTGCACGATGGCGCTGAACGCGTCCACCGGCTCACCGTGCAGCAGGATGTCCACCTTCACCAGGTCGGACGCCTGCTCGCCGGAGGTCTCGTAGTCGAGCGAGGCGTACCCCTTGGTGCGGCTCTTGAGTTGGTCGAAGAAGTCGTAGATGATCTCGGCCAGCGGCAGCGTGTAGCGCAGCTCCACCCGGTCGGCGGAGAGGTAGTCCATGCCGAGCAGGTTGCCCCGGCGGCCCTGGCACAGCTCCATCACCGCGCCGACGTAGTCGTTCGGCGTCAGCACGGTGGCCCGCACGGTCGGCTCGTACACCTCGGCGATCTTGCCGGTCGGGTACTCGCTCGGGTTGGTCACCACGATCTCCTGGGCGTCCTCCGTGATGGCCCGGTAGACCACGTTCGGCGCGGTGGAGATCAGGTCGAGGTTGAACTCCCGCTCCAGCCGCTCCCGGATGATCTCCAGGTGCAGCAGGCCGAGGAAGCCGCAGCGGAAGCCGAACCCCAGCGCGCCGGACGTCTCCGGCTCGTAGACCAGCGCCGCGTCGTTGAGCTTGAGCTTGTCCAGCGCCTCACGCAGGTTCGGGTAGTCCGAGCCGTCGATCGGGTAGAGGCCCGAGTAGACCATCGGCTTCGGGTCCTTGTAGCCGCCGAGCGCCTCCTTGGCCGGGTTGCCGTTGATGGTGACCGTGTCACCGACCCGCGACTGGCGGACGTCCTTCACGCCGGTGATCAGATACCCCACCTCGCCGACGCCGAGCGCGTCGGCCTTCACCATCTCCGGCGAGATGACGCCGATCTCCAGCAGCTCGTGCACCGCGCCGGTGGACATCATCTTGATCCGGTCCCGGGCCGAGATGCGGCCGTCGATCACCCGGACGTACGTGACCACGCCGCGGTAGACGTCGTACACCGAGTCGAAGATCATCGCGCGGGCCGGATCGTCGGCCTCCCCGACCGGCGGCACGAACTGCCGGACGATCTCGTCGAGCAGGTACGGCACGCCCTCACCGGTCTTGCCGGAGACCCGGATGCAGTCCGCCGGGTCACCGCCGATCAGGTGCGCCAACTCCTCGGCGTACTTCTCCGGCTGGGCGGCCGGCAGGTCGATCTTGTTGAGCACCGGGATGATGCGCAGGTCGTTCTCGAGCGCCAGGTAGAGGTTCGCGAGAGTCTGCGCCTCGATGCCCTGCGCGGCGTCGACAAGCAGGACCGCGCCCTCGCAGGCGGCCAGCGAGCGGGACACCTCGTAGGTGAAGTCGACGTGGCCGGGGGTGTCGATCATGTTGAGCACGGCGGTCTCGCCGGCCCGGTCCCCCTCCCGGATCGTCCACGGCATCCGGACGGCCTGGCTCTTGATGGTGATGCCACGCTCGCGCTCGATGTCCATCCGGTCCAGGTACTGCGCGCGCATCTGCCGGGGGTCGACCACGCCGGTCAGCTGCAGCATCCGGTCGGCCAGGGTCGACTTCCCGTGGTCGATGTGGGCGATGATGCAGAAGTTCCGGATGCGCGCCGGGTCGGTGGCACCAGGAGCGTTCGCGCCGGGATCGAGCTTCGGTGGCACAGCGGTCCGTTCTGGTCGGCTGACGTGAGCGGGCCGGCGCGCCGCCGGCCCCCTCTATGCTCCCACGTCGTCCGGCGCGCGCCCGGGCTCCCCCAGCACTGCCCGGCCACCCGCCGCCACGCGGGGCGTCACTCCGCCGGCGGTTCGACGAAGAGCGCGGCGAGCCGGGGCAGCCGGCGGCGGGCCTCCTCCTCGTCGTCGAAGTCCCAGAAGTCGTTCAGGTCCGGCACCTTCACCGGGTCCCGGTCGGCCGGCAACTCGGACGCGGTGGCCTGCCGGTACGCCTCCCAGGGCACCGACAGCATCCGCTCGCACTCGAACTCCTCGCCGCTGAGCGCGGCGGAGCGGACCCGGGGCAGCTCGGCCAGCGAATCCGGCTCGGTCACCGCCCGCGCGAAGACGGCCCGACCCTGCGTCATCAGCCAGCCGCGGAAATATTCGAAGCCGTCGTCCGAGGCGCCCCCGTTGATCAGATACGCCGCGCCCCACAGGTCGACCCGGTAGGAGGCGGCGAGCACCCGCCGCTGGTGGTGGGCGTACCCGACGATCTCCTCCGGATCACGCGCGGCGAGCAGCGCGACCGCCCGCACGGCGACCGCGTCGGCCTCTCCCCCGGCCCCGGCCCGGGCCTGGTCGATCAACTGCCAGAAGTCCTCGGTCCTCATGGTCGGCAGTCTGGCAGAGCCCACCGACGCGCCGCCCGCACCGGCGGTGGTGGCGGTGCGGCAGCATGGTGCGGTGCGTGCGATCTCGCTACCACCCGTTCCGTACGGGGAGACGGCCGAACGACCCGGCTGGGCCGACCTGCCGGACGGGCTGCGCGACGCGCTGACGGCCCGGCTCGGCGGTCCACCGGCCGAGGTCCGGGTGGCCGGCGGCGGCTTCACGCGCGGCTTCGCCGCCGTGCTGACCGGCCCGGCCGGCGACCGGGTGTTCGTCAAGGCGGCGGCGCTGGCCGGGCAGCGGCACCTGGTCGACTGGTACGCCCACGAGGCCGCGATCCTGGCCCGGCTCCCCGCCGGCCTGCCGGTGCCCCGGCCGCGCTGGGCGTTGACCGAGTCCGGCTGGTACGCGCTCGCGCTCGACGCGATCGACGGGCACACTCCCCGGCTGCCCTGGGACCCGGCCGAGCTGGCGGCGGCCCTCGCCACGTACGCCGAGGTGGCCGCCGCGCTCGCCGAACCGCCCGGGGACCTCGTCGCGCTCGGCCTGCCGCGCCTGGCCGACCTGGCCCGGGACGACATCCTGTGGTGGGGCGAGGTGGCCGCCGGTCGCGAACCGCTGCCCGCGGCGGCGGCGGGCGTCCCGCTGGCGGAGCTGGTCGCGCTGGAGTCCCGCCTCCCCGGCTATGCCGACGCCGCCCCCGGGCTGGCCCACGGTGACCTGCGGGTGGACAACCTCCTGCTGGACGCCGACGGCCGCGCCTGGCTCTGCGACTGGACCTGGCTCTGTCACGGGCCCGCCTGGTTCGACCTGGCCGGCCTGCTGCTCACCGGGTACGCCAGCGGCCTCGACGCGGACGCCGCCTTCGCCCGCCACCCGGCGACCGCCGGTGCGCCCGCGGACGCGCTGGACGTGAGCCTCGCCGCACTCGCCGGCTACTTCCTCACCGGCGCCGCCGCCGGCCCGTCGAGCGCCTCCCCACACCTGCGCTCCCACCAGCAGTGGAGCGGCACCCAGGCCCTCACCTGGCTCACCGCCCGCCGCGGCTGGGCCCGGGGGCAAGGAGGGGCCCCCGCTTAACGTTTCCGGTAGAGAAGGGGCCCCTTCTCACCCCTGCTGACCGGTGCGTTCGGGAGGCGTTTTGGCTCGTCCGGGAACGACCTGGTAGCCTGACCATTCGCGCGGCGATGACGCATGCTCGTCGCGCACGCAAGCTGACCAACCCGAGCTATCAAGACGAGGCTGTCGCGTGGCGAACATCAAGTCCCAGATCAAGCGCAACCGGCAGAACGAGAAGCGCCGGCTGCGTAACAAGTCGGTCAAGTCGTCGCTGAAGACCGCCATCCGCAAGTTCCACGAGGCTGCCGAGGCGGGCGACACCGAGAAGGCCGCCGTGCTCATGCAGGAGGCCACCCGGAAGCTGGACAAGGCCGCCAGCAAGGGTGTCATTCACGCCAACCAGGCGGCGAACCGGAAGTCGGCGATCGCCAAGCGCGTCGCTTCGTTCTCGGCCTGACGAGACCGTAGACCTGACCGGAAGCCCCGGGGCCACCGCCTCGGGGCTTCCGGCTGTCCGCGTTTCCCGCCGGGGGCGAGGTCAGGCACGCGGTCCGGCTGGCTGGGCTGCATGGGCCGCGGCCTGACTGAGTGGCGCTGCTTACTGACTGGCGCGGCTGGGCGGAGCGGGCGGCGGTCAGCGGAAGGAATCGGGCCAGGTGATCTCGGAGGCGGTCTGCCGCCCCCGCTCCTCGGGCCGGTCGAGCGGCGGCGCCGAACGCCCCGCCCGGTGGTAGGGAGCCGCCGAGCGGGTGGCACTGTCGCCGGTCAGGCTCAGGCCACCGGACACCGCCCGGACCGTGGCCGGCACCCGGGCCCGCCCGACGACCGGCTCCATCTGCCGGCGGAAGCGGTCCCGCTCCTGGTCGGGCACCTGGGCCGCGGTGCGGATCACGATCTCGGCCACCACGTCGTTGAGCTTGACCATGACCGCCACGGCGGTCGGCAGCACCAGCACCGCCCACCAGCTCACCAACTCGGCGAGCGAGAGCAGCACGGCCAGCGCCACCGCGCCCTCGAAGAAGAGGAAGCAGAGCACTCCGCCCGGGTTGACGAAGCGCAGGCCGAGCACCCGGGCGTAGAGGGGCCGGTAACGGTCCTCGTCC
Organism: Micromonospora sp. NPDC049240; assembly: GCF_040647835.1. Taxonomy (NCBI): domain Bacteria; kingdom Bacillati; phylum Actinomycetota; class Actinomycetes; order Micromonosporales; family Micromonosporaceae; genus Micromonospora; species Micromonospora sp. NPDC049240. The sequence continues at coordinate 265,271 of NZ_JBEZCX010000009.1, forward strand.
GTCGGCACGGTCGACCACGCTCGGGTCACCGGGCGCCGCCCTGCCGGGCTGCGGCCACCGAGAAGACAGCCCGCTCCAACGCGTACGCCCGGTCGTCGGCACCGCCCTTGACCGCCGCGTTGCACTCGGCGGCGGCCCGCATCGCCGTGACCAGGCCCTCCGGCGTCCAGCCCCGACCCTGGCGTTGGGCCCGCTCGATCTTCCACGCCGGCATGCCCAGGCTGCTGGCGAGCTGGTAGGCGCTGCCCCGCCCGGCCGAGGCGACCCGGGCCACGGTCCGTACGCCGTCGGCGAGCGCGTCCGCGATGGGCACCGGATCGACCCCGACGTGCAGCGCCCAGCGCAGCGCCTCCAGGGCACCGGGAACGTCACCGACCATCGTCGCGTCGGCCACGGTGAAGCCGGTCACCTCGACCCGGCCCCGGTAGTAGCGGGCGACCGTCTCGGCGTCGATCCGACCGTCGGTGTCGGCAACGAGCTGTGAGCAGGCGGCGGCCAGCTCACGCAGGTCGTTGCCGACGGCCGCGATCAGCGCCTCGGCCGCGTCCTCGGCACACTTCCCGCCATGGCGGCGGATCTCGTCCCGGACGAAGGCGACCCGCTCACGGTGCCCCTTGAGCTTGCCCGCCGGCACCACGGTGGCGCCCGCCGACCGCAGGCCGTCGGCGAACGCCTTGCCCTTGGCGCCGCCCAGGTGCAGCACCACGAGCTGCACGTCCGGGTCGGGATTCTTCGCGTACGCCAGCAGCGCGGCGGACAGGTCCTTGCGGGTGTCCTGGCCGGATCGGAGCACCAGCACGCGGCGACCGCCGAACAGGGACGGGCTCAGCATCTCGTCGATCTCACCGACCGCCAGCGAGCCGGCCTGGTATTCCCGCACGTCCACGTCGGGGTCCACCGCGCGGGCCCGGGCGACCGCGTCGGAGACCGCGCGCGTGGCGAGCAGCTCCTCGTCGCCGAGGACGAGCAGAATGGGAGGCAGGCTGGCGGGGGTCACGTCGCACATACTCGCACGCCCTCGGGGCGGATCGTGCCTGCTCATCGCGGACTGTGACGGCCCAGCCCGCACTCAACGCAAATCCAGACATTTCCCTTGATCCCGCACCTATAGCAACAGAACCCCAGCACGTTCACCACGACCGTCCGGGCCCGCTACCGCGCGCCACCACCGCCAGACCGGCGCCGACCCGGGCGGCCTTCACCGGGGCGGCACCCCTGCGGGAGAGTAGGTTCCGCTCGGCTCTGCCGCGTCCAGCAGCACCGCGCTCGTCCAGTCGACCAGCGCGCGCACCGACCGGGAAGCATCCCGGACCGTCAGCGACCAGGAGACCTCCGGTCCGGCCGTGGGCGTCGACACCGCACGCCTCGCCGGAGGTCTCGCCTGGTCTCAGGCCGTCACGCCGTCGACGAGGCCCATGGTCGCCACGACTAGCCGATGCAGATGGCGACGGCCCTGATGGTCTGGACCGTCGCGCCCCGGTTGCTGCCGCGCACCGCCCAGCCGTTGCCGGAGGCGAAGGAGTCGGTGATGAAGATGTCGAAGGCGGATGTCTGGCCGCCACCGCCGGTCACAATCGTGCCGGACGGGCAGGTGACGGTGGCGACCCCGTTGGCCCCCGGCGACACCGACACGGAGGTGCCGGTCCGCTGGGACATCGGAGCCATCGCCGCCTGCGACTTGGCTGCCGTGGTCGAGCCGGGGTCGGCGGCGGCGGCAGTCAGGGGTACGGCCAGCAGGAGGCCGCCGGCCAGTGCCGCCCCCGCGCCGGCGAGGATCAACTTCTTGTTCTTCATGGCTGGAATTCCCTTCGCTTGTCGAGACATGGTCGCCCGTACGGTGGCCCCAGGTTGGCTCACTCCGGGGGATCAAATCCATAGATGACCGGCTAAATTCCAGATAAGACAAATCTATCGACATTCATCTGGTTTGGCCCACGGCAGTATCCTCTGACCAGGGTTTTTGCCCCGCCTGACCGCCGTTGGCCGCCTGGTCGTCAGCAGGCCACTCCGGCGGATGGGTCTGCCAGCGGCCGCGGCAGTGTGGCGGGCAGAGCTTCAGCGCGACCGTCCGGGCCCGGTGCCGCGCGCCACCACCGCCAGGCCGGCTCCGGCCCGGACGACGGCCACGTCCCCGTCGGTGTCGGTACGCATCACCCGGGCGCCACCCCTGCTCAACCGCCCCAGCAGACCGGGGTTGGGATGCCCGTAGTCGTTGTCGACACCGACGCAGACCAGCGCGACCGCTGGGCGCACCGCGGCGAGGAAGTCCGGATCCTGGTAGGCGGACCCGTGATGCGCCACCTTCAGCACCTCCGCCCGGAACGCGCCGGCCGGCACGGTCTCCAGCAATGCCCGCTGCTCCTCGGTCTCGGCGTCCCCGGCCAGCAGGATCCGCACCCCGGCCACCGTGGCGGTCAGCACCAGGGAATTGTTGTTCGGGTCGGAGCGGCTGCCGCGCAGCGGGTACGGCGGCCCGACCGCGACCAGCTCCACCGCACCGGCCCGCCAGCGCCAACCCGCCGACGCCGGGGCGAGCGACGCACCACCCCGACGGGCCGCCTCGCGCACCTGGGCCACCCCGTAGGGCGGCTCGGACCAGGGCGGGCCCACCACCGCGCCGACCCGGCGGCCCCGGAACACCCCGGCCACCCCGCCCACGTGGTCGGCGTGGAAGTGGCTGACCACCAGCAGCGACACCTCGCGTACGCGGAGGCGGCGCAGACAGGCGTCCACGCCGGACGGCTCCGGGCCGGCGTCGACCACCACGACCCGGCCGGGGGTGACCGGCAGCACCACGGCGTCGCCCTGGCCCACCGCGCACGCCACCACCACCCAGTCGCGCGGCGGCCACCCGGAGGCGAGCAACCGGATCGGCAGCGCGCCCAGCGCCACGGCGAGCGCCACGACCGCGACCAGCCGTCGGGCCCGACGTCGCCGGGCGGCGAGCAGCAGCGCCACGCTCACGGCGGTCAGCAGCAGGCCGCCGGTCACCCCGCCCGGCCAGGGCAGGTTCCCGGCCGGCAGCCCGGCCCCGTGGGTCGCCACCGCCACCAGCCAACGCGCCGGCCAGCTCGCCAGCCAGGCGAGGAACTCCGCGCCGGCCGGCCACACCGGTGACAGCACCGCGGCGAGCACACCCAGCACCGTGGCCGGCGCGACGGCGGGCACCACCAGCAGGTTCGCCGGCACCGCCACCAGGCTGACGGTCGCGGACAGCGCGGCGATCACCGGGCCGCAGGCGAGCTGCGCGGCGGCCGGCACCGCCAACGCCTCCGCCAACCCCGGCGGTACGCCCCGGCGACGCAGCGCGTCCCGCCAGCCCGGCGCGAGCAGCAGCAGCCCGCCGGTGGCACAGACCGACAGCGCGAAGCCCGGGTCACCGGCCAGATCCGGGTCCAGCAGCACCAGCCCGGCGACCGCCGCGGCCAGGGCGGGCAGCGCGGCCCGGGGCCGCCCGGCGGCCAGCGCGGCGAGCCCGATCGCACCCATCGCCGCGGCCCGCACCACGCTCGGCGAGGGTCGCACCAGGATGACGAAGCCGACAAGCGCCAGGCCGCAGAGCGCCACGGCGGTACGCGGACCGGCGCGCGCCCAGCGGGCCAGCAGCAGCACCGCTCCCACGACGATGGCCACGTTGGACCCCGACACCGCGTTGAGGTGCGTCATCCCGGTGGCCCGGAAGTCCTCCTCCACCTCGGGCAGCAGCCGGCTGGTGTCGCCCACCACCAGGCCGGGCAGCAGCCCACCCGGGGCGTCCGGCAACGGTTCGCAGGCCCGCTGCAACCCGGACCGCAACGCGCCGGCCGCCCGCTGCGGCCACGACGCGGCGCCGTGCCGGGTGGGCGGCCCGGTGGCCGAGAGCACCGCCGCGGTCAGGTCGCCGCCGCGCGGCGCGGCGAGCCGTCCCCGGGTGGTGACCCGCTGCCCCGGCAGCAGCCCCCGCCAGCCGGGGTCGGTGGCGAGCACCAGACCGCGCACCGGGCCGGTGACCTGACCGCCGTCGGCGCCGGTGAGGCGTACCAGATCGACCCGGACCAGCAGGGTGGCCGCGCGGCCGGGCGCGCCGCGCACCGGGCGGGGGTCGTCCCGGACCACCAGGTCGGCGGTGACAAGCGCGCGTTCGGCGACGAGCGCGCGGACCGGGGCGGCGTCGCGGACCGCGACCCGCGCCCCGGTGGCCGCCGCCCCGCAGAGCGCGCCGAGCAGGACGGTGACGGCGATCCAGCCGTACCGGCGCGCCGGGCCGACGGGGTGACCCAGCACGCCACCGAGGTGCAGGCCCGCGACGAGCGCGAGCGCGGCGGCGACGGCGGCCAGCCCGGCGGTCCACGGGAGGGAGAGGTGCAGCCCGGCCAGCGCGGCGAGCCAGGCCGCCACCGCGAAGCCGGCCAGTCGCAGGTCCGGACCGGCCTCCCCACCGTCGGCGCTCACACCGTCACCAGTTCCTTGAGCTGCTCGTAGCGGGCGTCCCCGATGCCGTCGACCTGACGCAGGTCGGCCACGGACCGGAACCCGCCGTGCCGGTCCCGGTGGTCGAGGATCCGCTGGGCGAGCACCGGGCCGACGCCGGGCAGCGCGTCGAGCTGGGCCAGCGTGGCGGTGTTCAGGTTGACCGGCCCGGCCGCCGGTCCACCGGGCGCACCGCCGCCGGCCGCCGGACCGGGTGCGGGCTGTCCGGGTGGGGCAGTGACGCCGACCAGGATCAACTCACCGTCGGTGACCTTGCGGGCGGGGTTGAGCAGCGCCACGTCGATTCCGGGCAGTGCTCCCCCGGCCGCCGTCAGGGCGTCGGCCAGCCGGGCGCCGGCCGGGAGCCGGACCAGCCCGGGGCGGCGGACCTTGCCGGCGACCGTGACGACCACCTGGCCGGACGGACCAGCCAGGTCGGCCGCTTCGGTCGCCGCGCCGACCGCCGCCCGCGTCGCCGCGCCGGCCGGCGTCTCGCCGACCGGCGCGGCCGGCCGGACCGGTTCGGCGCTCGGACGGGATCGCCACGCCCAGACGGCGGCCACCAGGACGACGATCGCGGCCACCACGGCCAGGACGCGGACGCCCCGCCGCCCCGGGTCGAACGCGCCCGGCCCGGGCAGCCGGGACGTCAGCCCGGGCCCGGCCTCCGGGTCCGGGCTGTCCTCGTGGGACCCGTCAGCATCGTCCGTCGTCGGTGTCCCCGACAGGGGCGCCAGGTGTCCACGTCGCGGTCCGGGGCGGCGGTCCGGCTCGGCGAACGGGTAAGCCGGTGGCGGCTCGGGCACCGCCGCCCGGACGGCCTGCTGTGCACTGCCGGCGGGAGCCGGGACGACAGCGCTGCCCGCCGCCGGCGTGAACAGCCGGGTGAGCCTCCGCTGTACCGTCGTCTCCTCGTCGTCTGACACGGCCGGGACGCTAGCGGCGACGCCGGGCCGAGAGCTGTCCCGCGTACCCTCGCCTGTGGACACCGGGGCGGTTGTGGACAACCACCCGATCATGCGAGCGATGTGCTGGCGATGACTGGGCGGGTGGATGGTCCGCGGTGGGTGGAACGTCATGGTTGCCAAAACGGGCCGGAGACAGCCATGGCGTTCCAGTCACGGGCCGGGTGGGGCTTGAGTGGAATGGCACGGGTGTCTCCGGCGCGCCCGTCACTCACGGCCAGCACGATCCGGAGGAGCGCGCCGGTCAGCGTGCCTCCGGGTCCAGCCCGAGCGCGGCCCGACCACCGTCGACCGGCAGCGTCACACCGTTGACGAACGAGGCCGCCTCCGACAGCAGGAACGCGACCACGTCGGCCACCTCCCCGGTACGCCCCATCCGGCCCACCGGGTGCAGCCGGGCCAGCTCCGACTCGACGTGCTCCACCCCGGCCCGGTCCAGCCCGGCCAGGTAGGCGGTATGCCGTTCGGTGTGGATCGAGCCGAGCGCGACCGCGTTGGTGCGGATGCCGTGCCGGCCGTAGTCGACCGCGAGCGCCCGGGTCAGCCCCTCCACGGCGGCCTTCGCGGTGGCGTACGGCAGGGCGCCCGGCACCGCCCGGCGGGCCTGGTGGGAGGAGACGTTGACGATCGCGCCGCCGCTCCCGGCGGCCAGGAACCGGCGTACGGCCGTGCCGGCACCCACCACGGCGGGGCGCAGATTGGCCGCGATCAGGTCGAACACCTCGGTCGCGGGCACCCGGTGCAGGTCGCCGTCGCGGAAGACCGCGGCGTTGTTCACCCAGCCGGCCAGCGGCGCGGACGCCTCGGCGCGGTCGGCGGCCCGGCCGGTGACCGCCTCGTCGGCGGCGTCCCCGGTGACGGCGTGCAGCCGGTCGGCGGCCGGATGCCCGGTCAGCCAGTCGAGCGCGCTGCCGTCCCGTTCGACCACGACCACCACCGCACCGTCGGCGGCCAACCGTTCGACGACGGCCCGACCGACCCCCCGTCCGCCTCCGGTGACGACGTACGATCGCGCGTTCATCCGGCCAAGCTAGCGTGCGGGCGACCGCGGCGTGCCCGGTGACCGCCCGCCACCGGGACCGTCACGGGCGGCGGTGGACGACCACGCAGGCCAGCCCGGGACCGGCGTGCGCGGCGACCACCGCACCGGCCTCGGTGACGTACGTGTCGTGCAGCCGGTCCCCCAGCCGCTCGGTCAGCGCCGCCAGCAACGCCTCGGCACGCTGCGGGGCGGCGAGGTGGTGCACGCCGAGGTCGACGTCGTGGTCGCCGGCCGCCTCGACGGCCAGGTCGACCAGGCGCGCCACGCCCCGGCTGGCGGTGCGGACCTTGTCCCGCACCACGATCGCGCCGTCCGGCATGTGCATGATCGGCTTGACCGAGAGCGCGGTGCCGAGCAGCGCCTCCGCCGCGTTGATCCGGCCGCCCCGACGCATGAACTCCAACGTGTCGACGTAGAAGAAGATGGTGGTCCGGTCGATCGCGTCCAGCGCCGCCGCGCGTACCCCGGTCAGGTCGTCGCCCCCGGCGGCGGCCGAGGCGGCGGCGAGCGTCGGGAAGCCGAGTCCCATGCCGGTGGAGCGGCTGTCCACCACCGCGACCCGGTCGTCGCCGACCTCGGCGGCGGCGAGCCGGGCGGCGTCGACGGTGCCGGACAGCTCGGCGGAGAGGTGCACGGAGACCACACCGTCCGCGCCGTCGGCGAGCAACGCGCGGTAGACCTGCGCGAACTGTTCCGGCGCGGGCCGGGAGGTGCTCACCGAGACGCGCCGGGCACCCAGCGCGCGGGTGGCGTCCGCCGGGAAGGTCTCGATGCCCTCCAGCCCTTCGGCGCCGTTGAGCACGACGGTCAGCGGGACGACGGTGAGCCGGTACGCGCGGACCAGCTCGGGGGGCAGGTAGGCGGTGGAGTCGGTGACGACCGCTACGGGCATGACCGGCACGCTAGCCGATGTCGCGGTGCCGCGCCGGGGCCGACCGGCTCAGACCGCGTCGGTCAGCGCCGGCTGGGTGATCAGCCCGACATTGTGCGCGCGCAGGTGCCAGCCGCGGACGTCGTCGTGGCGCAGCTCGGTCCAGTGGCAGTTGCCCAGCGAGCCGACGCTGCGCAGCACCGCATGGTCCCAGCCGAGCAGGTGACCGATGCCCTGCCGGGCCCCGCCGCCGTGGGTGGTGACCACCACGGTGCCGCCGGTGGCCAGGTCGGCCGCGTCGCGGAACGCGGCGCCGAGCCGCCCGCCCAGGTCGTCGAGGCTCTCGATGCCGGCGCCGGGGTCGGGGTCGCCGGCCCGCCAGCGGGCGAACTCGTCGGGGAACCGCTCGGCGGCCTCGGTCAGGGCCAGGCCCTGCCACTCGCCGAAGTGCCGCTCGCGCAGTCGCGGGTCGGAACGGACCGGCAGCCCGGTCGACGCGGCCAGCGCGGCGGCGGTGTCGGCGGCGCGGCGCAGGTCGCTGGCGACGATGGCGTCCGGGCGCAGCGCGGCCAGCACCGGCGCGGCGGCGCGGGCCTGCTCCCGGCCGAGGTCGTTGAGCGGCACGTCGGTCTGGCCCTGGACGCGGCTCTGCGCGTTCCAGTCGGTGTTGCCGTGCCGCCAGATGATCAGACGGGTCATTCGGCGGTGGCGGTGCCGGCGGCCGAGTCGGCGAGGTCGCGGTCCACGAACGGGATCTGCGGGCAGTCCTTCCAGAGCCGGTCGAGCGCGTAGAACTCGCGCTCCTCGGTGTGCTGGACGTGCACCACGATGTCGACGTAGTCGAGCAGCACCCAGCGACCGCCCCGCTCACCCTCGCGGCGGACCGGCTTGGCCTTCTCCGGCAGCTCCAGCAGGCGCTCCTCGATGGCGTCGACGATGGCGAGGACCTGACGCTCGTTCGGAGCGGAGGCCACCAGGAACGCGTCGGTGATCGCGAGCTGGTCGCCCACGTCGATGATGACGATGTCCTGTGCCTTCTTGTCGGCCGCGGCCTGGGCAGCGGCCATCGCCAGCTCATAGGCGCGTTCCGGAATGGTGGTCACCGTTCTCCTTCGATCAACCGTGCGACTCTCCAAGCCTCTCACACCGGGCGGCGTGACGACCTGTCAGTTCTGGCCGGTTATCGGCACGAACGGGGCGGTAACGGGCGAGATCATCGCTGGTAGAGGCGACGTTTGGCGATGTACTGCACCACACCGTCGGGTACCAGGTACCAGACCGGCTCGCCCCGGGCGACCCGGGCGCGGCAGTCGGTCGAGGAGATGGCCATGGCGGGCACCTGCACCAGGCTGACCGAGTCGGCCGGAAGGTGCTTGTCGGTCAACTCGAAGCCGGGGCGGGTCACCCCGATGAAGTGGGCCAGCTCCAGGACGTCGTCCAGGTCCTTCCAGGAGAGGATGCGCTCCAGCGCGTCCGCGCCGGTGATGAAGAAGAGCTGCGCCTTCGGGCCGTACTCGGCGTGCAGGTCGCGCAGCGTGTCGACGGTGTAGGTGGGCCCGCCGCGGTCGATGTCGACGCGGCTCACCTGGAAGCGGGGGTTGGAGGCGGTGGCGATCACGGTCATCAGGTAGCGGTCCTCGGCCGGGCTGACCGGTTCGTCCGCCTTCTGCCACGGTTGCCCGGTCGGCACGAAGACCACCTCGTCCAGCCCGAACCGGTCGGCCACCTCGCTCGCCGCCACCAGGTGACCGTGGTGGATCGGGTCGAACGTGCCGCCCATGATGCCGATCCGCCGGATGTCTTCCTCCACCCCGCGATCCTAGGCCGCGCCCCGGTGTCGGTCGGCCGGGGTCGCCGGCTCGCGCCGGGCGGGCGGTCGGCCGCCCGGCGCGATGCGTCGGTCAGGCGCCCACGGCGGCCACCGCCGTCCGGGCCACCAGCGCGCGGCGCAGGTCGTCGTCCAGGTCGACGACCCGCCGGCGCAGCCCCGGCGTCAGGTCGTCGCGGGCCAGCAATGCCGCGGCCAGTTCCCGGGTGGACTGCGTCACGGCGTAGCGCGGGAACGCCACGGCCGCCACCCGGTCGGCCACCCACGCGGTACGCAGACGCGCGGTCGCCGGCATCTCGGCGAAGTAACGCTCGACGTAGCCGGCGGTCAGCTCCGCCTGCTCCGGCTGCCAGAACCCCTCGGCGGTGGCCTCCACCAACCGGTTCGACAGCTCGGTATTGCTGACGATGACCTCCCAGGCCGCCCGCTTGGCGTCAGCGTCCGGCAGGGCCGCCCGGCAATCGGCCGCCCGCTCGGCGCCGGTGGCACTGCGGTCGGCGGCCGACTCGGCGGCGATCTCCGCCTCGCCGGCGCCACCCAGCACCACCAGCCGGTGCAACAGCGCCCAGCGCAGGTCGGCGTCGACCGCCAGGCCGTCCGGCACGCCCGCGCCGGCCAGCCAACCGTGGAGCAGGTCGGCGTCCGTGGTGGCGCCGATCAGGCCCCGCACGGCGGCGAGCTGGAGCGAACCGCCGGCGGGGGCGCCGACCAGCAGCGCCCGGCACGCCTCGGCGATCCGCAGCAGCGCCGCGTCCCGGGCCAGCGGCTCCAGGTAGCGGTCGACGAGGTTGCGGCTGAGCGCGAGCACGTCCTCCGCGATGATCACCTCGGTCTCGGCCGGCAGCGCGGCGGTGATCAGGGCGACCAGCTCGGCGACCGGCCGCTCGCCGTCGGTCGCGGCGTCCAGCGCCTCACCCCAGAGCAGCGCCCGGGCCAGCGAGTCGTCGAGCCCGGGGAGCAGCATCGGCACCGCGTCGGCGGAGGCCGCGTCGAGCCGGATCTTGGCGAACGTGAGGTCGCCCGCGTTGGGCAGCAGCAGGCCGGTGGCGGGCCGACCGGTCAGCTCGGGCAGCGGCGTCCGGCCGCCGTCGGCGTCCGGGTCGAGGTCGACCTCGAACCGGCGCGTCGGGCCCTCGGCGGTGTGGTGGGCCACGCCGATGCGGTGCGGTCGCAGCACCGGATGGGTCGTCGGCGCGGTCTGCGTCACGGCCACCTCGGCCCACCGGCCGTCGGCGTCCACCACGGCCTCCATCCGCAGCGTGTTGACCTGCGCCCGGCGCAGCCACCGCTCGGCCCAGCCGCTGAGGTCCCGGCCGGCGGCCGAGGCGAGGCTGTCGAGCAGGTCGGCGAGGGTGGCGTTGCCGAACCGGTGCGTGGCGAAGTGGGCGTTCAGGCCGGCGAGGAACACGTCGTCACCGAGCCAGGCGACGAGCTGGCGCAGCACGCCGGCGCCCTTGGCGTACGAGATGCCGTCGAAGTTGAGCAGGCCCGCCGCGGCGTCGGCGACCTCCTCGGGTGCCACCGGGTGGGTGGAGGGGCGCTGGTCGGCGGCGTATCCCCACGCCTTGCGGCGCAGCGCGAAGGTGGTCCAGGCCTGGTCGAAGCGGGTGGCCTCGGCAGTGACGCGGGTGCCGAGGTACTCCGCGAACGACTCGTTCAGCCACAGGTCGTCCCACCAGCGCATGGTGACCAGGTCGCCGAACCACATGTGCGCCATCTCGTGGGCGATCACGGTGGCCCGCTGCTCACGCTGGCTGTCGGTGACCGCGGAGCGGAAGACGTAGTCGTCGCGCAGCGTCACCAGGCCCGGGTTCTCCATCGCGCCGGCGTTGAACTCGGGCACGAACGCCTGGTCGTACTTGTCGAACGGGTAGCGCTCGGCGAAGAGCTGGTGGAAGCGGTCGAGGCACTGCCGGGTGACGGTGAGGATCTCGTCCGCGTCGGCGTCGAGGTGCGCCGCGAGCGAACGCCGGCAGTAGAACCCGAGCGGGATGCCGTCGTGCTCGGCACGCAGCACGTGCCAGGGCCCGGCGACCAGCGAGACGAGGTAGGTGGCCAGCGGCGCGGTCGGGGCGAACTCCCACCGACCCGGCGCCGGCCGGTCGGCGAGCTGCCCGTTCGCGGCCACCGTCCACTCCGGTGGCGCGGTGACCGCCAGCGTCACCGGGGCCTTCAGGTCGGGCTGGTCGAAGGCGGCGAAGATGCGCGGCCCGTCGTCCAGGAAGGACATCGCGTAGAGGTACGTCTCGCCGTCGGCCGGGTCGACGAAGCGGTGCAGCCCTTCGCCGGTGTTGGAGTAGGCCATCTCGGCCTCGACGGTGATCTCGTTGGTCCCGGCCAGCCCGGTGAGCGGCAGTCGCCCGTCGGTCAGCAGGGCCGGATCGAGGTCGCGGTCGTTGAGGCGGACCCGTAGGAGTCGGCGGGGCTTGACGTCGACGAACGTCTCGGCGCCGGGGGTGGCCCGGAACCGGATGGTGGTGGTGGAGCGGAACCGCTCGACGTCGCCGGTCACGTCGAGGTCCACCTGATAGGACTCGACGGTGATCGACGCGCCACGCGCGGTCGCCTCTGCACGGGTCAGGCTCGGCATCCGCTTATCCTGCCCGATGAGGTCCGCACGGGCCTTCCCGTGACGCGTGGCGATGGAGGTAAAACGATGGGTCAACACCCCAAGGGCGATTTCGACCTTTCTCGGGCGGTTTGGCAGCGAGCGGAGGGCGACACGTCCGAGGGCGCGGTCGAGGTGGCTTTCGTCGACGACCTGATCGGGATGCGCAACTCGGCCGAGCCGGACGGCCCGGTCCTGGTCTTCACCCAGGCCGAGTGGGACGCGTTCGTGGCGGGCGCCCAGGACGGCGAGTTCGACCTGGACTGAGCCGCCCGGGTCAGTCACCGTCGCCCCAGCCGAGGCCGCCCGGCCCGGGCGCATGGTGGAAGCCGGGATGGCCGGCCACGTCGGCGCACCGCTCGCCGTCGGGCCCGGCCGCCCCGCAGAACAGCCGCTCGGCCCGGTGCCAGGCGTCGGCCGGGGACAGCGCCGCCGCGCCGAGCGCCAGCTCCGGGCGGAGCAGGTCGAGCGCTTCCGCGTACGCGACCGCCAGCTCCCGCGCGACGGCGGGGTCAGCGGCCACGAAGCCGAGGTGCACGGTGAAGAACCCCGGCGGGCGGGCCCCGGGCCGCCGGGGCCCGCTGGTCAGTGACTCCGCCCGCCCGCCGCCCCGCAGCCCGGCCGTCCCGTCGCGGTGATACCGCCGCGCCGCCCGGTTGTCGCGCATCCGTGCCTCCCCCGTCGCCGGTGACCGCCCGCCGGACGCCGGGCCCGGCGAGGGCCGGACCGGCCGCCGCCGGTCCGGGTACGAGCCAACCAGCTTTTCCGCGCCCCGGGAGGGGCCAGCGCCCGGGTGTGTGGGCCGCCCTCCCCCGGGCGGGCGGATCTGCGGAAACGGAGGATTCGGCCGCCCCGGCCCGGGTAGGTAGCGCAGACCGCGCAGGGTCCAGGAAGCGCAGATCGCGCAGGGTCGCCGAGCCGGGTCAGGAGCAACCGAGATGAGCACCGTGCCGAGCGACCGGAGCTTGGACAGCACGCTGGCCTACTTCCGGGAGGGCTACCGCTTCGTCGGCGCCCGCTGCGACCGGCTGGGCTCCGACGTCGTGCAGACCCGGCTGCTGCTGGAGCCGACCATCTGCCTGCGCGGCCGGGAGGCCGCCGAGCTGTTCTACGACGAGGAGCGGTTCGTCAGGCGTGGCGCCACGCCGATGCGCGGCCAGCGCACGCTGACCGGGGTGGGTGGCGTCCAGGGCCTCGACGGGGCGGCGCACCGCGCCCGCAAGGCGATGTTCATGTCGATGATGACGCCGGCCGCGGTCCGGCGACTCGGGCAGCTCTTCGACGACGAGTGGCGGGCCCGGATCCCGGTCTGGGCGGAACACGGGCCGCTGGTGCTCTACGACGAGATGGGCCGGCTGCTGACCCGCGCGGTCTGGGCCTGGGCCGGAGTGCCGCTGGCCGAGGCCGACGTGCGCCGCCGCACCGCCGAGATGCACGCCATGATCGAGGGACCGGCGGTGCTGGGCCCGAAGCACTGGCGCGGCCTGATCGGCCGCCGCCGGGCCGAACGCTGGGCCGGCGCGCTGGTCGAGCGGGTCCGCTCGGGCGCGCTGCCGGCGCCCGAGGGCAGCGCGCTGCGGATCGTCGCCGAGCACCGGGACGAACGCGGCCAGCCGCTGCCCCGCCGGATCGCCGCGGTGGAGTTGCTCAACGTGCTGCGCCCCACGGTCGCGGTGGACCGGTACGTGGTCTTCGCCGCGCTGGCGCTGCACGACCACCCGCACTGGCGCGACCGGGTACGCGGCGACGACGACGCGACCGAGCAGTTCGTGCAGGAGGTCCGCCGCTACTACCCGTTCTTCCCGCTGGCCGCCGCGCGGGTGCGCCGCTCGTTCGAGTGGCGGGGGTACGCGTTCCCGCAGGGCCGCCGGGTCCTGCTCGACCTGTACGGCACCAACCACCACCCGGAGCTGTGGCCGGAGCCGGAGCGGTTCCGGCCGGAGCGCTTCGCCGGTTGGCGGGACGACCCGTTCGGTCTGGTCCCGCAGGGCGGCGGCGACCACGACACGGGTCACCGCTGCGCCGGCGAGTGGATCACGATCGAGTTGATGAAGCGGGCGGTGGCCAACCTGACCGGCGCGATGAGCTACCGCGTCCCGCCGCAGGACCTGGCGCTCGACCTCGGCGCGATGCCGACGCTGCCGCCCAGTGGGCTGGTCGTCGACGGGGTGCGGCCGGCCGGCTGAGCGGGTCGCGCGCCCCGTCGCGGTCGGGCGCGGGAGCACCGGAGCGGTTTCAGGGGCCGCGCCGCGGGCACTCGCGGGACCCGACCCGACCGGAGGCGACGTGACCCGAGCGACCGTTCCACCGCTGCCGCACCCCGGCCGGTCCGTCGCGGCGTCCGCGCCGGACCGGCTTCCGATGGCGTACGTCCTGCCGCTGCGCGCCGCCGACGACCACGGTCTCGACGAGCTGACCGGCTACCTGCGTGAGCTGCGCCGCCGGGTGGACGTGGTGGTGGTCGACGGCTCGCCACCGGAGCTGTTCGCCCGGCACGCGGACGCCTGGCGGGGGCTGGTCCGGCACGTCCCGCCGGATCCCGCGCTGCGCGGGCGCAACGGCAAGGCGCTCGGGGTGCTCACCGGCGTCGCGCTGGCCCGGCACGAGCACGTGGTGATCGCCGACGACGACGTCCGGTACGACCTGTCGGCGTTGCGCGCGGTGCACGACCTGCTCGACCGGGTGGACCTGGTCCGGCCGCAGAACCACTTCGCCCCGCTGCCCTGGCACGCCTGGTGGGACACCGGACGGACGCTGCTCGCCCGGGTGTTCGGCGGGGACTGGCCGGGCACGCTGGCGCTGCGCCGGAGCACCTTCCTGGCGATGGGCGGCTACGACCCGGACGTGCTCTTCGAGAACCTGGAGCTGGTGCGGACCGTCCGCGCGTACGGCGGCAGCACGGCCACCCCGGCCTGGCTGTACGTGCGGCGACTGCCGCCCACCGCCGGGCACTTCCTCGGGCAGCGGGTGCGCCAGGCGTACGACGAGACGGCCCGGCCGGCGTGGCTGCTGGCCGCGCTGGCGGTGCTACCGGCCACGGCGGTCGCGCTCGCCGCCCGCCGCCCGGGGCTGCTGGTGCGGGCCGGGCTGGTCACGGTCGCGGTGGCGGAGCTGGGCCGGCGACGGGCCGGCGGGGCCCGGGTCTTCCCGGCGCACACCACGCTCGCGGCGCCCGCCTGGGTGCTGGAGCGCGGCGTGTGCGCCTGGCTGGCGGTGGGCCGGCGGCTGCGCGGCGGGGTGCCCTACGCGGGCAGCCGCCTGCGGACGGCGGCCCACAGCACCCGTGCCCTGCGGCGGCTGGCCACCCGCCACCGCCCCGACGAGCTGACCCGCTGGGTCGAGACATGCGAAAGCGGGGGCCCTTGTTGACGCCTGAGCGACAGCAGGGGCCCCCGCTTGGCAGACTGCGGTCAGGAGCGCGCCTGGTGGGCGCTCTCCCGCACGTCCTGGGCGGCGCTGCGGCCGTCGTCCTTGACCGCGTGCACGGCGTCCTGCGCGGTGGAGCGCACCGACTCGGCGGCGTGCTGGGCCGGCTCGCGCAGCTCGTCCCTCAGCTCGTTGGCGACCTCACCCAGCTTCTCCTTGACAACGCCGCTGTGCTCGGTCGCCTTCTCCTTGACCTGCGCGGCGAGCTCCTGCTCGCGGCGGGTGGCCGGGATCAGCGAGGAGACCAGCATGCCGACGCCGAACGCGATCACGCCGGCGGCGATCGGGTTGCCCTGGGACTTCTGCCGCACGACCTGCGGTGCCCGGTGCGCCGCGTCGCCCACCGTGGCGGCGGCGGAGTGCGCCTTGTCGCTGACCGTGGACGCGGCCGAGGAGGCATGGTCGCCCACCGAGTGCGCGGCGTGGCCGGTGCTGTGGCCGAGGTCGGAAGCGGTTCCCATCACCTTGTCCTTCACGTTGGTCAGCGCGCTGCGGACGCGCTGCTTGCGGTCGTCGACGATGCGGCTCGGGCTGACCTTGTACGCCAGGGCGTCCACGTCCGAGCTGAGGTTGTTGCGGGTGGCTTCGATCTCCCGGCGGATCTGGTCGGGATCGGTGCTCATCGGGTGACTCCCTCCGGGTGCGGCTTGAGTGCGTCCGGGATGCGCTGGACGCTGTCGTTGGTCTGCTTCAGGCCACGGATCTGCTCGGCGTTCTTCTTGGCCTTCGAGTAGAGGACCGCCGCGATCGCGGCCCACACCACCGCCACGATGAGCGCGGCCAGGCCGGAGTCCATGACGTTGTCGAGGAACTGCCACACCGCGACGGAGACGAAGAGCGCCACCATGTAGCCGCCGAAGCCGGCGCCGCCGTAGAGGCCGGCGGCCTTGCCCGCCTTCTTGCCCTCCTGGCGGATCTCGGCCTTGGCCAGCTCGACCTCCTGGCGCATCAGCGTGGAGAGGTCGCCGGTGACCTGGCTCATCAACTGCCCGATCGAGCTGCCGCGTACCTCGTCGGCGTGGTGCGGCGCGCCCGCGGCCTGGTAGCCGGGGTCCTGCGTCGGCACGGTCATGCCGTGGTCTCCCTTCTGCCGGCCCGGCCGCTCACGGGCGCGGAGCGCCGGTCGACGGCACGCCCGGCAGCGGGTCGGTGTGGCTCGGCGGCGGCAGCGGCTGGCCGGTGCCGCCGGCCGGGTCGGCCCAGGTGTTCGGGGCGCCGCCGGCCGGGTAGGTCGCGCCCGGCGCGGAGTAGCCCGGGTCCGGCTCGGCGTAGGTGCCCGGCGTCGGGTCGAGGTAGCCATCGGCCGGCTGGGTCGGCACGGCCGGCGTGGTCGGGATGACCGCGGTCCGGTCCGGGTCGTAGGCCGGACGGACGCCGCTGTCGTCGTTGCCCACGGCGGCGATGTTCCGGGTCAGCCGGCCGGCGACCACGCCCAGCAGCGCGGCGCCGACCAGGAACGTGCCCGGGTTACGGCGGGCGTAGCTCTTCACCTCGTTGAGCAGGTCACCCGGCTCGCGCTGCTCCAGCCAGCCGGCCACGCCGTGCACCCGCTCGGCCGCCTGGTGGGCCAGCTCGGTGACCGGCCCGGAGCCGCCACCCTGCTGCGCCATCGACCGCATCTCGTCGGCCAGCGACCGCAGGCCGCTGGCGGCCCGCTGCTGCTGCTGGCCGGCCTGCGCGGTGACCTGGTTACGGGTCTCGCCGTAGAGGTCACGGGCCTGCCGCTTGGCCTCGCCCACCACCTCCCGGCCCTGCTCCTTGGCGGTCTGCGCGACCGCGCCGCCCGCGCTTGCGGCGTCGGAGCCGACCTGGCGGGCCTGATCGCGTACGCCGCCGCCGTTCGTCGACTCGTACGTGGCGGTCGTGGAGGAAAAGTCCTGAGTCATGGTGTCCCTTCCGCTCGTGCGTTCCCAGCGGTTGTGTTCGGGGGGCTCACGCGAATACTTTCCGCGTGACAAGTGCCCTACCCTCGGCCGTCGGGTCCATGCCTGATTCGTCATTTCTCTGCGGAAGCGGCCCGTCCCGATCACAGAATGGGGAGGCCGGCCCGCCCCGGGTGGGCCCCACGGGGGTGACAGCGATGGCACGTGAGGTGCGCGGACACCCGTCCGCCCGGCCGACGGTGCAGAAGGTCGCGCTCGCGGTCGCGGCCGTCTTCGTACTGATCGGCGTGCTCGGCTTCGTCCCGGGCGTCACCACCCACTACGGCGAGCTGGCGTTCGCCGGGCACCACTCGGGGGCGAAGCTGCTCGGGCTGTTCCAGGTGTCGGTGCTGCACAACCTGGTGCACCTGCTCTTCGGGCTGGTCGGGCTGCTGGCCGCGCGGCGGCTGGCCGGCGCGCGGGTGTTCCTGGCCGGCGGCGGCGCGCTCTACCTGGTCCTCTGGCTGTACGGCTTCGCCATCGACCGGGAGAGCACGGCGAACTTCGTACCGGTCAACGACGCCGACAACTGGCTGCACCTGTTCCTCGGCTTCGGCATGCTCGCCGCGGGCCTGCTGCTGAACAACGAGGTGGGTGCCGGCGGCCGGCCGGACATCCCGATCGACCGGCCCTGACCAGCCACGACACGCCCGAGCGGTGTGTGAGAAGGGGCCCCTTCTCGACGCCAGGCGTTAATGAGGTGCCCCTCCTTACGCCGCCACCGGGAGGTGCTTGGCGAAGCAGACGCTGTACGGGTTGTCGACGTACTCGCCGTACACCGGGATCGGCTGGTAGCCGCTGGACCGGTAGAGCCCGATGGCGGCCGGCAGGTAGGTGCCGGTCTCCAGGCACACCGTCCGGTGCCCCTGCCGGAAGGCCAGTTCCTCCAGCGCGAGCAGCAACTGCCGGGCGATGCCGCGCCCCCGGTACGCCGGCCGGACGTACATCCGCTTCAGCTCGGCGGTGTCGGCGTCGAGCGCCTGGAGACCGCCGCAGCCGACCGCCCGGCCGCCGACCACGGCCGCCAGGTAACGAATGTCGGAGTGGGTGACGGTGACCTGCCCGTCCAGCCCGCCATCGGCGTCCCGCAGCTCACGCTGCTGGGCCACGACGAGCGCCGCGACCTCCGGATCGGTGGCGGGCCGGCATTCGATCAGCATCCCGTCACGGTAGGTCGACCGGATTTCGCGAAGGTTTCCGGCCGAGGTCCCCGACACGGACACGACCGGACTAGTCGTCGTCCGGTTCCGCCGCCGGGGCCGCCTCGACCTCGTCCTCCGGTCGCTGCCGGCGGGCCTTGCGAGCGGCCAACCGGTCCGAGGCGGAGGGACGCGTCGACGTGTCCTCCAACCGCACGTCGGTGCCCCGGTTGCCGGGCACGAAGTCGACGCCCGCGTAGAGCGTCGGCTGCCAGTCGAACTCGCGCTCGCCGATCCGCACCAGGTCACCGGCCTGCGCGCCGGCCTTGGCCAACTTCTCCTCGACGCCCAGCCGGGCCAGCCGGTCGGCCAGGAAGCCCACCGCCTCGTCGTTGTCGAAGTTCGTCTGCTTCACCCAGCGTTCCGGCCGGCTGCCCCGGACGGTGTAGGAGCCGTCCGGCTCGGCCTCGATGGTGAAACCGGCGTCGTCGACCGCCTTCGGGCGGAGCACGACCCGGGTCGGCTCCACGTCCGGAACGGCGCGGCGGCCCTCGTCGACCACCTGGGCCATCGCGTACGTCAGCTCGCGCAGGCCCTCGCGGGTGGCGCTGGAGACGTCGAAGACGCGGAAGCCGCGGGCCTCCAGGTCGGGGCGGACGATGTCGGCGAGGTCCTTCCCGTCCGGCACGTCGACCTTGTTCAGCGCGACCAGCCGGGGCCGGTCGGCCAGCCCGCCGTACTGGGCCAGCTCCGACTCGATGGCGTCGATGTCGGCGAGCGGGTCGCGGCCCGGCTCCAGCGTCGCGGTGTCGACCACGTGCACCAGCACGGCACACCGCTCGACGTGGCGGAGGAACTCCAGGCCCAGCCCCTTGCCGGTGGCGGCGCCCGGGATCAGGCCCGGTACGTCCGCGACGGTGAAGGTGTGGTTGTCCACCCGGACCACGCCCAGGTTGGGCACCAGCGTGGTGAACGGGTAGTCGGCGATCTTCGGCTTCGCGGCCGAGATCACCGAGATCAGCGAGGACTTCCCGGCGGACGGGAACCCGACCAGACCGACGTCGGCGACGCTCTTCAGCTCCAGCACCACGTCGAGCCTGTCGCCGGGCTCACCCAGCTCGGCGAAGCCCGGCGCCTTGCGGCGGGCGTTGGCCAGCGAGGCGTTGCCCCGGCCGCCCCGGCCACCGCGGGCCGCCTCGAAGGTGGTGCCCACCCCGACCAGGTCGGCCAGCACCTCGCCGTCCAGGGTCTGCACCACGGTGCCGTTCGGCACCTTGATCACCAGGTCGCGGCCGTTGGCGCCGTCCCGGTTCGAGCCGGCCCCGCCCTTGCCGTTGTCGGCCTTCAGGTGCGGCCGGAAGTGGAAGTCGAGCAGCGTGGTGACCTGCGGGTCGACCACCAGCGACACGCTGCCCCCATGGCCGCCGTTGCCGCCGTCCGGGCCACCGAAGGGCTTGAACTTCTCCCGGTGGATCGAGACACAGCCGTGCCCGCCGTCGCCGGCCTGCATGTGCAGGACGACCCGGTCAACGAACGTCGTCACGACGCCAATCCTTCCAGCGGGGTCCGCCCCGCACGTGGAAAGCCGAAGCGGGCCGGGACCCGAGGTCCGCGGCCCGCTTCGGCTTCGAACTACTGCTGAGGCACGATGCTGACGGTCTTGCGACCGCGCTTGGTGCCGAACTGCACCGAACCGGCGGACAGCGCGAACAGCGTGTCGTCGCCGCCACGGCCGACCAGGTCACCGGGGTGGAACTTGGTGCCACGCTGACGGATGAGGATCTCACCCGCGCTGACGACCTGACCACCGAAGCGCTTCACGCCGAGCCGCTGGGCCGCGGAGTCGCGACCGTTACGCGAGCTGGACGCACCCTTTTTGTGAGCCATTTCCGACGACCTACTTCCCGCTGTTGGAGATGCCGGTCACCTTGATCTGGGTCAGCGGCTGCCGGTGACCCTGACGCTTGTGGTAGCCGGTCTTGTTCTTGAACTTGTGGATCCGGATCTTCGGGCCCTTGGTGTGCGCGGCGATCTCGCCGGACACCGCGACCTTGGCGAGCTTCGCCGCGTCGGTCACCAGGTCGTCACCGTCGACGAGGAGCACCGCGGTGAGCTTCACCGCGTCACCGGGGGCACCGGTGAGCTTCTCGACCTCGATCACGTCGCCCTCGGCGACCTTGTACTGCTTGCCGCCGGTCTTGACGATCGCGTACATCGGAGGCGCACTCCCTGTCGTTGAGGCTGCTGGCGTCTTTTCCCACCGTTGCCGGCGGGTCGTTCCCACGGCGTCTCGCCGGGAGCCGTGACACCGGCGGCGCGGGCGCGCGGGAACTAGGCACACCAAAGTGCGCCGCAGGCAAGAGTACGCCATACCCGGTCCGCCGCCCAAACCGGGCTGCCGGTCACGCCGGGCAGAGCTGGTCGAGCCGCTGCTGGAGCCGGTCGAACGCGGTCTCGTCGATCTTCCGCACGTCGGTGCCGAGCCCGCCCACCTCGGTGGCCAGGTCCGCCAGCAGCGTCCGCAGGCGCGGGTCGGTGGCCCGCCCGGACTGCTCCCGCAGCACGTCCCGCCAGCCCGCCAGCGCGGCCTCCGCGCCCCGCCGGGCGGCCTTCTCCGTGCCCCGGTCCCCGGTGCCGCCCGCCCGCAGCATCTCCGCCAGCTTCTGCACGTACGTCTGGACGGCCACGGACCCGGCCTGCTTCGCGCGGGCACAGACGCCCGCGTCGCCGGTGACGGTCGGGGCGGGAGTGGGCGACGTGGCCGCCAGGGCCGGTGAGGCGAAGCCCACCGAGAACGGGTCGGTCCGTTCGGCACAGCCCGACCCGACCAGCAGCAGTCCGGTCAACGCGGTGACCGCGAACACCCGGCGCATGTCTCCTCCCTCCGGGGCGCGGCCGGCCCGACCGGGGGTCGACGGGAAACGGCAGGGCCCCTGCTCCCGGCACTCTGTTGCCGGACCAGGGGCCCTGTCAAACGCCACGCAGGTCAGCGGCTCACGGCCGGGTACGCCGCCGGGCGCCGCCACGGCGGGACCGCCGCCGCGACGAGCCGCCGTCGGCGCCCTCGTCGTCGCTGTCGCCGTCGCCGATCGCGTCCGGGTCGTCAGCCGCGGCGAGTCGGGCCGAGTCGCCCTCCTGGCTGTCCGCGACCGCCGGGGCGGCCGGCGTCTCGGTCTCGAACCGGGACAGGTCGTAGCCCTGGGTGTCGTAGTAGTCGTCGGCGGACTCGGCCACCTCGACGACGGTCCGCTCCGGCGCGGCGGCGGCCGGCGGCTCCGCCGCGGCCTCCACTCCGGGCTTCTCCGCCGCGGCCTTGCGACCCCGGCGACGGCCCTTCTCCTCGGCCGGCGCGACCGCCGAGGCGACCGCCTTGACCTTCTCCCCCGCGCCACCGGCACGCGGCTTCTCCGGCACCGGCTCGGTGTGGATCACCACGCCCCGGCCCTTGCAGCACTCGCAGGTCTCGCTGAACGCCTCCAGCAGGCCCGCGCCGATGCGCTTGCGGGTCATCTGCACCAGGCCCAGCGAGGTGATCTCGGTGACCTGGTGCTTGGTGCGGTCCCGACCCAGGCACTCGGTGAGCCGACGCAGCACCAGCTCCCGGTTCGACTCCAGCACCATGTCGATGAAGTCGATCACCACGATGCCGCCGAGGTCGCGCAGCCGCAACTGGCGCACGATCTCCTCGGCCGCCTCCAGGTTGTTGCGGGTGACCGTCTCCTCCAGGTTGCCGCCGGAGCCGGTGTACTTGCCGGTGTTGACGTCGACGACGGTCATCGCCTCGGTCCGGTCGATCACCAGCGACCCGCCGGAGGGCAGGAAGACCTTCCGGTCCAGCCCCTTGAGGATCTGCTCGTCGATCCGGTACTCGGCGAACACGTCGGTGACGCCGGCGTGCCGGCGCAGCCGCGCCACCAGGTCCGGCGAGACGTGCGACAGGTACGACTCGACCACGTCGTACGCCGACTCGCCCTCGATGACCAGCTCGCGGAAGTCCTCGTTGAAGAGGTCCCGGACCACGCGGATGACCAGGTCCGGCTCCTCGTAGAGCAGCACCGGGGCACCACCGGAGGCGGCCTTGGCCTGGATGTCGTCCCACTGCGCCTGGAGCCGCTTGACGTCCCGGGCCAGCTCGTCCTCGCTGGCGCCCTCCGCCGCGGTCCGGACGATCACCCCGGCGCCGTCCGGCACCAGCTTCTTGAGGATGTCCCGCAGCCGCTTGCGCTCGGTGTCCGGCAGCTTGCGGCTGATCCCGGAGGCGTTGCCGTTGGGCACGTAGACCAGGTGCCGGCCGGAGAGCGCGACGTGGCTGGTGAGCCGCGCGCCCTTGTGCCCGATCGGGTCCTTGGTGACCTGCACCAGCACCGGGTCGCCGGAGCGCAGCGCCTGCTCGATCGAGCGGGCCCGGCCCTCCAGGCCGGTGGCGTCCCAGTTGACCTCGCCGGCGTACAGCACGGCGTTGCGCCCGCGCCCGATGTCGACGAAGGCCGCCTCCATGCTCGGCAGGACGTTCTGCACCTTGCCGAGGTAGACGTTGCCGGCCATCGTGCCGGACGAGTTGCGGGTCACGTAGTGCTCGACCAGCACGCCGTCCTCGAGCACCGCGATCTGGGTGCGGTCGCCACGCTGGCGCACCACCATCGTCCGGTCGACCGCCTCGCGGCGGGCCAGGAACTCCGACTCGCTCAGGATCGGCGGCCGGGTGCGCCGCTGCTCGCGGCCGTCCCGGCGGCGCTGCCGCTTGGCCTCCAGCCGGGTCGACCCGGAGACGCCCTGCACCTCGTCGACCGCCTTGCGCGGCTCACGGATCTTGACGACGGTGGGCACGCCGTCCTCGGCCGTGGTCTCCGCCTCACCCGCGCCCCGGCGACGACGCCGACGGCGGCGACGGGTCATCCCGTCGCCCTCGGCCTCCTCGTCGCTCTCCTCGGCCTCCGCGTCGGCCGGCTCCGCCGTACCGGTCTCGTCCTCGTCGGCCTCGTCGGCGCCGCCCTTGCCCCGGCCACGGCCCCGGCGACCACGACGACGGCGGCGGCGACCCTCGGCGGTGTCGTCGTCGTCCTCGGCGTCGGCGGACTCGTCCGCCTCGGCGGCCGGCTCCTCCTCCTCGACGGCCTCGGGCTCGATCTCGGCCGCCACCGGCTCGGCCTCCCGCCGGCCACGACGGCGACGGCGACCGGTCTCGACCGGCTCCTCCGCCGCCTCCTCGACGGCCGGGTAGGTGACCCGGACCGCCGGGGCCTCCTCGGGCTGCGGGGGCATGAACAGGACGGTGGGCGCGGAGAGTGCCGCGCGACGCCGGCGGCCGGTGGCCGGCCGCTCCTCGGCCGCCGGCTCGTCCGCCACACCCGGCACCGCGGCGCCGGTCGACACCACGCCGGTGGCGTCCGCGGGCCCGCCGGCCCGGGCCAGGTCAACCTCATCGGTACGCCGGGACGCGCGCCGCCCGCCGGCACGCGACCGCGCACCACCCTCGCCTGCGGTCCCCCGGGTACGGGACCGGGTGGCGCCCTCGCCCGGGGTGGGCTCGTCCACGGCGTCCTCGCCGACCGCGTCCTCGTCGAGCGCGTCCTCGTCGAGCGGGGCCCGCCCCTCGGCGATCTCGCCCGCGCCACCCGGGACCGAGACCGGTCCGTCGACCACGGCACCGCCCGACGGCCCGGTGGCCGGCTCGACCGACGGGCCGGTGGCCTCGGCGGCCGGCTCGACCGGCGCGGCCGACGGCCCGGTGGGCGCCTCGGTCGACGCGGTCGGCGGCCCGGCGGCCTCGGCGGGCGCCTCGGTCGGCGACTCGGCGGCCGGCATCGGCTCGGCGGCGGGTGGGGTGGCCTTGCGGCGGCGGGTCCGGGTGACCTTGACCGGCGGCACCACCTCGTCCGAGGTGGCCTGCACCTCGGCAGCGGCCACCGGCTCCTCGACCGCCTTCGCCGGGGTCGCCTTCCGGCGCCGGCGGGTGGTCTTCGGCGCGGCCTCCAACTCACCGGCCACCGGCGCGAACACCTCGGCCTGCGGCGACTCGCCGCTGCCGGTGGCCGCGGCGGACGCCTCGACCGGCGCGTCGGTCTGCTCCGGCTGGTTGAGCGGCGCGGCCTTGCGCCGGCTGGCCCGCTTGCGGGGCGGCGGCTTCACCTCGGCGACGCCGTCGGTGCTGCTGGTGGCGGTCGGGTCGGCCGGCTCGGCGCCGGTCCGTTCGCCGCCCTCGGGCTCGTTCTCGAGCATGGACGTTCTCCAGTTCTGGCTGCCCCGGGCGCGGTTGAGCGCTGCCACGCAGGGTTGCCGCAAAGGTGTTTCCGCCGGGCGCGCAGGTGCGCGACCGCCGAAGTCTGCCTGCCAGAGCGCTGACCGTCGGTCAGTGCCCTCCGATGGCTGCCCCGTCGCGATCCGCGTCCAACGGATCGACGATCTCGCCCTGCGCGGTCAGCGTGCCCTGCGCCAGCCGGATCACCTTCGGGGTGACCGGCGGCTCCAGGTCGGCCACCACGCGGAGGCCGGAAAGGACGTCATCGGGTCGCACGGACGGGGTGACCTGCCGCACGACCAGTTCGAGTATCGCACACGGTACGGTCGCCGCTCCGGAAGGCGTCTCAGCCGGCACCAGCGCATCGATGGCGATCACGGCAGCGCGGGCGTCGAACGTCCGCCGCCCCTGCTTGGTCATCCGCTCGACCTGGATCTCCTCGGCGGCGGTGAACGCCGCCACGGCGGCCCGGAGCACGTCCGGATCGACCTCGGGCAGCTCGATCCGCCAGTACGACGCCTCGATCCGGTCGGCCAGGCTGCCACCGGACGCCTCGACCGCGTCGAGCACGTCGAGCCCGGGCGAGAGCGCGGCGTCCAGAGCGGCACGGAGGCGCTCCGGGTCGACCGGCTCACGCAGGCCGATCTCCAGGTACTCGGCCTCGCTGGCCACGCCGGTCGGCGCCGCGGAGGCGTACGAGATCTTGGGGTGCGGGGTGAAGCCCTGGGAGAACGCGATCGGCACGCCGGCACGACGCAACGCGCGCTCGAAGGCTCGGGCGAAGTCCCGGTGCGAGGTGAACCGCAGCGGTCCACGCTTGGCGTACCGGATGCGGACCCGCTGGACGACGGGCGCCTGGCCGCCCTCGGGTTGAGGCTTTCTGGCGATCGTGAACTCCTCGGCTGTGCCTGCGCGTGTCCGTCCCATCCTGGCGCAGCCCGCACCGCCCCCCACACCCACCCCCACCACCCCCTCTACGGTGGGGTGGGTCAGGGGCGGCGGTCGCCGGCCGGGGTGGGGCCGCCCAGCCGGTCGAGCGCGTCGTCCGGGAGCTGCGCCACCCGGGCCAGCTCACGTCGGTGCCGGCGCCGGTTCCAGATCAGGAACACCACGAGCGCCAGCAGCACCACCAGGGCCACCGCGAGGCCGATGCCGATCACCAGCACCTGCTGGTCGGTGGGGCCGCCGCGGTCGCCGTACTTCGTCACGTCGAAGTCGTCGTCCTCGGCCGTCCGCGGCGCAGCCGCGCTCGCCGAGGCCGGGTCGAGCAGCGGGTTCGCCGAGACCGACGGCACGTCCGCGGTGAGCGCCGCCACCGGGTCGATCCGGCCGAAGCCGAACTGCGGGTCCCGGCCCGACGGGCCGGCGTCCTGGGCGGTGCGGATGATCCGGTTGATCACGTCGGACGCGGAGAGCTGCGGGTACTTCGAACGGATCAACGCCGCGACACCGGAGACGATGGCGCTGGAGTCGGAGGTGCCGTCACCCCAGCCGTAGCCGTGGTCGCGGCCGGCGTTGTAGATCCCGTCCGCCGGCGCGGCGACCACCGCCTCCGGGCCCTGGGCGGAGCCGGACCAGAAGCCGCCGCCCCGGGTGGTGCCGGTCACCGCGATCACGCCGGGGATCCGGGCCGGCGAGGCGATGTCCACGTCGCCCGCCTTGCGGTTGCCGCCGGCGGCGACCACGACGACGTCGCGCGCCAGCGCGTACCGGATCGCCTCCTCCTCGTCCGGGTCGGGCGCGCCGGCCCGGCCGAAGGAGAGGTTGAGCACCGTCGCGCCACCGTCGACCGCCATCCGGATGCCCAGGGCGGACGCGCCGTCGGGCACGGTTCCCGGGCCGGGCTCCTGCTTGATGGGCAGGATCCGGGCGTCCGGCGCGATGCCGTCCACGCCGTCGCCGACGTTCGCCGCCGAGATGATGCCGGCCATGTGCGTGCCGTGGCCGTCCGGGTCCTCCCGGCCGTCGCCCCGGGCGCCGTAGCTGCGATCGCCGGGCAGCACGCGACCGCGCAGCGCCGGATGGGTGGCGTCGACGCCGGTGTCCACCACGCCGACCACCACCCCGCGCCCGGTGGAGATCCGATGCGCCCGGTCGATGCGCAGCTCGTCGAGGTACCACTGCTCGGCCCGGCGCGGCGCGGCCGGCGCCGGCTGGGCCGCGCCCAGCACCATCAGGCCGGCCAGCAGTCCGGCCGCCACCGGCCGGAGCGCGGCGACGTGCGCCCTCATCCGTCCGTCCTCATCGCAGGACGCCCGGGGACGCACTGTCACCGGCACCCCACGGATCGTCGTCCTCAGTCAACCACGACGAGTGCTCGGCACCGCCGCCGCCGTGCCCGGCGCCGCCGTGCCCGCCCATCATCCCGCCGCCCATCATGCCCCCGCCGGCACCCGCGCCGGTCGCGTTGCGGAGCGCGCTGGCGGCGCTGGTCAGCGGCGGGACCTTGCCGTTGCCGCCGCCGACCAGGCCGGGCAGCGCACCCACGCCCAGCCCGCCGGCCGCGCCGACACCACCGCCGCCGAGACCACCACCGGCGCCCAGCCCGGCGCCACCACCGCCGAACCCGCCACCGCCACCGACGGTGCCCGGTCCACCGCCACCGAACGCGCTGCCCGGACCACCGGTCGTGATCGTGCCCGGCCCGCCCGCGCCGGCCAGGCCGGTGCCGTAGTCGTGGTCACCCGAGCCCGGGTAGCCGCCACCGGTGACCGGCGGGACGTACGACCCGCCGCCGGTCTGACCGCCGCCGAGATCGACGCCGCCCGTGGTGGGCGGCGGTGAGAACGAACCGCCACCGTACGAACCACCACCGCCACCACCGATGCCGGTGCTGCCCAGCGAGGGCACCTTGCCGCCCCCGCCGCCACCACCGCCGGGCAACCCGGTGTCGGGCACACCGGACGGCGGGACGCGGTTGTCGGGCGTGTAGCCGTCACGCGTGTCATTGGCCGAGGGCTGGGGCACGACCAGCTTCGGGCGTTCCGTCTCCACCGCGGCGGGCAGCGGCGACATCGCCCTGTTGGCCGCCTCCTGGTTGTCCCGGTACCAGTTGTCCAGGTGCGACTTGGTGTCCCACCAGCCACCACGCTTCTGGTCGTCGGCGTTGCCGTCGACCCTCATCGTCGCCTCGAGGTCGTCGGCCTTGTCGCGGAACGCGCCGTCGGCGTAGAGCGACTGGTTCTGCTGGTAGTCGCTGCGCAGCGAGGCGAGGAAGCCGGACTGGCTCTCGCCGTCGCGGGCGTCGTCTAGCTCGGTGCCGCCGGGCAGGCTCCACTCGTTCCAGCCGAAGTCGTCCATCAGCGGGATCGGGATGCTGGCCACCGCCTTGCGGATGTCGCCCTCGATCCGCGACAGCGCGCCGCTGACGTCACTGGCGTGGGTGATCAGCTCCTCGATGTCCTTGCCGATACCGCCCAGGTGCTCGCGGTACGCG
The DNA here is from genome assembly GCF_040647835.1 of Micromonospora sp. NPDC049240. Classification (NCBI taxonomy): domain Bacteria; kingdom Bacillati; phylum Actinomycetota; class Actinomycetes; order Micromonosporales; family Micromonosporaceae; genus Micromonospora; species Micromonospora sp. NPDC049240. Next base: position 293,195 of record NZ_JBEZCX010000009.1, read on the forward strand.
TCACCGCCGCTGCCCGTCCAGCCGGCCAGCAGCCCGGGAAGACCGCCGCTGTGCGGGCGTTCCTGACCGGACGCGATCGGACCGACGAACGAGCGCCCGACAAGCGCGTCGCGCAGGTGCCCGAGCCCGGCGGAGAGGTTGCTCCAGCCGACGCCGACCGACCCGACCGTCTCCGGATCCGCGGCGAGCGTCACCTCCCGGACGCAGCGCTCCCAGGTGCCTCCAGCCATGATCGCCTCTCCCTCAGGCCGGGTACGGGTACGTGGGCTGCTGCCCCGCCTCGGGCGGCGGCGCCGCGGACTCCAGCAGCCGCTCGATCTGCTTGCCGTTGGCGGCGTTGCGGGCCTCGGCGTCGCGGAACGCCTTCGCGATGTCCTCGGTGCCCTTCTTCAGCCCGGCCAGCTTGCTGGAGATGGCCTTGAGATGGGCCTCCATGTTGGCCGTCGACCGGGTCAGCGCCGCCCACTGCATCCGCGCGTCCTCGTACGCGCCGAACGGCGTGCCGTTGGGCACCGCCTGGGCGTTGTTGCTGTCGCCCTTCATCCGCTCCTTGATGCGTTCCATCTCGTAGCCGATGGTGTCGTCGACGTACTGCTTGAGGCGCTCGACGTAGTCGGCGGCGGCGTCCAGGTCCTCGACGCTGACGTGCAGGTCGCCGGTGTCCGGCGGCTTGATGCCCATGCTGCTGTCCTCCCCCGCTACCGGCCCGGCCGGTCCAATACGGACGCAGCGTATCGAGGAAGCACCAGCCGGGGCAGCCCCGCCCCGACCATCCGACGGTCGACACGTGACACGACGGAGCGCGGGCCCCGAGGGGTTCCCGCGCTCCGTCACACGTCGGTGCGGGGCTCAGCCCTGGGCCGCCGCGGGCAGCCGCATCCCGCCGACCGGCGTCAGCGGCAGCAGCTTGCGCCCGGTCGGGCCGATCTGGATCTCGGTGTCCATGGACGGGCACACGCCGCAGTCGAAGCAGGGCGTCCAGCGGCAGTCGTCCTGCTCGTACTCGGACAGCGAGTCCTGCCAGTCCTGCCAGAGCCAGTCCTTGTCCAGGCCGGAGTCGAGGTGGTCCCAGGGCAGGACCTCCAACTCCTCGCGCTCCCGGGTGGTGTACCAGTCGAGGTCCACCCCGAACGCCGGCAGCGTCTCGGCCGCCGCGTCCACCCAGCGCTGGTACGAGAAGTGCTCACTCCAGCCGTCGAACCGGCCGCCGTTCTCCCAGACCTTGCGGATCACCGCGCCGACCCGGCGGTCGCCCCGGGACAGCAGGCCCTCGATCAGCGACGGCTCGCCGTCGTGGTAGCGGAAGCCGATCGCCCGGCCCAGCGAACGGTCACTGTTGATCGCCTGCTTGAGCAGCTTGAGCCGGCCGTCGATGACCTCGGGCGTGGACATCGAGGCCCACTGGAACGGGGTGTGCGGCTTCGGCACGAACCCGCCGATGGAGACCGTGCAGCGGATGTCCTTGGACCCGGTGGCCGCACGGCCGGCCCGGATCACCTCGTGCGCCATGTCGGCGATCTCCAGGACGTCCTCGTCCGTCTCGGTGGGCAGGCCGCACATGAAGTAGAGCTTCACCTGCCGCCAGCCGTTGGTGTACGCGGTGACCACGGTGCGGATGAGGTCTTCCTTCGACACCATCTTGTTGATCACCTTGCGGATCCGCTCCGACCCGCCCTCCGGGGCGAAGGTCAGGCCGGTCCGCCGCCCGTTGCGGGACAACTCCTGGGCGAGGTCGATGTTGAACGCGTCCACCCGGGTCGACGGCAGCGACAGCGAGACGTTGGTGCCGGCGTACTGCTCGGCCAGGCCGGAGCACATGTCACCGATCTCGGAGTGGTCGGCCGACGACAACGACAGCAGGCCCACCTCGTGGAAGCCGGAGAACTCCAACCCCTGCTGCACCATCTGGCCGACCGTGGTGATCGAGCGCTCCCGCACCGGGCGGGTGATCATGCCGGCCTGGCAGAACCGGCAGCCCCGCGTGCAGCCCCGGAAGATCTCCACCGCGTACCGCTCGTGGACCGTCTCGGCGAGCGGGACCAGCGGCTTCTTCGGGTACGGCCAGGCGTCCAGATCCATGGTGGTGCGCTTGTGCACCCGGAACGGCACGTCCGGGCGGTTCGGCACGACCCGCTGGATCCGACCGTCGGGCAGGTAGTCGACGTCGTAGAAGCGCGGCACGTAGACGCTCTCGGTGCGGGCCAGCCGCAGCAGCAGCTCCTCCCGGCCGCCCGGGGAGCCCTCGGCCTTCCACTCCCGGACGATGGCGGTGATCTCCAGCACCGCCTCCTCGCCGTCGCCGAGCACCGCGGCGTCGACGAAGTCGGCGATCGGCTCCGGGTTGAACGCGGCGTGCCCACCGGCCACGATCACCGGGTCGGCGTCGGTGCGGTCGGCGGCGAGCAGCGGAATGCCGGCCAGGTCGATCGCGGTGAGCAGGTTGGTGTAGCCCAGCTCGGTGGAGAACGAGACGCCGAACACGTCGAAGTCACGTACCGCGCGGTGCGCGTCGACGGTGAACTGCGGGACCCCGTGGGCGCGCATCAGCGCCTCCAGGTCCGGCCAGACCGCGTACGTACGCTCGGCGAGCACGTCGGGCAGCTCGTTGAGCACCTCGTAGAGAATCTGCACGCCCTGGTTGGGCAGCCCCACCTCGTAGGCGTCCGGGTACATCAGCGCCCAGCGGACGGTCGCCGCGTCCCAGTCCTTGACCACCGCGCCCAACTCGCCCCCGACGTACTGGATGGGCTTGGTCACCTGGGGCAGCAGCGGCTCCAGCCGGGGCCACACGGAATTGGCCGCGACCGGGCGCGGCGTCGTCGACGGGGCACTCATGATGCCCAAGGATACGCGGTCCCCCACCCCGCCCTCCCCCACCGGCACGGTTCCCCTGCCCCTTCCCCGTTGATCAAGGAGTTGGCGCGCGAATCCAGGCCCCGGCCGACGCGAACTCCTTGATCAACGGGCTGGCGGCGGAGGCGGGGATTCGTCGGGGGTGGCGGGGCGGTACTAACCTCGCAACGGGCGCGAGAGGAGATTGCCGCGATGTCGCAGCCGCAGCCGGAGGCGGGCCGGCCGGCCGACGGGGCCGATGGGCCAGCCGTCACCGAGCCGCCGACCGCCGTACCGACGCCGGCCGACGCCGAGGCCACCACCCCGCCGTCCCCACCCGACGCGACGTCCCCACCCGACGAGCCGGAGACGGGGGTGCCGCAGGTGGCGGCGCCCGACGAGGCCCCGGCCGCCGGGGCCGGGGAGCCGGTCACCGCGGGAGCCACCCCGCAGGTCCCCGACCCGTCGGACGCCTCGACGCCGCCGGAGGCATCGGACGCATCGGACGCCTCGAACGCCTCGGCCGACAACGACGCCGTCGGAACCAGCGCCGTCGGGACCGAGGCGGAGCGCGATGCGCCGCCGACCACCGACACCGACACCAGCGCCGACGCCACCCCGGTCGTACCGGTCGTACCGGCCGGCCGTGCCCGCGGCTCCGCGGCCGTGCCCGGCCGCGCCACCCCACCGCCCCCCACCCGGATCGAGAACGGGCCGCATCCCACCCGCGTCGAGAGTGCGCCGGACGCCGTCCCAATGGAGACCGGCCCGAACGCCACCCGCGTCGAGAACGGCCCGAACGCCACCCGCGTCGAGAACGGGCTGGACGCCGCCCGCATGGAGACCGGCCCGAACGCCACCCGCATCGAGAACGGGCCACCGCCGACCCGCGTCGAGCCGCCCGCGCCGCGGTGGAGCGGCTCCGCCGCGGTTCCGCCCCCGCAACCGCGCCGGCGCGGCTGGGGCGAGTCGGCCGAGCCCACCCCGGTACCGCCGGTCGCCTCACCCGAGCACGCCACCCCGGTCGATCCGTGGGCGGGCGTGGACACCACCGGCTGGGACCTCCACTCGGCCGAACTGCCGGCGCCGCCGGCGACCATGCCGTACACCGCGCCCTGGCCGGCGCACCCGGCGCCGCACCCCGCCCCGCCGCCGGGCGCGCGGCCGGTGTCACCGCCGGCGCCCGCCCCGCCGTACCCGGGGCCGCCGGCCGCCCGGCCGGTCTCGCCACCCGCGCACACGCCGCCGTACCCGGCGTCACCCGCCGCCCGCCCGGTGTCACCGCCGGCGCACACCCCGCCGCCGGCCCCGGTGGTCGCCCCCCGGGCGCCGAAGCAGGCCCGGCCGCCGAAGCAGCGCCGGGGCGGGACTCCGCCGCCGGTCGCGCCGCCGCCCGGGTGGCAGGCGCCCAAGGGGTACGCGCCGCGACGCCGACGGCGTCGCTGGCCCTGGGTGCTGCTGCTCTCCGTGGCCTGCTGCTGCGGCGTCCCGCTGTGGTGGGTCCAGCCGCTGTCCAGCCAGTATCCGGCCAGCGCCAGCCTCCCGGACCAGCTCGACTCGATGCAGTTGCGTCAGGACGAGCGCAGCCGGGCCGCCGCCGAGGAGCTGAAGAGCCAGGTACGCCAGGCGGACCTGCTCGCCGAGGACACGTTCGCCGGCATCTACGCCACCGACGACGGCAAGCGGGTGACCCTCTTCGGCAGCACCGGCTTCCGGTTGACGCCGGAGTCCGACGCCGAGGCCGAGCTGAAGCGCCTGGCCGGCAACTACGCCCTGCAAGCCTCGGTCAGCGTGGACACCGGGGTGCGGGGCCGGTACGAGCGCTGCGCGGTCGGCCGGACGGACGACGACGCGGTGGTGGTGTGCACCTCGGTCGACTACGGCAGCCTGACCACTGGCGTGTTCACCCGGCTGTCGGTGGACGACAGCGGCCGGCTGCTGAACGAGCTGCGGGAGCAGGTGGTGGTCCCGAAGAAGTCCTGACCCGGGGCCGGGTCAGGCGGGCGACTCACCCGGCGTCTGCTCGGCGCGCTTCGGCGCGTAGCGCGGGACGTACTCCTGGCCGGTGAGCTTCTGGATCTCGGTCATCAGCTCGTCGGTCATGGTCCGCAGCGACGTCCGGTCGTCGGGCCGGCCGGTGAAGTCCAGCGGCTTGCCGAACTTGATGGTGATCTTGGCGCGACCCGGGCGGGGCACCCGCGTCCCGATCGGCTGGGCCTTGTCGGTGCCGGTCACGCCGACCGGGATGATCGGCACGCCGGCGGCCACCGCCAGCCGGGCCGCGCCGGTGCGCCCGCGGTAGAGGCGCCCGTCCGGCGAGCGGGTGCCCTCCGGATACACCGCGACCAGGTCACCGGCCTTGAGCACCGGGATGGCCGCGTCGAACGCGGACAGCGCCGCCCGACCGCCGGCCCGCTCGACCGGGATCGCACCCAGCCCGGTGAGCACGAACTTGGAGAAGCCGCCCTTCACCCCGGTGCCGTTGAAGTACTCCGACTTGGCCCAGAAGGCCAGGTGGCGGGGCACCACGGTGCCGAGCAGCAGCTCGTCCGCGACGGAGAGGTGGTTGCCCGCGAAGATCGCACCGCCGGTCGCCGGGATGTGCTCCAACCCCTCCACGTGCGGACGGAAGGCCAACCGGAGCGTGGGCGCCACGGTGAGCTTGCCGATGGTGTAGAGCAGGGGCACGGGTCCTCCGGCGGTCGTACGCGGAACAGGCGCTGTCACGGTAGCCGACGCCGCCACCCCCGGCCGAGCGGGTGGCGGGCAGTCCACCCGCCGGTGCGTCGAGTGAGACGGGGCCCCTTCTCTACCGAAGGCGTTAACAAGGGGCCCCGCCTTACACCTCACACGCGGCGGACGCCGACCACCACGCGCTCGCCGTCGCCGACCTCGCCGGTGAAACCGTCGAGGCCCTCGACGAAGTCGACGGTGTCCGCCAGCACCTCCCGCGCCACGAAGTCCGTGAACGCGGCGACCGCCGCGCGCACCTCCTCGGACGCCGACACCGCCACCGTGATGCGGTCCGAGATGTCCAGGTCGGCGTCCCGGCGGGCCTGCTGCACCACCCGGACCACGTCCCGGGCCAGCCCTTCGGCGGCCAGTTCCGGCGTGACCTCGGTGTCCAGCACGACCACGCCCTCACCGCCGGGCAGCGGCGCGGAGTGCTCGGCGTCGGCGGCGACCAGGCGCAGCTCGTACTCGCCCTCGGCCAGGGTGACCCCGGCGGCGACCGGAGCGCCGTCGACGAGTTCCCACTCCCCCGACTTGACCGCCTTGATCACCTGCTGGACGGCCTTGCCGACACGTGGGCCGAGCGCCCGCGGCACCACGGTCAGCACCTGCTGGCAGTACGCCGCCACCTCGCCGGTGAGCACGACCTCCTTCACGTTGACCTCGTCGGCGACCAGCTCGGCGAACGGCCGGAGCTGGTCGGCAACCGGCGACGCCACGGTCAGCGTCGCCAACGGCAGCCGGACCCGCAGGCCCTTCGCCTTGCGCAGCGACAGCGCCGCCGAGGCGACCGCCCGGACGTTGTCCATCGCGGAGACCAGCTCGTGGTCGGCCGGGAACTCGTCCGCCGACGGCCAGTCGGTCAGGTGCACCGACCGCTCGCCGGTCAGCCCGCGCCAGATCTCCTCGGCGGTCAGCGGCGCCAGCGGCGCCACCACCCGGCAGAGCGTCTCCAGCACGGTCGAGAGCGTGTCGAACGCGTCCGCGTCGCCGGCCCAGAACCGGTCCCGCGAGCGACGCACGTACCAGTTGGTCAGCGCGTCCAGGTAGGACCGGACGGTGGCGCAGGCGCCGGAGATGTCGTACGCGTCCATCTGCGCGCCGACGGTCGCCACCAGCTCGTTCGTCTTCGCCAGCACGTACCGGTCGAGCACGTTCGTCGAGTCGGTGCGCCGACGCGCCTGGTAGCCGTCCGCGTTGGCGTAGAGCGTGAAGAAATACCACACGTTCCACAACGGCAGCAGCACCTGACGCACCGCGTCCCGGATGCCCGACTCGGTGACCGCCATGTCCCCGCCGCGCAGCACCGGCGACGACATCAACATCCACCGCATCGCGTCCGACCCGTACGCGTCGAAGACGTGGTAGACGTCCGGGTAGTTGCGCAGGCTCTTGGACATCTTGCGCCCGTCGGAGCCGAGCAGGATGCCGTGGCTCAGGCAGTTGCGGAACGCCGGCCTGTCGAACAGCGCGGTGGCCAGCACGTGCATGGTGTAGAACCAGCCGCGGGTCTGCCCGATGTACTCGACGATGAAGTCGCCCGGGTAGTGGTGCTCGAACCAGTCCCGGTTCTCGAACGGGTAGTGCACCTGGGCGAACGGCATCGAGCCGGACTCGAACCAGCAGTCCAGCACCTCCGGCACCCGGCGCATCATCGACCTGCCCGTCGGGTCGTCCGGGTTGGGGCGGACCAGGTCGTCCACCGCCGGCCGGTGCAGGTCGGTCAGGCGTACGCCGAAGTCGCGCTCGATGTCGTCGAGCGAGCCGTACACGTCGACGCGCGGATAGGTCGGGTCGTCGGAGCGCCACACCGGGATCGGCGAGCCCCAGAACCGGTTCCGGCTGATCGACCAGTCCCGGGCGTTGGCCAGCCACTTGCCGAACGAGCCGTCCTTGATGTGCCCCGGCGTCCAGTTGATCTGCTGGTTCAGCTCGACCATCCGGTCCCGGAACTGCGTCACCGCGACGAACCACGACGACACCGCCTTGTAGACAAGCGGCGTGTCGCAGCGCCAGCAGTGCGGGTACGAGTGGGTGTAGACGTCCTGCCGCAACACCACCCCCCGCTCCTTCAGCTCCCGGATCACCGGCTTGTTCACGTCGAAGACCTGCTCGCCCTGGTACGGCGGGACCAGCGCGGTGAACCGGGTGTGGTCGTCCACGGTGACCACGGTCGGGATGCCGGCCGCGTTGCAGGTGTTCTGGTCGTCCTCGCCGAACGCGGGCGCCAGGTGGACGATCCCGGTGCCGTCCTCGGTGGTCACGAACTCCGCGCCGAGCACCTGGTAGGCGTTCGGCCCGGCCGGCTCGACCAGGAAGTCGTAGAGCGGCGTGTAGCGGCGACCGACCAGGTCCCGGCCGTACACGGTGCCGACCTGCTGGTACCCCTCCAGCTCCTTGGCGTACGCGCCGAGCCGGGCCGCGCCGACCACGTACCGCTCGCCGTCGCGCTCCAGCACCGCGTACTCGATGTCGGGGCCGACGGCGAGCGCCAGGTTCGACGGCAGCGTCCACGGCGTGGTGGTCCAGACGCCCAGCCTGACCGGCCCGCGCAGCGGCTCCGGCGCGTTCTCGTCGGCGGTCAGCTCGAACCACACGGTCAGCGTCGGGTCGTGCCGGTCCCGGTAGACGTCGTCCATCCGGGTCTCGGTGTTCGACAGCGGGGTCTCGCACCGCCAGCAGTACGCCAGCACCCGGAAGCCCTCGTAGACCAGGCCCTTGTCGTGCAGCGTCTTGAAGGCCCACATGACGCTTTCCATGTAGTCCAGGTCGAGCGTCTTGTAGTCGTTGGCGAAGTCGACCCAGCGGGCCTGCCGGGTGACGTAGCGCTCCCAGTCCTGGGTGAACTCCAGCACGCTGGCCCGGCAGGCGTCGTTGAACCGCGCCACGCCGAGGTCGAGGATCTCTGCCTTGCTGGTGATACCGAGCTGCTTCTCGGCCACCACCTCGGCCGGCAGCCCGTGGCAGTCCCAGCCGAACCGGCGCTCGACGTGCCGCCCGCGCATGGTCTGGTAGCGCGGCACCACGTCCTTGACGTAGCCGGTGAAGAGGTGGCCGTAGTGCGGCAGGCCGTTGGCGAACGGCGGGCCGTCGTAGAAGACGTACTCGTTCTTGCCGTCATCTCCGGCGGGGCGGGCCTCCACGGAGGCTTCGAAGGTCTTGTCGGTGGTCCAGTGCTCCAGCACCCGACGCTCGACCGCGGGCAGGTCCGGGCTCGCCGGGACACCGGCGCCGGTCGGGTCGTGCAACGGATAGGCCATCGGGGGTCGCTCTCCTCGCGCAGCTCACTCGTCGGTGGGTCTGCGAGGACGAACCTTCCGGGTACGCCTGGAACGACGCCCCCGGGTGGTCCGCGGTACCACCCCGCTTGGCGGTCGAGGTGCGACCGCCCGCTCGTTGGTCGGCTGTGACGGGCCGTCCCGTCCGGTTCTACTGAGCCGGTTGCCCGGCCGTTCTTCCGGAGGCTCGCCGGTGATGGCCGGGTCGACGCCTGTGCGCCCCAGCCTACCCTCCCCGCCCACCCCGCCGCCTCCGAGTAAGGAGGGGCCCCCTGTTAACGCATACGGATTGGCGGGGCCCCCTCCTAACACCCCGCATGACCGGCGTCACACCGTCGGGCGTCACACCGGCCGGCGTCGGATCCGTCGTGTGGGCGTACCGACGACACGAGGGAGAAGACGATGAGCCGGATCAACCTGGCGACGGTGGCGCCGGAGGCGTACCGGGCGGTGCTCGGGCTGGAGACCTACGTCCGGGGCGCCCTGGACCACACCGTGCTGGAGCTGGTGAAGGTGCGGGCGTCGATGCTCAACGGCTGCGCGTTCTGCGTGGACATGCACACCCGGGACGCGCTGGGCGCCGGGGAGGACAGCCGGCGACTGTTCGCGGTGGCGGCCTGGCGGGAGGCGCCGTCGTTCTTCGACGAGCGGGAGCGGACCGCGCTGGCGCTGACCGACGCGGTCACCCGGCTCGGCGAGCACGGCGTGCCGGACGACGTGTGGGACGCCGCCGCGAAGGTCTGGTCGGAGAAGGAGCTGGCGGACCTCGTCGTCGCGATCGCCACAATCAACGTGTGGAACCGAATCGTGATCAGCAGTCGGACCCAGCCACCGCTCGAGGTGTGACCGCCACTGGGGCGGCGGAGTCGGCCGGTGCGCTCACCGCGCACCGGCCGATGCTGCTCGGCCTGGCCTACCGGCTGCTGGGCAGCCTGCACGACGCCGAGGACGTGCTCCAGGAGGCGTACCTGCGCTGGCTCGGCGTGGACCGGGAAACGGTCACCGAACCGCGCCGTTACCTGTCCCGGGTGGTGACCCGGCTGGCGCTGGACCGGCTGCGCGCCCGGCAGGCCGCCCGGGAGACGTACGTCGGCCCGTGGCTGCCCGAGCCGGTGCCCACCGACCCGTCGCCGTTCGGGCCGCTGGAGACCGTCGAGCTGCGGGAGACGGTCTCCACCGCCCTGCTGCACCTGCTGGAACAGCTCACCCCGCCGGAGCGGGCGGTCTACGTGCTGCACACCGCGTTCGCGCTGCCGTACGCGGAGATCGGCGACATCCTGGACCGGTCGGCGGCGGACTGCCGCCAGCTGCACCACCGCGCGGCGGCCCGGCTGACCGAGCAGCGGCGGCGCTTCACCGCCGGCCCGGCCGAGCAGCGACGACTGCTCGACGCGTTCCTCGCCGCGGCGCGCGACGGTGACCTGGCCCGGCTGACCGATCTGGTCGCGGCCGACGCCACCGCCTGGTCCGACGGCGGCGGGCGGATCCGCGCGGCCCGCAACCCGCTGTACGGCGCGGACCGGATCGCCCGCTTCTTCGCCGGGGTGTACGGCCGCCGGCGGCCCGGGGTGCGGATCACGTCGGTCGAGCTCAACGGCGCGCCGGCGCTGGTGCTGAGCTGGCCGGACGGCACCCACTACACGCTCGGGGTCGCCGCGGCCGGCGGCCGGATCACCGGCGTCTACCTGGTCGGCAACCCCGACAAGCTCACCCGGGTCGCCGGCTGAACCGGACGGGCCCGCGCCGGTCGGGGTGCGGTCAGTCCAGCTCGGGGAACCAGAGCGCGATCTCGCTCTTGGCGCTGTCCGTCGAGTCGGAGGCGTGCACCAGGTTCTCCCGGTTCGACAGCGACAGGTCGCCACGGATGGTGCCGGCGGCGGCCTTGCGGCCGTCGGTGCTGCCGATCATGCCGCGCACCACCTCGATCACCTGGTCGCCGGAGAGCACCAACGCCACCAGCGGGCCGCCGGTCATGAACCTCTTCAGCGGCGGGTAGAACGGCTTGTCGACGTGCTCGGCGTAGTGCTGGTCGGCGAAGTCGCCGTCGACGGTCCGGTGCACCAACGCGTCGATCCGCAGGCCCTTGCGCTCGAAACGGGACAGGATCTCACCCACCAGACCGCGGCGCACCGCGTCGGGCTTGATCAGTACGAGCGTCCGCTCTGCCGGGCTGCTGCTGGACACGCTGGTTTCCTCCTGTGCACGAACCGGGGTCAGGCTGGGTACGGTCAGCGTAGCGACCCGGTCCCGGCGCCGGCGCGGCGGCTGCGTCTTCCCTGGCCCGCCGCGGCGGCCTAGCCTGGCCTTGGAACCCCTGGGAGGTCCACTGTGGCGAATGGCGGGAACCGCACCATCGCGCCGGTACGCAAACTGATCGGCGCGGTGCTGGGCACCGTGGCCGCCTTCGTGACCCTGTTCGGGCTCGGCATGACCAGTTGGGCGATCGTGGCGCTCGGCGTCGCGCTGCTCGTGCTCGCGATAGCCCTGGCCACGGTGCGCGGCGGTGGCCGCACCTGGGTGATCGGCCTGGGGCACGTGCACAGCGCGTCCGAGCCGCCCACGCAGTACGCGTTCGGTCGCTGCGAGTTGCAGCTGGTGATCGACGCCCCCGGGCTGCCACCCCGCTCCAAGAAGATCATCGAGCCCCGGGTGCCGGTGGCCAAGTGGCCCTCGCTCGGCCAGGCGCTGCCGGTCCGGGTGGCCCTCGACGACCAGCGCCACGTCCGGGTGCTCTGGGACGAGGTGCCCACCCACGCCGAGAACGCCGCCACGGTCGCCGACCTGCCGCCCGAGTACGCCGAGCCGGAACAGCCGCTCGACGAGCCGCTCATCGGGCAGGAGGCGCCGCCGTGGGCCGGGCGCGCCCCGGAGGACGACTTCCGCGACGACTACCCGCCCGCACCGGACCCGCTGCTGGACGACGTCACGCTGCGCGGCGAGGACCGCGAGCCGGTGGTGATGCACCAGCGGCCCGGCGGCCCGGTCGTGCTGGAGGGGCAACTGGTCGAGCCGACCACCCTCGGCCCGCTCCCGCGCCGCGCGCCGGCGCCCCGCCCGCCGGCCGAGGAGCAGGACCCGGACACGGTCCCGGTGGAGTCGATCGACGTGCCGCTGGACGCTCCCGGGTCCGCCACCGCGCCCACCCCGCAGGAGCTGGACGAGGCCATCTTCGGCCCGGTCGGCGACGCCGAGCCGGACGAGCTGGCCAGCCCGATCAGCGGGGTCGGCATCACGCTGCTCGTCACCGACCTGGACCGGTCCCTCGACTTCTACCGGGAGCTGGGCTTCGACGAGATGGACCGGGGCGAGGGCAACGCCGTGCTCTCCTCCGGGCCGACCCGACTGGTGCTGCGCCGGGTGACCGGGGCCGCCCCGATCAGCCGCCGGCTGGTGCACGTCAACCTGGAGGTCGACGACATCCAGGCGGCGTACGAGCGGCTGCGTGAGTCCGGCGTGCGCTTCACGTACGCCCCGCGGGTGGTCAACCGGGGCACCAAGCTGGAGGTCTGGGCCGCTGCCTTCCGCGACCCGGACGGCCACGGCGTCGCCCTCACCCAGTGGCGCACCCTCGCCGACGCCTGACCGCCCGCCCTCGGCGCTCAGCCGAGGATGACCCGGCGCACGTGCAACGCGTACGCCCACACCAACGCGAAGATCACGCCGAGCCCGAACAGCGACCAGTGCAGCAGCCCGGAGAGCAGCAGCAGGCCCTGGAGCACGGTGCCGGCGTGCCAGGCCCAGGGGCGGCGCATCATGCCGGCCAGCACCACACAGGCGACCGCCAGCGCGACGATCACGCCGATCGCGGCGCCGCCCAGGTCACCGCCGACCACCCGGATCGGCTGGATGGCCAGCAGCAGCACCAGCGCCTCCAGCGCGAGCGTGCCGGCGCCCAGCCCGCGTACCGCCCGGTCCGGGTTGCGCAGCCCGGAGCGGCGGACGCCGCCCGGCTGCTCCGATCCCGGCTGCTCCGACCCCGGCTGCGCGTCCGGGCGCTGCTCCGGGCCGGTCATCGCTTGAGCAGCCGGCGGGCGTCGGCCACGGTCACCACCGAACCGGTGATCAGCACGCCCACCCCGGCCAGCTCGCCCGGCACGTCGGACTCGGCCTCCGCCACCGCCGCCTCGATGGCGTCGGGCATGTCCCGGGCCACCTGCACCCGGTCCGGCCCGAAGACCTCCCGGGCCAGCTCGGCCAGCTCGTCGACAGGCATCGCCCGGGGCGAGCTGTTCTCCGCGACCACGATCGTGTCCAGCACCGGCTCCAGCAGTTCGAGCAGGCCCGCCGCGTCCTTGTCGCCGAGCACCGCCAGCACGCCGACGAGCTTGCTGAACGCGAACTCCTCCTGGAGCGCGGCCACGGTGGCGGCCATCCCGTGCGGGTTGTGCGCGCCGTCGAGCAGCACCGTCGGCGCGGTACGCACCCGCTCCAGCCGGCCCGGGGAGCTGGTCGCCGCGAAGCCCTCCCGGACCGCCTCGACGTCGAGCTGCCGCCGCGCGCCGGCCCCCAGGAACGCCTCCACGGCGGCCAGCGCCACGGCCGCGTTCTGCGCCTGGTGCGCACCGTGCAGCGGAATGAAGATCTCCTCGTACACCCCGCCCAGGCCCTGGATGGTCAACACCTGACCACCGACGGCGACGGCCCGGCGCATCACCCCGAACTCGGCGCCCTCCCGGGCGACCGTGGCGTTGACCTCGGCGCAGCGTTCCAGGATCGGCCGGGCCGCCTCCTCCTCCTGCGCCGCGGCGATCACCGTGGCGCCGGGGTGGATGATGCCCGCCTTGTGCAGCGCGATGTCCTCGATCGTGTCGCCCAGCCACTCGGTGTGGTCCAGTCCGATCGGCGTGATCACCGCGACGCCGGCCTGGATCACGTTTGTCGCGTCCTCCGCGCCGCCCAGCCCGACCTCCACCACCGCCACGTCGACGGGGGCGTCGGCGAACGTGGCGAACGCCAGCGCCGTGGTCAGGTCGAAGTACGTCAGCGGCTCGGCGGAACGCTGGTCGACCAGCTCGGCCAACGGCGCGATCTCCCGGTACGTGGAGACGAACCGTTCCTCGCTCACCGGCTCGCCGTCCAGGCTGATCCGCTCCCGGACGGTCTCCAGGTGCGGGCTGGTGTAACGCCCGGTGTGCAGCCCGAACGCCCGCAACAGCGAATCGATCATCCGGGCCGTCGAGGTCTTGCCGTTGGTGCCGGTCAGGTGGATCGACGGGTACGCCCGCTGCGGACTGCCGAGCAGGTCCAGCAGGCTCTCGATCTTCTCCAGCTCGAACCGCATCCGGGTGAAGCCGCGCGCGTTCAGCGCGGCCTCCACCTCGACGAACGCGGCGTGGTCGGTACGGTCGCTCACGATGTCAGCGCCTCCAGAGCGGCGTCGATCCGGGCCAGGTCCGTCTCGGCCACCGCCAGCCGCTCCCGGATCTTCGCGACCACCGGCTCGGGCGCCTTGCCGACGAACGCCGGATTGTTCAACTTCGCCCGCGCCTGGGTGGCCTCCTTCTCGGCCGCCGCGCGGTCCTTGGTGAGCCGGGCACGCTCGGCCGCCACGTCGATCGCGCCGCGGGTGTCGAGCGCGACGCTCACCTCGCCGGGCATGGCCAACGTGGCGCTGGCCTGGAAGTCGTCGCCGGGCGCGTCGAGCCGGGCCAGCGACCGGATCAGCGGCTCGTGCGCCGCGACGCCCGCGCCGGCCAGGCCGTCGAGCCGGGCGGCGACCCGCTGGGTCGGCCGCAGCCCCTGGTCCGAGCGGAACCGGCGGACCTCGGTGACCACCCGCTGCAACGTGGCGACCTCCGCCTCCGCGGCGTCGTCGATCCCGGTACGGTCCACCGCCGGCCACCGGGCCGCCAGCAGCGTCTCCGCGCCGGTCAGCGCGGCCCACAGCTCGTCGGTGACGAACGGGATCACCGGGTGCAGCAACCGCAGCAACTGGTCCAGCACGTGGCCCAGCACCCGGCGGGTGGCGTCGGCCGCCGGCCCGCCCTCGGCGAGCACCGACTTGCTCAGCTCCACGTACCAGTCGCAGACGTCGTCCCAGGCGAAGTGGTACAGCAGGTCGCAGACCTTGGCGAACTCGTACGCCTCGAACTGCTCGTCCACCTCGGCGGTGACGTGCGCCAACCGGGACAGGATCCACCTGTCGACGGTCGACAACTCATTGGCCGCCGGCAGCGGACCGTCGGTGTGCGCGCCGTTGAGCAGCGCGAACCGGGTGGCGTTCCACAGCTTGTTGCAGAAGTTACGGGAGCCCTGACACCACTCCTCGCTGACCGGCACGTCCTGGCCCGGGTTGGCGCCGCGGGCCAGCGTGAACCGGGTGGCGTCGGCGCCGAACCGGTCGATCCAGTCGAGCGGGTCGACCACGTTGCCGAACGACTTCGACATCTTCTTGCCGTGCTCGTCGCGGACCATGCCGTGCAGCGCCACCACGTCGAACGGCTGGACGCCGTCCATCGCGTACAGGCCGAACATCATCATCCGGGCGACCCAGAAGAACAGGATGTCGTAGCCGGTGACCAGCACACTGGTCGGGTAGAACTTGGCCAGGTCCGGCGTCTGCTCCGGCCAGCCGAGCGTGGAGAACGGCCAGAGGCCGCTGGAGAACCAGGTGTCCAGCACGTCCTCGTCCTGGTGCCAGCCCTCGCCGGTGGGGGCGGCCTCGTCCGGCCCGACGCAGACGATCTCGCCGGCCGGGCCGTACCAGACCGGGATGCGGTGGCCCCACCAGAGCTGGCGGGAGATGCACCAGTCGTGCATGTTGTCCACCCAGGCGAAGTAGCGCTTGGCCAGTTCGGCCGGCTCGACCTTCACCCGGCCGTCCCGCACCGCGTCGCCGGCCGCCTTGGCCAGCGGCCCGGTGTTGACGAACCACTGCAACGACAGGCGCGGTTCGACTGTCGTCTTGCACCGCGAGCAGTGCCCCACCGCGTGCAGGTACGGCCGCTTCTCGGCCACGATCCGGCCCTGCTCGCGCAGTGCCGCCACGATCGCCGGGCGGGCCTCGTACCGGTCCAGGCCCTGGAACGGCCCCGGCGCGGTGATCACGCCCCGCTCGTCCATGATCGTCAGCGAGGGCAGGTCGTGCCGCTGCCCGATCTCGAAGTCGTTCGGGTCGTGCGCCGGGGTCACCTTGACCATGCCGGTGCCGAAGCTCGGGTCGACGTGCTCGTCCGCGACGATCGGGATGCGCCGGTCGGTGAGCGGCAGCGCCACCTCGGTGCCGATCAGGTGCTGGTACCGCTCGTCGTCCGGGTGCACCGCGACCGCGGTGTCGCCGAGCATCGTCTCGGCCCGGGTGGTGGCCACCACGACCTCGTCGCCGTAGCGGATCGAGACCAGCTCGCCCTCGTCGTCGGTGTGCTCGACCTCGATGTCGGAGAGCGCGGTGAGGCAGCGCGGGCACCAGTTGATGATCCGGTTGGCCCGGTAGATCAGCCCGTCGTCGAAGAGCTTCTTGAACATGGTCTGCACGGCCCGGGAGAGGCCCTCGTCCATGGTGAAGCGCTCCCGGTCCCAGTCGACCGCGTCGCCGAGCCGGCGCATCTGGCCCAGGATCGCGCCGCCGGACTCGGCCTTCCACTGCCAGACCCGCTCGACGAACTTCTCCCGCCCGAGATCGTGGCGGGACAGCCCCTCACCGGCGAGCTGCCGCTCGACCAGGTTCTGGGTGGCGATGCCGGCGTGATCCATGCCGGGCAGCCAGAGCGCCTCGAAGCCCTGCATCCGCTTGCGCCGGGTGAGCGCGTCCATCAGCGTGTGCTCGAACGCGTGGCCCATGTGCAGCGAGCCGGTGACGTTCGGCGGCGGGATGACGATGGCGAACGGCGGCTTGTCACTCTCCGCCGACGCCCGGAAGTGCCCGCCGGCTACCCACTGCTCGTACCGTCGCTGCTCTACCTCGCCGGGCTGGTACTGGCCGGCAAGGGTCGGGGCGTCGGGGCGTCGGGCATCCAGTCTCTCGGTCACTCTCAAAGTCTACGGAGCGCTTCCGGAGACCTGACGTGCGCCACCGGTGATTCGCGTACGGTGGCGGACATGTCCGACGCGCATCTCACCGAGCGTCAGGTCGACGGGGGTCACGGTCCGGTCGAGCTGACCGACGAGCCGATCCGACTGAGCCGCCGCGACCCCGCGCTGGAACCCGAACGACGGCCCGTCTCGCGGCGTCGAAAGGTCGTGCTGGCCGCGGTCCTGGCGGCCGGCCTCGCCGGCGCGGGCGCGCTCGGCCTGGGCGGCTGGCGGGTGCTCCAGCAGAAGGACGCCGAGCTGACCCAGCCGCCCGGGGTGGCCGGGCTCACCCGCGACGACAGCGACCGGGCCCGCAGCACGGCCGAGTACCTGCGCGACGGATTCGCCGCCGACATCGACCTGGATCGCAGCTTCGGCGCGGTCTACTCGGACCCGGCGGACGCCAAGCGGTCGGTGCTGCTGTTCGGCGGCACCACGCTGCTCTGGCAGCCCGAACGGGACCTGGACACGCTCTTCGGCCTGATGGCCGACGAGACCGGCAAGGTCGCCGCGGTACGCGAGGTCGACGCCGGCCGGCTGGGCGGCGTGATGAAGTGCGGCACCACGAGCGGCGACGGCGGTGACTTCGCGGTGTGCGGCTGGGCCGATCACGGCAGCGTGGCGATGGGGATGTTCCCCGGCCGGGCGGTCGACGACGCCGCGACGTTGTTCCGGGAGATCCGCGAGGGCGTGCAGCGTCGGTGAAACGCAGTTCAGGGCCACCCCGAAGGGTGGCCCTGAACTGGAAGATTGTCCGGCGGTGTCCTACTCTCCCACACCCTCCCGAGTGCAGTACCATC